>CAZSGJ010000003.1:0-106404 GCA_964606305.1 uncultured Armatimonadia bacterium
AGGCTTCGTGGGAGGCATTGGTCGATTCAGTTGAATATGGTTTATGTAGTTTGGGTGTAGTTTGACGGGTTTAGTTGTATTTTCGTACAAGAGGGGCTTGAAATGAAGCGAAAAACGTTGATTCTTGGTTCTTTGCTGTTGCCATTCATTCTACAGGGTTGCGGTGGTGGTGTTATGCCGTATCCAACCAACGGAGGCACTCGGGCAAAGGCAAAGTCAATCATTAAGTCCATGCTCGGTGCTGATGGACAAACCAGTGGAAATGCGCCGTCATTGTCGATGAACCTCGGTGGAGGTGTCGCTGGTGGGGAAGGGAATGTCGCAGCGCCTCGTCTTGATATGTACTTCCGAAATATCGGCGGAGTGGGTCTATCCGGCCGGACGCGGCAGTTTCTTCCACCTGATGACTCGAACTATTCGTACTTTTACTATGATGAATGGTTACAGCTGTGGGTTGATGTAAAGATGACGCCGGAACTTTACCGGCAAGACATGTACATTGATGAAGCTAAGTCAGAGCCTGCTGGATTTGCTGAATCTGTTATGCCCACCGATTGGACCATCTTCCCAATCGTATTCTCACATCGTTATCGATTCGAGAAAGGTCCGCTCGCTGTCGCATCCGGTGAATACATTACAGAATCGGAAGCTGACGGTACGTATCGGTCCAACTATGAGAGTCGATCCAGCGATGGAACGGTCGATAAGGGATTTAGTACATACGTAGCGACAGGTGACTATACATACAGCTCAAGTACTACGCTTGCGTCAGGCGAATGGTCAAAGTACACCGGAACCTATCGTATGGATGGCTCTGGTTCATCGCTGATCGAAACCAGTGATGGATACAAATCAACATTCGAATTCTATGCCGATGGCAGCGGAAAGGCACGCATCGAGGGCAATGACCCATTGCTGCCGGCCACTATCACATGGGATGCGGAAGGGAATGTTGTTATCCGCTATGCAGATGGCAGTGTGGAAAAGTACAACCGCTGGTCTTGGTTTGGCGGCGGGTCTTCGGATGGCGGCACCGGAACAGGTTAGGGGTAAACGACCAATCCGGTAGAAGTTGCTTGTTCGGGGAGTCTACATGGACTCCCCGATTCTACTTGGTTAGTACGAAAATATAGGAACTTGTTGCATCGCAACTTGCTTCAGCTCCTCAACCTCATCTTGGGAAACAGGACTGAACCGTTGTGCATATGTCAATGCCCGACGGAAAAGAATCGGATCCCCAGGTGGAACTGCAGCGGTTACATCCTGCGATAGTGTCCACCGAAGTGCTAGTTCAGAAAGTCTCTCGTCGGATATGGGCGAGTACCAACAATTCGGAAAGTGACGGTGTTCACCGTCCTTCCAATGCGTCATTGCCATCGCCTTGAGAGCGAGGCGGGCTGCTCCCTTACCCTTGCATGCATCAATAATCTGAGGGCCAAAGTTCCCGGCAAACGTTGTTACGAAGTTGACGGGGAACAGAGCACTCATAAATGGAAACAACTCGAGGGCTCTCAGTGCTGCTTCCACTGAATGGGCGCTAAACCCAATGTGTCGAATCTTGCCATCTTGCTGTGCACGTACGATAGTCTTCATCGCGCCATCATGAGCAAATGCCCGTTCGACTTCATCCACACTCGTTATCGCATGGAGTTGATAAAGATCAATCCGATCTGTTTTCAAGTGTTGAAGGCTGCGCTCAAGCTCAATGCGAGCGCCTTCCGCTCCACGCTCACCTGTCTTGCACGCAAGAAACACGCGATCCCGTCGACCTACCAGTGCATCACCAAATCGTTTCTCAGTTTCCTGATCCACACCGTAACTGGGTGCGACATCGGCGTAATTGACGCCAGAATCCAATGCTTCATCAAACAACCTGCTTGACGCTGCTGAGTCATGACCAACGACGGTAACACCGCCAATACCTATGATCGAAAGAGTCTCTCCGGTGGCTCCGAAAGGTCGATGGATAATTGACATATTGTAACTTTCTAAGGGTAGATACCCATTGACTTTATAGCTTCGGCAACCCGGCCGACACCGACGATGTATGCACCCATACGCAAGTCGACCTTGTGATGCTGCGCTGCGCGGTGGACCTGCTGATACGCCCTGATAAGAATTTGTTCGAGGCGAGAATTAACCTCGCTCTCCGTCCAAAAGAAGCTCTGAAGACCCTGGACCCACTCAAAGTAACTCACTGTGACGCCACCAGCGTTGGCCAGTACATCAGGGACTACTGTTACACCTTTATTCCGCAATATAACATCTGCATCAGGAGTTGTTGGACCATTTGCTCCTTCCACAACCACCTTGGCTTTCACCTGGTTTGCATTATCAGCGGTAATCACATGTTGGAGCGCCGCAGGTACCAGAACATCCACCTGCATAGTCAGTACGTCGTCAGCGGGTATCGGCTCGGCATCCGGAAAACCAACGACGGATTTGTTTATACGAACGAAGTCCTGCAACGCGATAATGTCGATCCCACCTTTACGATAAATCGCTCCATTGACATCGGATACGGCCTCGACTTTTGCTCCGCTCAGGTGAAACAAGACCGCCGCGGCTGACCCAACATTTCCGTAGCCTTGAACCGCGATGGTTGCACCAGGAAGCTGCATATTGAGTGACCGCAATACTTCACGCGTAATCGTGACCACACCACGTCCTGTTGCTTCGACACGCCCTTCAGAACCTCCTACACTTATCGGCTTCCCGGTCACAACCGCAGGTACAGTGGTGCCTTTCAGAGCCGAGTAAGTATCGAGAATCCAAGCCATAGTTTGACCATTGGTTCCCATATCGGGTGCGGGAATATCCTTATCCGGACCCAGCAGAATGGCAATTTCCGATGTATAGCGTCTGGTGAGGCGTTCAAGTTCATCTGTGTTTAACTTGGTAGGATCGCATACGACACCACCTTTTGCGCCTCCAAACGGAATATTCACCACAGCGCACTTGATTGTCATCCAAAATGCCAGCGCGCGAACCTCATCGATATCAGTGGCAGGATGATAGCGAATTCCACCTTTAGCAGGGCCACGTGTCAGATTATGGTGAACCCGGTAGCCAGTGAAGGTCTGGATGTTGCCATCCCGCATTCGAACCGGAAAGTGAACCGTTAGTTCACGCTTTGGCATTTGTAGAACAGATGTGACATCAGACTCGAGTCCCATCAGATCAGCCACTGCGTGAAGCTGCTGTTGCGCCATTGCAAACGCATTTAAAGTTTGATCCATGGCTGATTGTACTTTCGAACGTCCTTGTATGTTCCGGGTAGTATCACATAGATGATAAAGACTGCGTACATTCATTCTGATCTGTATGCCTGCTATGACCTCGGACCGCGCCATCCCCTGCAGCAGTCAAGGCTCGTAGACATTTGCGCCGTGCTGAGGGATCAGGGCTGTTTTGACCGCGCTATGGATTTACATGTGCCAACTCCCTGCATGGAATCTGATGTGCTTGCAATCCACTCACCAGACTATATTCAAGTCGTAAAGTTGGCATCGGCTGGTGACAGAAACCTTCCACTATCCCGCTTCGGATTGGGTCCCGGTGATACACCTGCATTTGCTGGAATGTGGGAAAATGGACTCTTGTATTGTGGTGGCTCACTGGACTGCGCTCAACTTGTGTCAGGAAAACAATATTCCAGGGCTATCAACTTTGCAGGTGGTCTACATCACGCACATGTTGATCATGCAAGCGGCTTTTGTATCCTGTCAGACATTGCTGTTGCAATCAATGCTCTGAAGGCACACGGGCACCAACGTGTAATGTATCTCGATATTGATGTTCATCATGGTGATGGGGTCGAAGCGCTGTTTCGTTCGGATCCCGATGTTCTGACGCTTAGTTTTCACGAAAGTGGTGCTTGGCTGTTTCCTGGAACGGGAAATGTCCAGGATCGTGGAATAGGTAGTGCTGTGGACAGTGTTTGGAATGTTCCTTTTTCGCCAAACACTGGTGGCGATGTCTGGTGTTCGACGGTTCAGGCCGTCACCGGACAAGTCAGGGAGCTGTTCAAGCCGGATGCGATTGTGCTACAGCTCGGAGCGGATGCTCTCGCAGAGGATCCGCTTGGTCATTTGGTGATGACCCGTTGGGAGTGGTTGGATACGGTCCATAAGCTACTAATGTCATTCGGGAGTATCCCAATCGTGATTCTTGGTGGTGGGGGCTATTGCCGCGATGCCGTCGTAGATGTTTGGTCCCGTGTTGCGATGATGGCTGCCGGTGAGGAATGGCGTAGTGGTTTGGACGTTCAGGAATCGTGTTCTTCTAAGGATGCCTGTGACTTCCATGCTGCAACAATGCAATATTTAGAAAGGCATCGCGGCATCAGTGCATAATCCCAGGGATGCATAGGTTGGTGCTCTATGTGTGCAGGATTTGCTTGGGGACGGGTATTTCATTGTATTGGTGGAACGTCACAAAACTGAACACGCGTACGATATATTGAGTGTCGTTACTAAAGGGGGGCGATTGGAGTAGACGGGGTACAGTTGGGTCAGATTGCGAGCCGAGGCGCCGGAGGCCTCGTTAATACCGGCAAAAAAACAAATGCAAAAAACAACTTTGCAACCGCCCGCAACGCAAGTTGCGTGCTTGCTTAATCTAATACATTAAGCCGTCCAAGACTGTCCGTTCCGAGGGGACTGTTGCGGGCGATAACTTACTCGGATACCTATCAGTGTAGTGCGCCGATCACTGGGGGAAGTAAACGGGGCTTGGGATGATTGATAGCCTGCAAGTGGGCGATCATCAGACGACAATAAAATGCTTGACACGCTCGTAGACGTCTGTGCTGCTCTGGCTTCGGACCGGGGTTCGAGTCCCCGCGCCTCCACTATCGATCCGGACTTCCATGTGAGGTCCGGATTTTCGTATTATTGACTTGTCGAATGAGAATACTTGAGTGAAGATACAGCATGGACGTACTTGGTGTATTAGCTGTATTACCGTTGGTTTTTCTTCGCAGTTCTCCAGCATTACAGCAGACCAAGGCAAAGCCTGCGCCTCCAAGTCGTTCCGGTCGTTCTACAAGACTGACAACCACGGTACGGCCTTTTCAAATATTGTCTCCCCGTGGGATGTTGATGCCCGTCGGTGATGTTTCTTCAGCATGGCGAAGTACAGATGGAACAATCTATGTCGATCACCAGTCGTTGGAGATTTTAGGGCTGGGTGTAACGGAACTGGATCAGTCTGGCGCGATCGAAGTCACGGCTGCGGGAATCGGGACAGTTCGGTTAGAAAAAACCACGGCTCCTGGACACCCATGGGATGGAATGGTCCGCCTCTCTGACATCGCGAGTGCCACGAAATCACGCATCTTGGTCGATCCAAAACTCCCCTTAGTGCGATTGCAAACATCCGTTTCAGCGGTATTCGCAGAAAAGGAATCGATCAGAATCACATCCCACATTCCGATTCGTCCAAACCTTGTCCGCGACAAAGCATCTGGAAAGATAATCATCGATATCCCGGGAGCTGCAATCAACGATGTTGCCCGACCGGAAGTTCCGGCAGGTGCAACATACCAAAATGTGCGTATCGGACAGTTTCAGGACAACATAGCACGCGTCGTTATTGAGTCGCAGGAGGTTGACAAGTTCAGGCTGCTGCAGGGGGAGAGTGCCGCCGAATGGATAGTTACAGCAGTTGCAGCGGAACCTTTGCCTGCCGCCGTCACTGTGGGACCAAAGTCTGTACCGGCTCCGGTTCTTCGGTCCGCTGCATTACCGCTTACGACAGCACCATTTGTCACCGCCGTTACACGTGCCGAGGCCATCGCAAGTCCGCATGGCATAGACTTTGTCATCGAATCTCCAAAGCTGCCGTGGTTTCGTCCGGTGATTGTAGGAAATCAGTTCATCCTCGATCTTAGTGTTGATGATTCAAATGCAATGATGGCTGAATTATTCACAAAGATTGACAACGCGTTGCTGGGCGAATGTGAGTGGAAGACTGGTCTGGGATGGGGCGGGCGGTTGACGGTTACATTGAATCAGGCAACCCGATTTATGGTTAGCGTAGATCCAAAGGGACGGCTGAAAGTTTCGCTGCGTGAACAGGTTGGCGAAACTGGTTTGCCGCTCTCCGGCAGAACGATTCTTGTAGATCCCGGCCACGGTGGAAACGGTAGCACCGGGACAAAAGGAGTCGATGGGCGTCTCGAAAAGCATAATACGCTTCCCATGGCAATAGCGACAGCTTCGAGACTTGATGCTCTTGGAGCTAACGTTGTAATCACACGCGACAATGATGTCGACCCAGGACTAAAGGAACGTCCCGCTATCAGTAACAGGGTCGATGCAGATGCTTTTGTGTCCATTCATTGTAATGATGCGGCAAGAAGCTCAGCCGTTAACGGAAGCCTTGTCTTCTATCATATGGACTCTCAGCCGTGCATGGACCTTGCATCGAAGATTTCGGATCGATTAGGAGCTGAAGTTGGTGCGATCAAAAAACTAGGAATCCGTTCTGATAAGACTGTTTATAAAAATGACGGTTTTGCGGTGCTACGGCTTAGTTCAAGCGCTGGCGTCTTGGTTGAGGCTGGATTTATGAGTAACGCCTCTGATGCCGCTGCACTTGCAACTCCAGCAACGCAGCAAGCTATTGGTGTTGCCGTGGCGAACGGTATCCTTGACTTTCTTGTTGCCAATCAGGACCGGGATACGCGGTACGTCAAAGGAAAGTCAAACAAAGTTGTTTCGCCTGAACCCAGCGATGTTACGGCGCCATCGGACAACCCATTCATCGAACGTGAAGTCATCAAACCGAAGACTGACAAGTAAGTCGCTAGATGATCATCGGGAACCAGCTTAACAGCGGTATTTACCAAAGGCTGACTTTGCAAACGCCAGTATCTTTGAGTGACACTTGACCCCGGGAGCGGATTCGATACCGGAGGAAACATCCACTCCCCACGGAGAAAACTTCTGTACAGCCGGACCAACATTATCTGGAGTCAATCCTCCTGCGAGGATGCGGGGCACTCTGCAGGTTTCAGAGAAGAGTCTCGATGCGATGGAGTCATCGATTACGCTACCCGAGCCGCCCATTAGGTTTGGGTGGTAGGCATCAAAAAGAAGTGCTCGTGCAAAATCAGGCGCGTTCACTAATGCTTCAACTTGTGATGCTGGGGCGACGCGCAGAGCATAGATGATCGGTACTCCGGGATCCTGCTGCGGCATTTTGTATAGCTGCCATACATCGGCATCGTATTTTGAAGCAATATCCGCATCTGGCGCAACAACAGTGATGCTTACCCATGGAGGCAATACACGTCGAATCGCGGCTACTCCTGATGGTGGAAGATATCGTGGACTGCTTTCAAAAGCGATGATACCGATGGACGAAGCTCCTGCTTCTGCCGCCGCGGCTGCGTCTTGGGGCGTTGTCATCCCACACATTTTAATCCGAACCATAGTTAATTAATTCCACGCTCTAGGAAGCTGTTGTCCATTGAACCAGTAAAGCAGCCAAATGACGATTGGTACTGTAACAGATGCAAGTGCGGTCGTCCAAAACACGATGTCCGTAGTTCGTTCCACATCTGCTTTTTGGTCTACAGCAAGGAGGACTGCATTCACTGCTGATGGGCTTGATGCTGCCAAAACCATCTGTGCCCCCGGCCATGACCAATACCCTAATGCGATACATACACCACAAGCGATCACAGGCATTACAACAAGCTTTGCCACCACAGCAACAGACACGAACTGCAGGTTTGGCCAGCGCGCTTGCTTAGCCAGCTGCATTCCGAGGGTTAGCAGAGCAACCGGGACGACGGCATCGGCACACCATCTGATTGGTGACCAAATTGGCTCTGGCAGATGCAGCCCAGTAGCCTTGATGAGTAACGCCAGGATAAAGGCATATGGCATTGGAAGGCTAAAGTAGTGCTTGACCCAGGAGAGTCCCGGTGATGACTGCGCCGACATAACTGCGTAACCAATGCCCCAAAGGCTGAAATTTGACATTAACACGACGACTGCCTCGACAGCGGCTCCACTTGATCCGAATGTTCGCTCTGCGACAGGGATGCCAAAGTTACCAGCGTTGAAGACACACGTTGTAATCAAGAGGACAAAGGTTGTTTCTCGTGAGAGTTTCGCGAGACTTGCTCCGATCATAACAATGGCAGCCATGATAATTTTGATGACTGCGATTCCCAGTGCAACCTTCCAAACTCCGTCCCAACTAAGCGAGCTCTCAGACAGCCGAACCAAAAGAAAAGCAGGCACCAGTACTCTAATTTGAAGCGTTGCAAGCGGCTTGATGTCAATCGGGGTTCGCAACTGGACGAATGCACCACCAATGACCAACAAAAAGATTGGTCCTAGTACCACGTAAAGAATATCTACAGGGCTCAACTGTCTTCTAGTTCACTCTCAAATGCGAATGAAAGTTGTGCTATTGCTGCTAGCGCTGCTGTTTCTGTACGCAGGATTCGTGCTCCAAGAGATATGGCTGTGCCGGCCTTACGCTTACAAGCATCCACCTCCGCTGGTGACAGACCGCCTTCAGGTCCGACGATCAAGGCTAAGCCATTAGATGATGCGATCGCAGACTTAACGACAGAACGAAGTGAAGTGTTCGCCTCCTCGTGTAGCACGAGCAGGGGAAAGTCCAGACATGCTATGGCATCCGTAATGTTCGCGTGCCAAGAAATTGCCGGTAAAACTGCACGTCCACTCTGCTCGGCTGCAGACCTGATAATGCTGTTCCAGCGGTCAAGACGTTTTGCTACCTTCTCTTTTGTTTCAAGTCGTGCAACGCTGCGATCGCCGGCAAAAACGTGAAACGCGGCGGCGCCCAGCTCTGTTCCGTGTTGCAAAACCTGTTCGATGCGTTCTGGAGATTTTGGAAGTGCCTGACACACGACGATATCCAGCGGTAGTTCTGTCTTGATGTCCAGCTTACCAACGATGCGGGCAAGTCCGTTGCCAAATGACCATTCATCAATAACGGCAAGTGAACTTTCACCCAGACCATTATTTAGGACAAACGTCTCACCGACGCGAAGGCGTCTGACACGAAAAGCATGGTGGCAAACCTCGGCTGGGACACTGACGACGTCGGCGCTTAACGATAGACCAGGTACAAGAAAGCGCATCATTTTCTGTGACACACTCTGGATAGCTTGGAAACAAGAGCCTCTGTAACGACTTGAGGATTACCATTCCGTTGAACAGTGTGTGCGGCTGCCATGGTTAAGTCAATACACTCCATCACCGCACTTAAGCGGTAAGTTCCCGTATGTAATTGCTTACCAAAGGCTTCCGCGACGGCAATTAGTCCTTTAGTAACTAGCTGACGTACGTTTGCCTCAGGTGTCGATTTTGGAACGATATTCCTCAAGGATTCAGCATAGAAGTAAACCTGAAGGCGGTTACTCTCAAGGAAATCGGTCACCCAGACTGATGCACGATCGCGTACGTCCTTAATATCACTATCGTCAATGGCACGAATGGCACGTCCCGGGCAGCCTGCGGAACTCTTTGCAACGTCAACTGCCACGGTCTCGTTGACACCATAATCGTTTGTTAGCATCGAAACAATTGACTGGGTCTGGATAGGTGGAATGGGAACGGAGAAACACCGACTTGAAATTGTTGGCAGTACTGCAGACTGACTCGGACTACAAAGAAAGAACTGGACGTATCCGGGCGGTTCCTCGAGTACCTTCAAAATCGAGTTCGCAGATTCATCATTGAGCGTATGGGCTGCCGTAATGATGACGATTCTCCATTTTCCGAGAACCGGACGGTAGGACAATGAATCCAATGCACCGGGAGCGTGGCCGGATCGCGTCCAGAGTTGCCAGATTTTGGTGATATCGCCATCAGGTTCGATTATTGCGACTTCGGGATGTTCATTTGATGCGATCCGAGTACAGGATGCGCATTGTCCGCAGGCGGCTCCTTCGGTTCGGTGGTTGCACAACAGATACATTGACAGCTGGATAGCCAATGTCGCTTTGCCAACACCCGTTGGTCCCGTTAGGAGGACCGATTGCGGTAGTGTGTTGGCTTCAATCAAGCGATTGAGCATGGAAACTGTCTTCAAATTTCCGTAAAACATTATGCAAACAGCGCTCCAGCGAACATGTTTAGAACGTCTCAAACCTTTCGATAGGCATGACAAATGCCACTGCACCACCGACTTCTACTTCTACAGGGGATGGAAGAATCGTCCCTGCGGGTCCGGCATCAGGGGGAAGCACACTAATGTACTGTTTTCTCTTTCGTGTGCAATCTCGTAGCAATCCAAAAACGCGGTTTACATCTGCGTCGGCACACCCAATCAAGAGCGTCACATTACCTTCTTTGAGGAATCCACCGGATGATCCAAGCCGGGTGAACTGAAAGCCTTCCCGCAAAAGTGCATCCGTTAATTTGGTTCTATCTCTATCGTGTACGACTGCGATTACGAGCTTCATAATCACCTCTTCCGCGTGGCCTTGGAGAACGCGACGTGGTGCTTCCTGATGTACGCGCGTTATCTCCGCCACGTGCACTGGTGTTTGTCCCACTCAGCTTGGTGGCTGTGTCTTTAAGGATTGATCCGACTTCGGTACGGTCAAGGTATCGCCACTCGCCTGGTCGTAAATCTCCAAGGGTGATGGGACCTACTTTGACACGAACCAATCTTTCGACAGGGTGGCCCACCGTATCCATCATGCGTCTGATCTGACGATTTCGTCCTTCGTGCAGGACCATTTCAATCACCGTTGGACGGCGACGAATGACGGTAACTTCAGCGGGAGCCGTAGGGCGTGTATCGTCGTCCAGTGTCAAGCCGTTTGCCAGGCGACGCAATGTCGATGGTTCTGGCCCGCCAAATACGGTGACGTGATATGTCTTGCCGAGACTTTGACTTGGATGTGTCACTTTGTGAACAAAGTCTCCATCATTTGATAGCAGGATCAAGCCTTCGCTATCCATGTCAAGCCGTCCGCAGGGCACCAGTCGCGCATTTGGAATATCGACAAGATCAACTACCGTCGTTTCGGCATGTCTGTCATGTACCGTAGACACAACGCCAGCTGGCTTATTTAGAGCAATGTAGTACAGCCTGGGCTTTCGGGCGATTTGTTTATTGTCAACCAGAATTACATCATCATCGGAAACTGTTGAGCCTAACTGGGTCACCAGGATGCCGTTCACTTTGACCCGGCCGGATGTTATGAGGACTTCTGCATTACGCCGCGAACTAACGCCTGCTGCTGCCAAAGCCTTTTGGAGGCGTTCTCCGCGCGATTCTTCTTCCACGTTGCCATGCTACCAGCACGAGGCAGATACTGCCTCCGAACAAACCCATCGGTCCGAAAACGTTTCCTGAAACCGTTGATTCCATATCGCTGACCAACGTGGTTGTCCCAAGCTCATGCCCGTTTTCGGACATGTATAGCGTGCCAATAACATCGCCTTTCTGTATCGAACCAGTTCCGTGTGACAGGACTATTCGACGTTCAAGCGGCTTGTTAGCTGAATACTTATCAACCGAGCGCATAATAGGGTCTACGGTATGTGCCTTTACCGTTCGACCGTCAGCCATCGTAACACTGACTGCACTTTCGGCAGCAAGACAAATCTGTCGTTCAAATCGCCTGAAAGCCCAGGACAGAATTGGGATAGTCTCTTTGCATGCGGATTCTGGCGCACCCATAACGACTGAAATCAATCTGCGACCATCGCGAGTCGCTGATCCTACAAAACAGTTACCGGCCGGGCGGGTGTACCCGGTTTTGATGCCATCGGCTCCCAAAAAACGATCATAGTAAAGCGACTTTGCCCGGCTGGTTACCCGGATTGCTGGTCGGTTGGAAGACTGAATAATAGCCGATGGTTTCTCAACCATCGCGGCAAATCGGGGATTCTTCAGAGCATCTATCGCAATGCGCCCCAAATCCACGGCAGTTGTGTAGTGCTCGGGATTATGGAGACCGTGTGGGTTTACAAAGTGAGAGTTTTTAGCTCCGGCCTGCTTTGCACGGTCATTCATTCTTGCTGCGAACTTAGCAGTTGAGCCATCAATGTGTTCGGCGATCACAACGCCAGCATCGTTAGCACTCTTAAGGAGAAATCCGCGCAACAGATCTTCCGCGATAAACGATTCGTTATACTTGATGTTCAGGCTACTCTCACCTACGGAAGATATCTGCTTGTTTTTACATTGGACAACTGTATCGGCAGGGGTCGTTTCAGCAAAGAGGAGTCCAGTCAAAATCTTTGTTGTGCTGGCAGGATAGCAACGCTTATCGCCGTTAACTTGCCACAGCAGCTGGCCTGTGTCAGCATCAAAGACAGCAACGCTCTTGCTCGCCGTCTTTGGGTACTGCTTAAGGTCCATTGGGTTATAGCTGGCAACAAGCGTTCTTCGGCGGGTTTGGCTTCTCTTTGCCATCGATGGCGGTGCAACTGCAGTAAACAGAAATGCTATTGCAAGGTAAGTGACAAGTCTAAATCTCATAGGTCGAGTCCGCCAGCTTTGACAACGGCCGTTTCCGTAGCGGCAGCGACGTCGGCATCAGGGTCATCCGGTAACGGTGGCAGTGCATCTATCGACGCCAACCCAAAGTAGTGCAGGAAGGCATCGGTAGTTCCATATAAAATTGGTCGACCAGGCGTTTGTCTTCGGCCGACATCGGCAACGAGTTCGCGTTCAACCAATGTCTTCAACACACCATCGCTGGATACACCTCGAATCGCTTCGATATCTGCGCTTGTGCACGGCTGGCGATATGCAATAATCGTAACGACTTCAAGAGCGGCTTTGGACAGCCGGTTGGCATTAGGTGCCAGCAGCTTACCAACGATGGGAGCGTAATCCGGCTTAGTCGTTATTTGCCAGCCATTTGCCACTTCGGAACACTGTAATCCACCGTCTGATCCAGCATAGTTTCTCTGGAGTTCATGCAGTGCTGTCGTTACTGCATCCTCGTCCCATTCTGTCGCCTTGACTAAATCCTTTATCGTCAGTGGATCTCCTGAGACAAAAAGTAGTGCCTCAACCATGCCAAGGAGACTACGCATTGGTGTCCGCCTCGGTTTCCGATGACCAGTCAATTCTTAGAGCTTCAGGGATGAAAAAAGCACGGATTTCACCGCAGAATTCGTCTTGCGCGACCGCGATTGTGCCCGATCGCAATAGTTCGAGCAGGCTCAGGAAGACCATAATTACTCCCAGAAGTCCATTTCCTGCTTCAGCAATCATCTCGAGTAAATCTACGCCCTTTTCACCAGCTTCCGTGATGCGTGTCATAAGGATTCGCATTGTCAACCGAACGGTTAGTCGGTGGCGCCTTACACTGGTTACCTGCCTCTCACCCGCACCCATCGCATCAAGAACACGTTGCATCGCCGCGACCAATTGTTCAGCGCTTAGTTCACCGAACTGTGGCGGTACGCGGTACTCGGGTGCCAAAGGAGAGGGGGCTCGAAAGAACACGTTTCGCCGTTCACCTTCAACCGTTTGCATCCACTCGGACAGTTCCTGATACTTTGCGTACTCCAGTAGACGCTGAACCAACTCCATACGTGGGTCTGGTCCGGTTTCATCATCAGCGGGAGGATCAGATGGTGGCTTCGGCAATAGCATCCGTGACTTAATCTCAATCAGCGTTGCTGCCATCACAAGAAACTCACCGGCAACATGCAAATTCAGTTCGTCGTAGGACCTGATCACTGCGATGTACTGGTCACAGAGCTCGGAAATAGGGAGGTTGAAGATGTCCATTCGACCATCGCGAACGAGGTGGAGCAACAAATCAAGTGGTCCTTCAAATGTCTCCAAAGTCACAGATGGAAGTACAAGCGAGGGGCGTCCCATCGTCGGAAGAACCCCTTGGACCACCTCTGCCGTCTGCATAACTTATCTTACCGACTCTGCTTTGTTGCAGGCAACGTTACCGGGGTAACTGCCATTATCGAGCCAGGACTTTTGCAAATGAATCCACAATCTGCTGAGCGGACAGAATAGATTGAATTTCTCCAACATTTATGTTTGCATAGCGTTCTGGAATATCCTGATCGCCCCCGGACGTCAGCCTTCGTCGAAAAGCGCAAGGCCAGTCCCCACGCAGTGATGTGTCGAGGACGACGGAGTCACTATCCGATGTACATAAAAGTTCTTTATCTTCAGCAGAGTTGTTTGCCTCATGAGATGCACAAAAACGCGTTCCCAGCATTACACCGACAGCCCGTTGAGGGACAATTGTCGCGGCTCGGCCTGGAGTGTTGATACCGCCTGTGGCGATGATAGGAGTCTTCGTTCTACCCTCAATCAATTGAAGCAAGTCAGACAAATGATATGGAGAGCGTACAGGTCCACCGGCTTCCAAGCCTTGGGCGATGATGAAATCGGCCTTTCGGCTCGTTGCCTCAGTCAGCTGCTCGTCAGTCCCGACCTGCCAGCCGACTTTTATTCCCTTTGATTGCAATCGGTGAATCAAACGAGGACCATTCCACCAAAAGACCATTGCAACGGTCACGTGATGTTGTAGAAGAACATCAAGATTTTCATCCCGTTCCCATTCACCCGTAAAGGACACCATCACTGGTCCATCGGTGAGCTGCCGGATTTGTGTGAGAGCGTGGTCGGTTTGCTCCGGTTTAAGTCGATGAAGAGGGAATGTACCAAGCCCGCCCGCATTCGTTACTGCCGCAATAAGCTCATGCGAAGCCAGATGTGCAAGAGGGGCTAACAGCAGCGGAACCTTACATCCAAGAACGTCTTCAGTAAACTGATTCACTGCACTAACTCCAACATTCGCATCGCGCCGCCATCAACGCCTATCGTAATCTCAAAGCGACCGCTCGTCTCGGGCCGCAGCGTTGATGTCGCTCCAGAGTCCGTGTCGATAACCCGTATGGGCTTGTACGGCGACAATGTTGATGGCAGACTGATCGTCGTTACCTGTTTCTTTGAGACAGGATTGTACGCTACCAGCATCATTCTGCCTGCGCGGTCATCATCGGTGTGAAGGATCGCATCAATGTTTCGACCGTCCGGCCGACGTAAGTGAGTGATATCTCCTTCAAGCAAACGACGGTACTTCTTGTACTTCGTAACCGTCCTGATCACCATCGCTTTTGTTTCCGGTGAGTCATAGAGTCTGGGACCACGATAGCACGCCTGCACACCATAACCGAGACAGCTGTCCAAATGGCGCTTGTAATCATCCAAATGGTCACGAAGTGGCTCTATTGTCGCCTCGGCTCCACCTCCATGGTACTGAACGAGCGGTACAAACATCCACCCCATGGATGGCCGCTTTTCCCATGTGCCATCAAACATATTTTGTCGACTGTGTATGTGTTGCAGTGATCGGGGTAATGACCAGTTCGTTTCACGGTAGCCCATTCCGACTTTGTTAGACCCACAGAGGAAGTATGTATCGGGAACATTCAGATAAACGCCCTGCTTACGGCACCACAGATACAGGTCTCTGATGAGCTCGAACTGACGCCATTGTGAATCGGATGTTTCTCGATGACCCGGATGTTTGGTGGATGCACAGACGTCACCTGGATAACTTCCATCATGTTCCAAAAGATCGAAGCGGGTGTCCTTAAGGAATGTCTTGATACGCCTGAAGTAATCAAGTCCCCACTTGGAACATAGACATGGGGAATTGCCAAAAATTGTTCCACCAGTACGTCCCGTCTCCGGGTTGATTACATCGTCATTGGGTGACACACTCCGGCTTGCCAAGAGGCTATATCCACCAATCCGGATTCCCTTTGAGTGAGCATAGTCAGCGAAGGACCTGAACTTGCTGATGTTGGTTTGGCTGATGTCCTCCATGTTTAGACCTGAGCCAAATGAGAAAATAACCATCTCAAAACCACACTCAGCACACTGATCAATCGCTGTACGGACCGTCTTTTCATCCGTCGATGTCAAGTGAAGCATTAAGGGATTGTCACTGGTCCAAGGAGCCAATCCTTTCCAGGTTGCCCTGATATCCTTGCCGCGTATCTCGCGTTCTGTGGATGCATGACAGACGAGTATGCATCTGGGAGAGACAAATGTTTCTCCGGGCGCAAGATCCAAATCTGGTCCGTTAGGCAGAGAGCACTTGAGCTTGCAAGGGGTCTTGAGCTCATAGTTGACCTGAGTAGTGTATGCATCATCAGTTGTCCATGTTGCAATCTGATTTGCTGATGATATGGACATTCCGTGAAACATAAAATCCGACAGCACAGTTATTGACTGCCGTTCCCAAAGATTAGTCGGGTCAACGACTGAATCTGGCTCCACTGTAGAAAGTTCTTCGAAGTCAATCGTGTTTAGACGAATCGAAGCACTTGTGGTGTTTGTGACTTCTACCTGCTTCTCGAGTACGGGTAAATCGTCAAAAACCGTATGACGTACCTTGACAAGAACGCCTCGTACTGACCCATCAGTGAGCTCAAATGTACCCACGAGGGACGTACCTTTTTTTGCTGGCGAGTTTGGGGCTGAAACCGGATGTACATACTTCTCAATCCGTGCACCCATGAATGAAGCATCATTTGAAAAAGGAGTCAGGGATTCAATCTCGTCGTCTCGAAGAAAGGCGAGATCCTTCTGACCTGCAGCCCCGCCGACAGCATACTTTTGCCCATTTATCGTCAACATACATTCCCGGGAAGTAGCGCGAATGAGTTCAACACTGTCACTGATGTCTTGGTGGGAGCGACGACTGATTGACAACGTTGCCATAGTCTTGGTGCAGAAAATTGATCGTGACACCAAACCGTTGGACAATGAGAACGTGAGTGCTCTGCCATGACGGTTGTGTGTAATGCGCGCAGTGTTCATTTGATCATCCGGATACAAAAAGACCGGGGTTGCCTTCACAAGCTAACCCCGGTCGTGCTGACTAATGTCTATGCACGCTCTTCGATAGGAACAAACTTGTAATCTCGAGGACCGACATAGATTGATGCAGGTCGAATTAAGCGCGCATCTTCGATTTGATCGAGCATGTGAGCCGTCCAGCCGCTGGTACGGCCGATGGCAAAGATTGGCGTGAAGAGTTCACTTGGAACGCCAACCGCGTGCAGGATAAGAGCTGCGAACAACTCCACGTTTGCGTATAAATCTCGCCCCGGCTTAAGTTCTGCGAGCACCTTTACGGTTGTATCTTCTACCGCCTTCGTCAGGCGTAGCAAGTGATCATCACCTGTAAGTTCAGCCATGCGCTCTGCTGCAGTCGAAAGTAGTGCTGCGCGTGGGTCACGGACTTTGTAAACACGGTGTCCAAATCCCATAATCCGGCGACCACTCAACATTTCGTTTCGAATAAATGCCTCGGCATTCTCTGGTTCACCAATTTCCTGCAGCATTTTGAGAACCGGACCAGGAACGCCACCGTGCTTGGAGCCCTTCAATGCACCGATAGCACCCGTAAGTGCCGAAACCATATCGGAGTCTGTACTTAGAATCACACGTCCCGTAAAGGTAGAAGCGTTAAGACCGTGCTCTGCAACAGCTACAAGGTATGCGTTCAGGGCATCCACGCGAGCCTGCGAAGGCTCCACTCCCTCCAGCATGTAAAGAAAACCGGCTGCGAGGTTATGCTCAGGTTTTGGATGTACGATTTCAAGTCCCTGACTGATTCGGTATGCATGTGCCACGATCGCAGGCATTTGAGCCTGGAGGCGCGCAGCACGTTGCTTGTTGACTTCGAGATCGAGAGACCCAAGATCATCATCGCCTATGGACAGCATCGATGCCCCGATGCGCACAATGTCCATACCTGTTGCTTTGCTGCCGATTGTTTTGAGGCAATCAACAACCTCAACCGGGAGTTCACGTGCCGCAGACATCGTGGAGAGTAATGAATCGAGTTCCGACTGATTAGGAAGTTTGCCGTGCCACAGCAGGTAGGCAACTTCTTCGAAGATTACGTTGCCTGAGAGCTCGCTGATGTCATAGCCACGCAGCGTGAGCTTACCGTTTTGGCCATCCACTTCTGCGATATTGGTCGCTGCGGCAACAATGCCTTCTAGTCCACGTGCAACTTGTGGCTGATTCGTTTCAGTCGTACTCATTCGGACAGGTCTTCCTCAATGAAAATCTAAGGTTCAGTGGCAACGCCCGATGCGGCAACATCGCCGGATGATTCTAGCGTTAACCGACCTCTGAATTCAATAGAATATGGGGCATACCAAAATTGGGACTGTCTACATTTGTTTGGTAGAGTACACCAATGCAACCGACGACTAGTGGCCAAGCTGTACTAAAAGGATTGACGCTGGCTATCGACCGCAGCGTGTCATTCACGCATATCCCGGGAGATGACCGGCAGAGATATGCACGCTGCTCGCATCCAACCGCACTTGCACTCGAACACGATATTGCATCCCTCGAACACGCTGAAGAATGTCGGGTTACATCAAGCGGAATGGCAGCCATTTCGGCGGTACTCATGACGTTGTGTCGGCCAGGGGCGCGCATATTTACGCACAGAGTAGCGTATTCCGGGACGTTGAAGCTTATTAGTCGCATGGTGGATCAGTGGGGAATCATTCACGAACCCATCGATCTGACTTCACCAGATGCGCTGAACAACAGAGAAAGTAAGGCTGGAGACGTCCTGTGGTTAGAGAGTCCGGCCAATCCGACGCTCGATATTCTTCCGATGCGTACATTGGCAGCAACGGCAAAAGAGCTTGGAATGACATCTGTGGCGGACAACACGCTGTGCACACCGATTGGATGTAATCCGCTTACGATGGGCGTCGATATTGTCGTGCACTCCGCTACGAAGTACATGGGCGGGCACGGTGATGTACTGGCTGGTGCCATTTGTACTTCTACAAGGTGGATCGAAAAGATTGAGCCTTGGCGGATACTTTTGGGAGGAACACTCTCTGCAGATGCTGCCTGGCTTGTTCACCGAGGTCTCTCAACCCTTGAAATGCGATTTGCGCGCCACTGCGAAAATGCCCGTGTCATCGCACGATTTCTTCGTAGTCATCCTATTGTCACATCTGTGAACTTCCCTGGAGATATAAATTCCGAACAGTATGCGTCGGCAGCCGCTGAGCATCCTGGCGGCATTGGTGGACTGCTGAGTTTTCACTATGCCGGTGATGTCGATAGGATGCTTGGACGATTGCAGCATTGCAGTATCGCGCTGTCACTTGGTGAGCCGATGACACTGGTCGCACATCCTGCCAGCATGTTGCGGTGCGATGGTGGTCATTCAGCCCTGGGGCAGCTTTGCCCTAATCTTGTTCGTGTTGCAGTCGGTTTGGAGGATCCATGCTTGGTGATAAACGACCTGAAACAGGCAATGGCGGATTAGCACCCGATCCTGTAACCCTCGGTGCGAGGATACAGAGGATTCGTATGCGGATGAATCTCTCTGTTCGGGATGTAGCCGACAAAGCGGGGGTTAATAAAAACACGATTCTTCGGCTTGAAAAGGGGCTGACTCCTTCGTACACAACTTTAAATAGAGTCTGCGAGGCTCTTGGTATTCACATCGCACAGCTGACGCGACATGATTCACATGACGAAACAACGATTGCTGTCCATAGCAGGTCTAATGAAGGTCGGTCACAGCTTGCAGCCGATGAAACTGCATTGCTTACATCCCTTGAGTGCAGACTCCCGGATGGTCGTATCAACAGCGCCTTATTAGAGTTGTATGACCGAACTGCACCTGTTAATCATCCTGGCGAAGAGTTCATTTTCTGTTTACGGGGAACTGCACTGTTGACGGTTGGAGGGCAAACCTATACGCTAGGCGAGGGAGATGCCGCTACCTTTTGGAGCACTGAGATACATATGTATGCTCCAGCAGAGGAAACTCCGGAAGAATCATTGCCTGTACTACTGTTGACCGTATGGCTTGATACCCGTGATGAGCGCTGATTACCAAGAGGGGAATGAACGATAATGATATCCATTGGAATGCTTGCCACACTGGCGATGCTTGGGACAACTCAAGGTCAGCAGTCGACTGCTAAGCTCAATTACGATGCAAAAGCGACGGCAACAGCCCGTGTAGGTTACATGCCTATCCGTATCGAATTGACATCGATAAAGCCAGATTCCGTAAAGAAGGAGCCCGTCTACACAGGAACGGCGCGCTACGGCGTTATCAAGGCAGGGGATAGCAAAAAGTCGAGCATTGCTGTCGTGCTTGATGAACCTGCAGGTGGAGACTTCCGAATTTATGTGGATTCAAACGGAGACGGTGACCTGACTAATGACGGAGATTCCGCCTGGTCTAAGAAGACAGATCAAGGTAACGGCCGGACTCTTTACGGACCAATCGAGAAGACTGTCAAGGCAAGCTACGAGGGGCGCGGTCGAAAGTCCGTCGATACGGGTATCAGCCTTTATCGCATTGTAAGTCCGTCTCTGGATGCTCTGTTGATGTACCGTACCGGAGGACGCACGGGCGATGTGGTCATCGGCGGGACGACATACAAAGCAACACTCATCGAAAACGATACCGATGGTCTCTATGCTAAGTCCGTTGATGATAAGGACCAACCGCTTCCAGGAAATGTAAAGTCCGGGCGTCCTGTTTGGTTGATTCTGGAAGCAGATGGCAAGAAGCAACAAGTCGACATCCGGATGCCTTTTGAGGTCGCCGGCAAGTCGTATGTAGCAAGCGCATCCAACGATGGCTCGACACTCTCTGTTGAACCCACGACGCGCGTTGCAAAGAAGGCTCCTGCAGCTCCACAGCGTCCACCAATCCTTGCCAATGGCAAAGATGCACCAGACTTTGTCGTAACAACCCCGGAAGGGGCAGAAGTGAAGCTCGCTGATTACAAGGGCAAAGTGGTTATTCTTGACTTCTGGGCTACTTGGTGCGGACCGTGTATGCGCTCAATGCCGCATCTTGAAGAAGTGTGGAAGAAGGTCCAGTCCAAGAATGTCGTTGTGCTGGCGGTTTGTGTCTGGGATGACAAATATGCTTACGACAAATGGGTACCGGAATATAAGAGCAAGTTCACGTTCCCGCTGCTCTTCGATGCTGCAGCAAAGGACAATGCGAAGTCCATTGCATCGGCAAAGTACGGTGTCTCCGGAATTCCAAGTACCTTTGTCATCGGTGCGGATGGAAAAGTTGTAGAAGGCATCGTTGGATTCGGCGGCGACAGCGATAAACGGGTTGAAGAAGCCCTAAAAAAAGCTGGAATCTCAGTCGACTAATTTCGAAGGTCGAGCACTGCTTTACATGCGTTTTTTGTAAAGCAGTGCTCACGCATTTAGAGGAAGCACAATGATTTTGATGCCTGCGGCAGCTATTGTTTCAACGATGGGTTGCTCACTTGCCAGTCTCCCGACACAGGTGTTGCCTGCCTTTTTGACAGAAGCCAAAGCGACTGCACCCAAGTCTGTAAAAAAGGGTTCAGAGTTTACGGTTGCAGTCACATTTTCCGTCAAACCCGGTTTTCATGTGTATGCTCCAAAACCAGGAGATGAAAACGCGATTCCGACAACGATTACCCTTGAGGATGGCAGTGCATACAAGATTGCATCCATTACGTGGCCAGAAGCGCACAAGGATGCAATGGGGGTGTACATCATGAGTGGAAAAGTTGATGTCACAGTGAAGCTCGTTGCGCCTGCAGTCAAGGCAAGCAAGTCAGTTCTGAAACTCAGATTAAGGTCGCAGGGTTGTGATGATTCATCTTGTCTGCCTCCATCTACAGTCTCATTAATGTCCATAGTAGAAGTTAAGTAGATATGAACATACGCTTGCTCCTTCGTTTCCTCGTAGGTGTTTTCATTGTCAGCGCGACACAGATCGTCGTCGCGCAAACTAACCCGGTCCACCTCACTTTGGAACGCGACGGAGGAGCATTGCATCCTGGTGAAGCGACGAAAATCCGCATAAAGGCGGTCATCGATGCCCCGTATCACATCTACTCAACGGTTCAACTACCTGATCCTGCACCGCTGGCGACGACGGTATCCGCCGATGATGTGTCAGAGAAAGGCATATTGTCGATAGCGGGTAAACCCGGTGAATCGGCACCAAAGTCTAAGTTTGACAAGGGTTTCAGCAAAGATGTCGGCATCCATGAGGGGACTGCTACATTTGAAGCTGCGCTTGCAGTTTCAGAGTCAGCCACACCCGGAACGCTTGCTGGTTCAATAAAGGTTCGAAGTCAGGCGTGTGACGACCGTGGATGCCTTCCACCGAAGACGCAAACTCTGCCTATTTCGATTGCTGTAGAAGCAGGGGACGTGCGAGCTGGATCATCGCCGGAGGAAGTAGTAAAGCAACTGTCCACGGCTTCTACAGTCGGTTCTTCCCAATCTGGCCAGCAACAGGATTGGATACCGTTTCTTGCTACCGCGTTTGTGGCTGGTTTGGTTACACTGCTTACACCCTGTGTCTTTCCACTGATTCCCGTCACCCTCGCATTTTTTACTAAGCTTGCAACACAGGATGCGAAAGCTTCAGGACCCTCATCGAGCATTTTGAAGTATTCGATACTCTATGCTCTGGGAATTATCACCTGCTTTACGGGACTTGGTGTCGTGCTTTCGGTTGTCGCGGGTGGTACGGCTGCACGTGACTTTGCAATAAACCCATGGGTTAATCTCGTCTTTACTGGACTGTTTGT
Source organism: uncultured Armatimonadia bacterium (assembly GCA_964606305.1). Lineage (GTDB taxonomy): Bacteria > Armatimonadota > Armatimonadia > Armatimonadales > Armatimonadaceae > CAIRTT01. The sequence continues at coordinate 22,611 of CAZSGJ010000003.1, forward strand.
GATTTTTGGTTTGGCATTACTCGAAGTCACAGAAATTCGCCTTCCGGCAAAAGTACAGCAGTTAAGCGCATCAAGGAATGGTTCAACCCTTGGAATCCTTGGGATGGGACTGACATTTGTAGTTTCGGCATTTACGTGTACTGCGCCCATTGTGGGGAGCTTGCTTGTGCTTGCTGCCAATGCAACGGGAGCCGCTGCTTTCATCAAGCCGATTGTTGGCATGTTGGTGTTTAGCACGGCTTTGGCACTACCTTTTGTGCTACTTTCGCTGTTCCCAGGGCTTTTAGCAAGGCTCCCAAAAAGTGGGGCGTGGCTCACAACCCTGAAAGGGGCGATGGGTTTTCTCGAGCTTGCAGCAGCACTCAAGTTTCTTTCGACTGCGGACATCTACTGGAATTGGCAACTCCTGACCCGTCCTGCTTATCTGGCGCTCACCAGTCTTATCTTGATTGCCGGGGGACTTTGGCTCCTCGGCAGTTTAAATATTGGCTTCAATACACCCACGGGGAAGGTCACCAAGGCACGCGGTGCATGGGCAGCATTATTTATCGTCTCAGGACTGTATTGTCTCTATGGTGTATCAGGTCGGCCAGTCGTACGATTTATCGGACAGTTCCTACCACCACCACCAAAGTCAGCGACAGATTTGACTTTTCTCCCAACACTTGCAGCGGGAAAGTCTGTTGCTGAAGCGACTGGGCAGCTAATCTTTGTCGACATCACCGGCCATACATGTACAAACTGCCGCGATGTCGAAGAGCATGTCATGCCGGAACCCGATGTTAAGCCACTGTTGGACAAAATGGTTCGTGTACGCCTTTTCACAGATCCTGGTGTTTCTGCAACGGCTGACGAGGCAGCGGCAAATGCGAAGTACCAGCTTGATACCTTCAAAGACGCGACATTACCAAGGTATGCGGTATTGGATGCATCCGGTAAGGTCCTGGGAACCACGGACTATACGACCGCAAAAGATGTTTCATCGTTTGCTAAGTGGTTAAAGGAAACTGCCAAGTAACCTGTTGATCTCCATGTAGGAAACTCCTGACAGAGTTCCTACACGGTGTCAGAAGCTGGATAAATCATAGCCGGTACAAAGCTCAGGCGGTCGCCGGCGACGCAGCGCATTCGGACACCATCTACCAATTCGTTTTCCACTGCAAAGATCTCATCCTCAGGTAGCGACCTAAGGTGGACATGACCGAATACAACAGAGTCCACCTGATGTTCTCTTAGCGTGCTGACAAAAGGTTGCGCCGGATAATGAGTCATTACGATTTTGAAAGCGCAATCAGTGACAAGATTTAACTGTTTGCACAGAAGACTATGTTCGCGAGCTAACATCTTGGCATCGTGATCGGGACTGGGTAGCCGCTGTGTTTGCCAACCACGCGTGCCGACGACGGCGATCTCATTCTCACCAAAGATAATCGGTGGCTCAAGTAATCCAGGGAAGTCAATGGGCTGCTTTGCCTTCCACCAGTGGTCATGATTACCACGAATGACAATCTTTGTCCCGGGAAGGTTTGCGAGGAACTCCAAGTCCTTACCGACTTCCGATCGTTTTCTTGCCCATGACAAGTCGCCAGCTATGAGAAGAACATCCCGCTCTGAAATGTTTGAAGAACAGGCAGAACGAAGTTGCTCCGCATGATCAATCCATTCCTCTCCAAAGCGTGTCATGTCCCGATCCGGACGCTCAAAGCTTAAATGCGAATCCGCAATTGCCCAGACTTTTGCACCACGTTCCAGAGCGGGCAATCGTGTCAGCATTCCTACACTCCGTTGCTGTCAAAGACCTTTACAGTGCTCCACAGTCGTCGGCTTTCAGAAACAAACTGTACGTGTTGCGGATGAACCTGATATTCCTTCTCAGCAGCTGCATCAGGAAACTCAAGAAGTAACGCAACGATGTAGTCATTATCGACAACAGGTCGGTCTGTGCCCGCAGGTGTACCAAGTGCGAACGATGTGACACCTGGAATTGTGGACAGGAGCGATTGGCACAATCCGATAAGCTCCGATTTATCAGTCGGGTTCGGAGACTCGGTTGGGTAGAAGTATACGTGATGGAAAAAGCTCATGGGGATGGTATTCCTGAATAGATTGGAGTGGCTCTGTAAGCCGGGTTCTGTCTTTGTGTGGTCATCTCTCTAGGCCAGCAGTTGCCTGATGGCTCATGCGGTTCTACCCGGAGAATCGGCGGGCAACGTCATCTTCTCCTGTTCGAACCTTGCTGCGGATGGGGTTTGCCGGGCAGTGACGTCTCCGCCACTCCGGTGCGCTCTTACCGCACCATTTCACCCTTACCATCATCAGATGGCGGTATCTTTCTGTTGCACTTTCCGTCGGGTTACCCCGCCTGGCCGTTAGCCAGCATCCTGCCCTGCGCAGCCCGGACTTTCCTCAGGCTTTCACCTGCGACCACCCGAACCACTCCGGTGCGAAGTCTATCACGCACGGTATTTCTCCGACAGATGTAAAGGCTGAAATACTATCGCTCGATCACTGGTGATGCAGCAAACTTGTGGACACGCCGTGGCTCAGGGCGACTTGTCCCGAAGCGAGATCGCCAAAGGATACCGTTGAGGTGCTCGTCAATTTCACTCTCTTCGCTGGTGAGTGGAATCTTTGCACTTAGGGCTGCATCCGCGCTTCGCTGTGCATTAACTTCACCGATAATGTCTTTATTTGGGAGAATTGCCGTAAAGGTCTCATCGTTGCTCGGTTGTGCACCAAAGAACGTAAATGGCGATGCTGTTGCATCCATAATTGTCATCGGACTCATACCATGCAACAAACCGATAGTTCTGAGCACAGAGTCTGTGTTGTAAAACGATGAGTCCAGCGTCCCTTTACGAATGAATGGCGAGATAACGTACGCTGTGGACCGGTGTGCATCCACGTGGTCATACCCATTTTGTGCATCATCCTCAATCACAAAGATCGCACACTTCTTCCAAATGGGTGACTTTGAAATTGCTTCCACAAGCTGACCAACCGCAAAGTCATTATCTGCAACCATCGCTCTCGGAGATGGCATTCCTACACTTGCTCCAGCAGTGTGATCGTTACCAAATCGCACGAGCATGAGCTTTGGAACCTTGTTCGCTGCGACAAGTCGGTCAAAGTCTTTTTTCCATGTTGTAAATCTGCTCGGATCCTTGTCAGGTCCAAACGTAGCCATCTGTTTTGGCGCAGGAGGCAAACCATGCTTCACGCGGGCTTCGCTGTCTGCAAAGGACAAGTCATATTGCCGGTAGCCTGTATGCGTAACGCCTATCAGGGCTTTCTTCACCGGTGAGTTCGACTGTCCTTCGGCTCCGTCTTCGGCCGTTTTGCGCGGGAGTTCTACGTCATCGGTGTAGAAACCGTAATTGCGGAGCGACACTTTATGCGCAATTGCTTTATCCCAAATGTACCCTCCACTCGGACGACCAACATCGGTAATCCCGAAGCGATCAGCTGGAATTCCATTGTTCGTTCCTTCGTAGTCGTAGGGGCGCTCATGGCCGTTGTATCCATAGGCGACATTTCTCTCAATGTATGGGTTAGCCAACGAACCAACAGAATAATTCCAGCCATTACCGGAAACTTCAGCCGCGCAGTAAAAATTGTCCAAGAGCACAAATCGTTCCGCTAGGGCATGTTGATTCGGTGTTACATCGCGACCAAACATCAACAAACTCTCATCCCTATTGCCACGGGGAATATCGGACAGAACCTGATCGTAGGTTCGGTTTTCCTTGATGATGTAAATGACATGCTCAATGCCAGGATTTGAGAAGGCCGCGACCTGTTTCGAGAGTCGTTCAAACCGATTGTTGACCGCAACAATCTGAGACCACTTGCCTAGCTGCCCTGGAATCGATGCCAGTGGAAGTGACTGAATCGTACCTTCGAGGAGAATTTGGATGTACTGTTTTGGAGAACCATTTGCCCAGTTGTTCCGATCGCCTTTTGCATTACTAATGAATAGTCGATCGGAGCCAAGTGTCACATCGGACGGCTGCCATCCTGCGGGTATGTAACCGGATACACGGCTTTTCTCAACATCGACAACGGCTACAGCATTCATTGCTGAGAGCGCAACATAGGCTGTCTTTCCATCCGCTGCCACCGTTACACCGGTTGGATTTCCACTCTTTAGCCGAGCCGCTGCAGATGGAGACAAAGAAATACGATTAGTGATTCGATTTGTCTCGACGGAAAAGATTGATAGCGTGTCAGAAGTGGTATTCGTGACAAAAAGTCGCTTGTTGACCGCACTGTAGTGCAACTTATGTGGATGGCTGTCAACTTTGATTGCTGGCAAAAACGTAGCCTTTGCCAAGTCTATACGGAGAACCTCATGAGATTGCTCACAAATCACGTAACCAATGCCATCGACAATTGTCGAATCAAGAAGATAGCCAGGGGTTACTAATTCTGTTTGTTTGCCTGACTTGAGGTCGGTAATCGTCAAGGACGATATGAGCTTGGATGTCGTTCCAGTTGCCGATGTCGAGAGTAGCCAGGTTCCATCCGTCGCTACACCCGCAGCTGCTTTGGTTTTGAAGGTACGCGATGTCGGTGACAGCGTGCCATCGGACGAGAGGGATAGCTCATCGATGATTCCATCTGATCCGCGAGCTACATAGACGAACTTAGAATCTGGTGATACGGCTATTCCAAAGTACAGCCCACCTTTTTTGTTGCTTCCCGGTGCCTTGATCTGATTGTAGTCCCGTACGTGAAGCAGCTCTCCAGTATCAGCACGCATCACCTGCAGCTGAGAACGATTGCCAAGTGATGTGGAAATGATAAATCGTCCATCCGGCGTTGTCTCCAGCGATGTCGGGAAACTACCCCCACGGATTGATTGGCCCACTGGTGAGATTTGTTGACCTGTTACAAGGAGGGTTGGACGAATCTCTGACTGGCTCTTAGCGGAGACAATTGTTGACGAAATAGCCGCCAAACATATGGTAAGGGCTATTGAACCAGAAGAAATACGGTTGTACATGGACACATTCTAACCGAATGTAATCAACGGGAAACTAATAGCCGATTGCTTCTTCCGGAATCTTGTAAGCATGGAAATTAGTGCATTCATACAGGTGAATGGTCCGTATGGGACCATCAACCGCAGGTGAAGTAATCACAATGGGGGGATCAATCTCTGTGACAGAATCAAAGTACTTCCGGATGTAAGCCAGGTCCTTGTTGTCGACCGCATCCAGTACCAGCAGTGCATCTTGTCCGATGCGATTTTCCAACTCTGTCCAAATGACGAATTGGTTGTTTCTCGTGTGGGCAAAAAGACACTCAGTATCTTTGGTTGATCTAAGCAGCCATGCCGTCATCGCCGTCATCCTGTAATTCGTCGATGCGACAAAACCACCACGTTTCTTAATCCTCGATGCTGGAGCCGAAATTCGATCCTTGACGACATTCCATCCGTGGGGCTCATAAAGCTTTACTGCCAATGCTGGCTTAATCTTGAGTCCAAGTAGTCCCAACGTATCGGGCATTCCTGCAATCAGTGAGATCAGCAATCCCGGGATGATCAGAACAGGCAGAATAACGCGTTTTTGGCGTGAGGACACGAGAAACGCGGCGAGAGGGATGGCACCGGTGAAGTAGGCGGCAATCGGCCAGTTGACTTCGAGTTTTGACTTAATGCTTAGTATGAGGCAGACCGCGATAAGTGGGAGACTCAGTAATTTGATGTAGTTTCGCGGTTGGACTGAGTCAGTGGTTCGATGTCGAAGCAATGTCCATATAACCCCGACAAAGGTTGTTGGGCCCAACACCAATAACTGTCCGGCAATCAAATCTCCCGTCCAGCGACCAAGGGCCGCATTGGTGTGTCGTTTCGACAATGACGCGGAATGGAGTGTAAACAGATTAGAGTGCGTATCATCCCAGTACTTCAACAAGATCAATGGAAGTAATGCAATGATGCCAGCAACCCATGGATATGGCGACGCTAATCTTTTTCGACCATCAGGAGTCAGCAAGCAAGTCAGCAAGATACCTACGGGCAGTGCCAATGTCGGCAGCTTACTTAAGACTCCCAGGGCGGAAATACATCCCGCTGTAATCCAATATCCGGGATGTCCGGTATTCAGCGCACGATAACCAAAGAAACTCGCTGCACTCCAGAACATCAACATTGGCGTATCGTAGGTGGAAATTGCACCTCCAAGCAGAAACAGCGGGGTGGAGATGATTACTGCAAGCCAGTAGAGACCCGTCTGTGCATTGATGAGTTCTGCACACAAACGATATCCAAAGTAGAGGAACACGGATGTGCACGCAATGGCGACCAGCTTTACCGTCACTACAGTAGAGGTGAACACCGTAAAGAGACGAATAATCCATGCAATCATTGGCCCCTGGTCGTAGTACCAGTAATCCAGATGCTGTGACCATGTCCAGTAATACGCTTCATCGAATGACAGCTGTTGGCCCGAAGAAACGAGCATCCGCAGTGCTGCCGCAACAATAATTGCCAGCAGGGCAACGAAATCAGGATCTTGGGATTTGGTTCCTCTTAGCACGTTGGGCAAGTGTTCCTACTTCAGCGGTATGCGTTGCTCATGGTTCAATCGCGCAGACGTGATACCATTTTTACGTGTCTGATTTACCTGTAGACCCCACTGTTATAGCCCGCTTGGGCGAAATCTCAGCGCAATATGGTCTTGACCTAATCGAATATACATCCGGAGCGACTACGGTTCGTATCACGTCCGACCTTTCACCTGTAACCGTCGCAGGCAGTGCTCCGCTTAATACCTCTGTTCTTACAGCAGGCGATCGCGCCTCCGATGGCACGCCGATCGTTGCGCCTATTATGGGTGTGTACTATCGCTCGCCGAGCCCTGGTGAACCTCCGTTTGTTGAAGTTGGTGACCACGTTTCGGCCGGGGATCCTATTGGCACGATTGAAGCCATGAAAGTCTTCTCTGAGGTCATTTCCGAGGTCACAGGCGTTGTTGTCTCCATTCCTGCTGAAAACGGAAAGCTGGTGCATGCGGGTGATAGCCTCATCGTTGTTGAGGAGGCCTAAGTGCGTGAAATTGGTATTGGGCTGATTGGATGTGGAATCGTCGGCTCAGGGACTGTTGCGCTTCTAACCAATAACGCGGAGCTAATTGCATCCAGAGTAGGTGCAAAGCTTGTCGTACGCAAGATTGCCGTGCGGGATATTGGCAAAGTCCGTGATGTTTCTCTTCCAAGTCACTTGTTTACGACACGTGTAGAAGATGTCATATCGGATCCCGATGTTGATATTGTTGCCGAGCTGGTTGGTGGAGTTGAACCGGCAAAGTCTTGGATTGAAGCTGCATTTGCCGCGAAGAAGCAGGTGGTCACAGCCAACAAAGAGCTGATGGCGAAGCACGGGCACGCTTTGGTTCAGATAGCCCAGGATAACAAGCTTGATTTTTACGCCGAAGGCAGCGTCGCTGGAGGAATACCGATTATCGCCGCGATGGGTGAGTCGTTGGCTGCAAATCGCATTCAGGCGGTTATGGGAATAGTCAATGGGACTACCAACTTTATCCTCTCAAAAATGGCGGATGAGGGTGCTGGTTTCGAAGAAGTTCTTCGTGAAGCGCAGGCACTTGGGTATGCGGAGGCTGACCCAACAGCCGATGTTGATGCTCATGATGCCCGTTACAAGATTGCCATTCTTGCGAGTATTGGTTTTGGCACTCCAGTTGATGAAAGTTCCGTCATTAGTGAGGGGATTCGAACGATAACGGCTCGTGATATCGCCGTCGCTAAAGATCTCGATCATGTCATCAAGCTGGTAGCCGTTGCTGAGCAATGGGAAGAGCAGGGGACGATGCATGTCCGGGTTCACCCAGCTTTACTTCACAAGAATCATCCTTTGGCATCTGTGAGTGGTGCTTACAATGCGGTCCTGGTGCGCGGAGATGGTGTTGGGGACACGATGTTTTACGGGCGAGGGGCTGGGTCATTGCCGACGGGAAGTGCCGTTGTCGGCGACTTGATTGCCGTCTCCAGAAATCTTGTCAGCGGTTCGACAGGTCGTGTTCATCGGCCAGCAAATGCTAATCTGCGAATGCTTCCACGCGAGCTGGTTACATCAAAGTTTTATGTCAGAATGACCGCTAAGGATTTACCGAAGGTTTTGTCCCAGGTTTCGAATGTCTTTGGCGACTTTGATGTTTCCATTGAGTCCGTTATTCAGCGTGCGAATTCCAAGGATGAAGCAGAAATAGTCCTCATTACGCATAGGTGTCTTGAGGAAAATCTCAGAGGTGCTGTTGATGTGGCTGAGCGTCTGCCAGTTGTCACGGGAGTCCATAATTGGATTCGAGTCGAGGCGTAAAGCGCAACTGCGTTAGGGGAGTCTGATGCCAAAAGTACAGGCCTCGGGATTGACAAAACGGCAGCAACTTTCTTACCTGTTCATCGTCTTTTTGCTCCTGTGTGGAACGGTTGCTTGGCGACTTTTTGGGACAGTCGTTGTAGATGGCGAATCAATGATGCCGACATTGCGTAGCGGTGAGTCTCTTACCGTGATGCGAAAGTACAAGTGGTTTCCAGAACTGTCGGTTGGCGACATTGTCGTTTTGAAGCCCGATGATGCCCGCTCTGATGGCAATGCAGTCATCAAGCGCATTGTCTTTATCCAAAACAAATCAGGTACTGCTGTTTGGCCGGCAACAATAAACACCAAGTTTGGTACTTTTGCGTCTACCGACCTGTTTCCGCCAGATAACCCTGATTGTGTTTTGAACCGTCCCAATGGGATTTACGTGATGGGAGACAACTTGGAGCATAGCGAAGATAGTCGGGACTATGGACCGGTGTCTGTGTCCGATGTTTATGGAAAGGTTTTGGGGCGTTGATATGGCACCACAATTTCGCATCTCAGGTCTCCGGCATCTAGGTCAGGGGAAAGTTCGGGATATTTATGAGATCAGTGATGATTCGTTGTTACTGGTAGCCAGTGATCGTATATCAGCTTTCGATGTAGTGATGTCAGAGCCCATTCCGAACAAGGGGCAGGTACTTACGCAGCTCGCAGCATTCTGGTTTGACAAAACTTCACACATTATCGGAAACCATCTCATTTCAGCAGACGATGATGCAGTCCGGGTTGCTGTAGAAGCCGCTGGCGGTATTTGGGATGATTGGCTATGTGGTCGGGTAATGTTATGTCAGAGAACGAAGCCGCTTGCCGTTGAAGCTGTTGTTCGTGGTTATCTGTCCGGGAGTGGATGGAAGCAGTACCTGAAAACACCTGGCGAACTATGGGGACATACGCTTCCTCTCGGACTGAATGAATCACAGGATCTCCCAGAGCCCATCTACACGCCAAGTTCAAAGGCTACTGAAGGACATGACCAACCGCTTACAGTGGCGGATGCAGCTCTGGTATCGGGAGGGTTTGGCCCCGCTGTGGAAGCCACAGCTGTTGATCTCTATCAATTTGCATCAAGATTGGTCAGCCCTTTGGGTCTGATCCTTGCAGATACGAAGTTTGAGTTCGGTATACACCCGGATGGTCACTTACTACTGATAGATGAGGCACTTACGCCAGACTCATCTAGGTATTGGCTAAGTGACCAGTACCAAATTGGCATTTCCCCTCCATCGTTTGATAAGCAGTTCGTCCGTGACTATCTGGAATCAGTCAGTGGATGGAACAAGCAATACCCGGCTCCGACATTGCCGTCAGAGGTTATTCGTCAGACGCGTGAAAAGTATCTGGATGCTTATCGCAGAATCACCGGTCACGGGTTGATTTATGCGGAAAATGGCTAACATGGGACAACGACAGGGCATATGGGATGTCATCAGGCTTCTTAGGCAGGTGCCGGCATCCGTGTATGTATTTCCAATACTGTTCGCAGCGGTCATGTATGTACTGCTCGGTACGGTCATGTGGCTTTTGGTCACTCCAATATGGAAGGAGCTTGCAGGCGAGTGGGATGTCGTAGGAAAGTTCGTAGCCTTAGTTGGCTGGATTATTGCCTTTCCAGTCATCTTTAATTTGCTGCTGAGCATCGTTGTTGGGTTCGCGTTTGACCCGCTGGCATCGGCAATAGATCAACGTCTTCATAGTGCTGACCACAGATCTACACCGCTAGGTCAGCAATGGTCGGATGGAATATTAAGAACTATAGTCCTTCTAATCTTGCAGCTCATAGCTTTTTCTGTTGGCATTGTTATACCGGTCGTTGGTCTCGCAGTCAGTGGAGCTGTTTCGGTTTTGACGGCTCTCCTCCTTGTCACTACGCCTGCATTTGTCCACCGGGGAGTGCGTTTTTTGCCGCAGGTCAAAGTCATGGTGCGCTCGCTGGGCGTGCGTGAAATACTGTTCGGTGTTGCTGCAGCTGTTTTGCTGAACAACCCAGTGCTTCAGGTAATTACTTTGGTTCCTTTGATAGTTATGGGGCAACTTTTCAGCAGGAAATGGCTGATGGAATAGCGGTACAGGACGCGTCAATCTTGAGCGTTTTGTACACGTATTCTGAAACTTCTGACTCTGGTGATGCTGCGTCTTCTAGGCAGTCTAGCAGGGCGCAAAGTATACTGACCTATCTGGTGGCATACTACTAAACTTGGTTTACCGGTACGAAAAGGTCTTTATGAAGAAATCGTCTGTTGGGGTTGTGAGTTTGGGATGCCCCAAAAACCTTGTTGATACTGAAGAAATGCTGGGTGCCCTTGATGCGACCGGTCAGGTTGAGTTTGTGGACAGCGAACTTTCATCCGATGTATTGGTAATCAATACCTGCGCCTTTATCGAATCCGCTCGAGAGGAGTCCGTAAATGCCATCCTCGATGCGGTAGCCCGAAAGGAGCGCGGTGAGATCGGAAAAGTCATCGTTACCGGCTGCTTGGCACAGCGCTACGGTAATGACCTGGCTATGGAAATACCGGAAGTTGATGCTATTTTGGGAATCCAGAGTGGAAATCGCATCGTAGATGCGGTCTTTGGTCCACAGTCGATTCGACAACAATCTAAGACGCTTTTGCCGATGGCATCAAGTGTGCCAGTAAACCTAGATCCAATTGAAGGCAAGTATCCACTCATGCCCGCTCGAACAGTCCGTGGCGGAGACAAGTGGTCGGCTTATGTCAAAGTCTCTGAAGGTTGTGATCACCGCTGTACATTCTGTGCTATTCCAACCTTCCGTGGAAAACACCGCTCAAAGCCGATTGAAGAAATTATCAGTGAGGTGCAAGTGCTAGTGGAGCGAGGGGTAGTTGAGGTGAACCTTATCGCTCAGGACACCACTGCATACGGAATGGATCTGTATAAAGAACTGGCATTACCGCGTCTCCTTGAACGTCTCGGGAAGATTTCAGGGCTCAAGTGGGTCCGACTGCTGTACTGTTACCCCACGATGGTAAATGACCGTCTCCTCAAGACAATGGCCGACACTGAAAATGTAGTGAAATACATGGATATTCCGCTGCAGCACGGTGATGACCGTATGCTTAACTTGATGAAACGCGGCGGCTCAGTCGGTCAATATGAGCGTCTTTTTGACCGGATGCGGTCTCTGATGCCAGATATGAGTATCCGTACAACGTTTCTCCTTGGTTTTCCTGGAGAGGACGATGCTTCGTTTGAAAATCTGATGCGCTTCGTCAGTGCAATGAAATTCGATCGCCTTGGAGTATTTACATATTCACCGGAGGATGGAACGCCCGGTGCGGAGATGAAGCCAGTGGTCGCAAAACGTACGGCAAACGCGAGACGTAGGGAACTGCTTGCGCTTCAACAAAGTATCAGCACTGAAATTAACAAACAGTTGATAGGCCGCGATATAGATGTCATGGTCGAGAAAGTAGTGGGAAGCGATTCCATCGGTCGTTCTTGGCGAGATGCGCCAGAGATTGACGGGTCGGTCACCATTCGAAACTACAGAGCAGTACCAGGGACGTTTGTCTCCGGACGTATTACTGACGTGGGTCCCTACGATGTGTTTGCCGAAATGAGGTCGTAATCGTGGCTGAATCTAAAGGTCAGGCATCTAAGGGGTCAGTAAACAAGGAATCGCAGGCTGATCGTGCACAGGCATGGGTGGTTGATCAGGCTGCGTTAAGCGTTCTTAAGCTGGGGCGATGTCCCATAGATGTCATTGCTGGTCAGCTTGGCATATCTGCTGACACGCTTCTTGCGGTAGTTCAAAATTCGGATCGGCTGACGGTTGTGGATGGCGATCTGGACTTATGTGTGTGTAACGACACGATAGCGAGGTCATTGGATCGTTGGTGCACAGACATCACTAGGGCAGTTGGTTGCGCGGTGCATATCAACGAACTTTCTGAACTACTCACGGTATTTCTTGGCAAGACGTCAGAAAACATAGCCTCATCCATACGTGCAGCCGTTAAGAGCAGCCGGAGCAATCTCTTACTCGTTGGTGACCAAATTTTGTTGTCAGATTGGTTACCGATGCTGGGCCACGATGACCTCGAAGACATTCTTCTGGAAAATGGCGTTAAACGGGATCTGATAGACGCACTGCTTGTCAAGTCCGGCAGGGGACCGTTTGCTGGCATTCCAGACTTCGCTACTGCACTCTTAGAAGCTATCCAGAACAAACCGATACGCCATAAGACACTTGCTGTAGCGTATTGGGTTCTGACACGAGAGCAAAATACGGCATCGGACTTCATTCAACTTTTGCATGATGACCGCTTATTGTGGCATAGCGGTAAGCATGGTGGACGGTGGGTTTTATCAGGATCCGAGGCTGACTATCGTAATCTGGTGTCCGAGTTGGTTCCAGTGCCGGAAGCACCGAAAGAGACTAGCCCGACGACTTCGTCCGATGCTGTTGTCGAAGAACGTGAGCCTGACAACTGCGTAAAGATAGACGACAAGGTCGTCGACGCGATTAGGACTGCAATCTTGGTGCACGACAAATGTGTTGACGTGTCTACCTATGGAATACCCAAGGAACATGTTGATGATTACATTTCAGTAATCCAAGATATTGAAGGCGTATCACCTGTAGGTTTTGGGCGCTTTATAGCGTCGGCTTCCATTCCCGAAGTAAACGTCGACTCACTTGTAAGTGCCTTCAGTTGTCCAAGAGTCGAGTTTATATCTGAGGATGGTGAGCAAGTTGAAGACTTGCTTTCTCCGGATTCATACGTTGGAACGTTGAAAACGGATGTAACCAATCCTAACAATCAGGACTTACTTGATGACGAACCCGTTGGTTCGAGGCACGAATCTGAAGAACGTACGGCATTTCCGCTCTACAAGGATCATCTTGCGTATGGGATTATCCCATTGTGCAGAATGAGCGCGTTCGACATTCCATGGGACTTACCTTATGTACCTGTAACATTCGTGGTGAACGGAACAGAACATGCTTGTTCCATGATCAACCAAAACAATGTTCGGTGTATAACCGGGCTTACTGGTGCATTTACCGACGAGGTTCGACAATCTGATTGCCTTGCAACGGTTACAAATCTGGATACTGCCTGGGCTTTTACATTAGAATTAGAACCATTGATTGCTGGAGAATATGCGCTGACTGCGGAGCGATGTATGGAGTTGGATGTCTATAAGGAATCAGAATCGGATAATCCAACGGTCGTCATTTTGACACAGATTCTCGATGATCATCCTAAAGGCGTTACATTTGAACGAGCCCTACGCGAGCTGCGTTACATTCGCCGGACAAGCGTCCACAAGCTGGCCAGTATTTTGAGTTCGAACGACTGTTTTGCTCAGAAACCCGGTACGGGTGTGTGGCGTTACAATCCGAAGCGTGCGGATGCGGGCAATGACATAGCACGGCGTACATACCTCAAGTCTGGTTTCTAAGCCATGAGTACAAAGCGCAAGCAAGGTCGGGCGAAGTCGATGTTCCGTATAACCAAGTTTATGCGGATTAGTACGGTAGTCCTCGTATTGCTTACGGTGCTTGTCCTTGGATTTGGGTACTTTTTTTTCCGTGCTGCTAGAGGGCTTCAAGCTAATTCTGCTGCTGATTTAAAAAATGAAACACCGAGTGGTGTTACGACCATTTATGCTGCAGATGTAAACCCCGAGACCGGGAAGCATCTCGAGCTTGGGACTGTTTCAAACCGGTATCAGATCAATGTCAAGCTGAGTGAGATTCCCCAGAACCTTAAACAGGCTACGATTGATATAGAGGATGAGCGTTTCTACGAACACAATGGAGTTGATTTCCGATCCCTTGCCAGGGCAGTCTATCGAAACGTATTGCGTTGGAGACTAAGTGAGGGAGCATCGACTCTGACGCAGCAGCTGGCAATTAATCGTTTGCTGACAAGAAAGAAGACGATTGACCGTAAGTTACAAGGCATGGTGTTGGCTGTTCAGATTGAGAAAACGCTGTCCAAAGACACCATCCTGGAACGGTATCTCAACGAGGTCAACTACGGTGGCAACATATATGGTGTTGCTGCTGCGGCAAAATATTATTTCAATAAACCTCTGAAAGACCTAACGGTCTCTGAATGTGCTTACATTGCCGGATTACCACAACGTCCTGCATATACCAATCCATTTCGTAATCCTAAGGCAGCCATAAACCGTCGAAATGTTGTTCTTGCGAAGATGCGTGATCTTGGACACATTACTCCAGACACTTATCAGGCGGCCGTGATGCAAGCTCCAGCGATCATGGCAGATGCTCCAAAGATTCGAACACAATTTCGAGCCCCACATTTTACTAACTGGGTGTTGCGTAAGTTAGTCAAAGAGCACGGCAGCGAACGCATTTATAGAGGCGGTTTGAAGGTTTACACAACGTTGAGCCTTGAACTGCAGCGACGTTCTGTTGAAGCATTAAAAGAAGGGCTACAGAATGGCGCGGACAGTGGTGTAACGGAAGGTGCAGTCGTCTCCATAGACCCTAAAAATGGCTACGTCCGTGCCATGGTAGGGAGCTCCGACTATGCCAGAACAAACTTCAACTATGCAACCGGAAGAAGTCAGTGTGGCTCGACATTCAAGCCGTTTGTTTACGCTGCTGCTTTCGGCGATAACAAGCTTTCCTTGACACCAGATTCGACCCGATTTGATGGTCCGACAACGTACGGAGATTGGACACCTAAAAACTACGGTGGACGCTATACATATGGCCGTGTTTCGATACGAAGTGCGGTCGCTTCCAGTAAGAACACAGTGGCAGTGAAAGTTGCAAGTGAAGTTGGTATCAAAAACGTAATCGCAACCGCAAAGCGTGCTGGTCTAGATGTTCCGATGAATCGGGACTTAACGCTTGCCCTTGGAACAGCGGCGGTTAGTCCATTGGAGTTGACGACGGCGTACTGTACGTTTGCAAATTCTGGTACGGCGGTCAAACCAGTTGCCATTGTAGGAATCATAGATGGTGACGGAGATTCGATTCCTGTCGAGGGAATAGAATCAACTCGAAACGCCATATCGGCTGCTGCGGTACGCTCAGTCGATGAATGTCTGAAGGCAGTAATAGATTATGGAAGTGCCGCCGGTGCACGTGGCATTCACCAAGTAGAAGGCGCCCGCGGAAAGACTGGTACCACGAGCGATAACCGTGATGCATGGTTTGTCGGCTACACCCCGTCATTAGTGACGACTGTTTATATGTGCGGAGTCAGGCGAATCAATGTAAATGGTAAGGAAGTAGTGCGCTACCTTCCAATGGAAGGTGTTACCGGAGGGAGGGTTTGTGCGCCAGTTTGGTCAGCAATCATGCTGGATGCCCCAAAAATTCTGTCTGATTTGGAGCGCGCCGCTGCAATGCCGTTGGATGATTCCCCAGTGGATGATGGTGAACGTACCAAGAAAGCACCGACTGATTCTTCGCCTGAACCAGCGCCATCAGATGTGAAAGTGGATACAGCGCCTGAAGATGCCGGCTTAGATTCCATCGCACCGGTTGAACAGCCTGATATTGAGGTTGCTCCTCCGGTATCGACCGAACCTGCTGAAGATCCTAAAGCGATTGACCTACCTCAACCTGCCATTCCATCTCCATCGTCGATTAAGAAAAAGCCGGAACCTAAACCGGATCCTGAAGTCGAAGTCCTCATTTGTAGCGACAGTAATCTTCGTGCAAACGAATATTGTGTCGAAGTCGTAAGGCAGATGATGCCGAAATCACGGTCACCAAAACGAACGTGTAGTTTGCATGGAGCGCAACCGGATGAACGGCCCAACTAACGGCCGGTTTAGAACCGCGAGTAACGTTTTTGCGAGTGGGATGAGATCATCTCAACGGGATAGCCACAGTAGGGCGAGTGGCGCCGATGCGCTGATTCCAAGAATAATTGTACTTGCGGCCGTTTTCGCGGTCGGACTTGTTGCCCTGATCGTCAAGCTATGGCAGCTACAGTTTCTGGACTACGATAAATATTTCGAGAGTGCAATCACTAACACGCTAAAGCACGCACGAGCCACGCCTCCACGTGGTGAGATCACTGATTCTGATCGCAATCTTCTTGCTACGACCACCAGTAAGTATGTGATTTCTGTTGTCCCTGGTTGGTTGCCGAAAAAGAAGCCGGAACAAACACCTGCAGGTCCGACAACGTTGCCGATGGTCTGGAAACGTCTTGCGCGTGCCTGCGAAGTAGACCAAGGACGTATTGAAGACAGTTTTAAAGCCGTTGCCGGTGGACCAAATTACGAGCCGGTTCCGATCATGCAAAGCGTGTCACAGAGGATTGCTACGCGCGTTCTTGAAAACATTGATACCATGCCAGGAGTCATTGTTCAGGTTGTGCCAATGCGACGATATCCAGATGGGAAGTCATTTGCGTCAATTCTCGGATACACAAGTCCTGTGTCAGAAAGTGACTTAAAGAATCCTGAAATTCGCAAGCGATACAAGGCAAGCGATTTCATCGGACGCGGCGGTATAGAACGGTTTTACGATGAAACGTTGGCAGGTACACCTGGTGACGAAGAGTTTGCAACAGACCGTACAAATGGACAACGCCGTACAGTTAACGTGGTACCTCCGCAACCGGGCAATCGTCTCGTTCTCGCAATAGATACTAAACTCCAACGAATAGCGATCAAGGCACTTGGTAACCGAAAGGGGGCTGTCGTTGCTATCGAACCATCCACTGGCAAAGTGCTGGCTTTTGTGTCAAGCCCAACGTATGACTTAAATCTTTGGAATGTAAGGCCAATGCCAAAGAAGCTGTACGATGCCAGCATCAAACCATTCGCAACTAATCAGGCAACTCAGGCTCAACTTCCACCGGGTTCTGTGATGAAGATTGTTACGTTAACAGCGGCGATTGAATCTGGAAAGGTAACGCCCGGTACAGCAGTCAGATGTGATGGTGGACTACGCATCGGAAAACGATCATTCCTTGGCTGCACTGGCCATCATGGTTATGTAACGATGATGGATGCTTTTGCAGTTTCATGTAATGCATACTTTGGACAGCTGGGAATCTGGGTTGGCCAGGAAGAACTTGAAAAATGGTCCAAAAGGTTCGGTTTGGGTAGCGATACCGGTATCGACTTAACTAGTGAA
Source organism: uncultured Armatimonadia bacterium (assembly GCA_964606305.1). Classification (GTDB taxonomy): domain Bacteria; phylum Armatimonadota; class Armatimonadia; order Armatimonadales; family Armatimonadaceae; genus CAIRTT01. Next base: position 40,109 of record CAZSGJ010000003.1, read on the forward strand.
CTGGATGGAAACATTGATGGTCCAAAGACGCAGGAAGCTATCTATCGACGTTACAAGCAACGTTATGAAGGTTGGTTTAGCGGAGATTCGGCAAATATGGCTATCGGTCAGGGGGCGATGCTCACCACACCTCTCCAACTCGCAACGCTTGCAGCCGCCGTGGCCAATGACGGTAAACGAGTCGTTCCCCGCTTGCTCGATCATGTAGAACCTGTATCGAAGACGCAGGATGAGAACGTGAAGCCTAATCTAAGTTCTCCTGATGTTGGCTCAGTAGGGTGGTCTGAGAGGACCCGGATTCTGGTTCAACAGGCAATGAGTGGAGTGGTTACGAATCGTCGCGGTACAGGGCAAGTGTGCCGACTGCCAGGCATTGAAGTGTTTGGAAAAACTGGAAGTGCAGAGTCACGTGGTAAGCGAAGCCCAACTCATGCATGGTTTGCTGGTTATGCAAAGAAACCAGGTGAGAAGCCGCGTATTGCCTTTGCCGTTTGGCTCGATGCTAATGGAAAACATCTTCACGGTGGTGAGCACGCTGCTCCTATTGCCCGACAACTTATAGCACAACTTTTTGGTGTAAAAGTAAACGCTCCTCAAGTGCCACTGGCAGCATCCAATGACTAATGTGTCTGATGATGGCCGACGTCGTAGCGGCGTCATTGCAAGAGTTCAACTTTTGGCTTCCCAGATTTGCCCCGACATTGACCACGGATTTCGTTGGCATCATCGGATTGGAGTTTTTATTAACGACACCGAGATTGTCATCCGTGAGTATGCTCCCAATGCACACTACGTTTCGCTAATCGGAGATTTTAACCACTGGGATCGCGGTCAGGATCCACTTCACCGTGTCACAGAAACGGAATGGGAAGTCAAAATAGACCGGCACCGTGTAGCACCCGGCAGTCGATACAAGTTACATATTGCTGGCTTCAATGGTGCCAGAGATCGAATTCCATCAACTTGCACTTTTGCACGACAGTCGCCCAATGGTGACTTTTCCGCAATTTTCGATTTCGATGAGTTGAGCCCTCCCACAAAGCTGGAAACGGTAACGAAGTCATTAAAGATATATGAACTTCATGTAGGACTTGCAGCACAAGCTCCAGGGATTGGTACTTACAGGGATGCTGCAAATGGAATTGTGCAGCGTGTGAAAGATGCCGGATATACGGCTGTCCAAATTATGGCAGTGCATGAGCATCCATTCTATGGATCCTTTGGATATCACGTTAGTAACCCTTACGGTGTGTGTAGTCGATTTGGCTCCCGGCAGGATCTGAAGTTTCTTGTTGACACATGTCATTCTCTGGGATTGATGGTCATTCTGGATCTTGTACATGCGCATGCCGTGAAAAACCTTGCAGAGGGACTCGGGGAATATGATGGCCAAGAAGGCTATCTCTTCTTGACGGGCACACAGGCAATTCACCCAGCATGGGATTCACTCGTTTACAATTACAGCAATCCCGTGACACTCAATTACTTGGTTTCAAATGCCAGGTACTGGCTTGAGAACTACGGAGTCGATGGCTTTCGAGTCGATGGCGTCACCAGCATTCTCTATCATGATCACGGTATTGGACATAAATCCTTTTCTGAAGCGGATTATGAAGGTGCAAACCTAAACGAAAGCGGATTGCTATATCTGTGTCTTCTAACTAAATTGGTCCATCAAATCCGACCAAATGCGGTTTTGATTGCCGAAGATGTGAGTGGCTTTCCTGGTCTTGCGGGTCATGCGTCTATTGGTGGTGTCGGCTTTGATTATCGTCTCCAAATGGGGCTTCCAGATTTCTTCGAATCCGTTGCAATCGATGTCATGGTCGAAGGGATTCGACCATCATCGATGTGGCATGCGCTGGTATCAAGAAGATTCGACGAAAAGCACATCGGCTATGTTGAAAGTCATGATCAAGCCATCGTTGGTGGGCAAGCTTTCATTTTTAGGCTCCTTGGACCAAAGATGTACACAGACATGCTTGCGAACACACACAGCCATGATGTCCGCCTTGCGGTTGCAATCGTCAACCTGTGTAAGTCAGTCGTCTTCTTTTTAGGAGGCGAGGGTTGGATGTCGTTTGTCGGGAATGAATTTGGACACCCGGATTGGGTCGAATTTCCGACGCCAAACAACAATGATTGTTTCGATTATGCTTACCGCAAGTGGTATTTGGCAGACAACACAGACCTCATGTATGTGAAGCTTGCGAACTTTGACCGGGCTTTGATGCATCAGACCAGCATCTGTGACGCGTGGAATGAGTCATATATAACCGCTCCTGTCTTGGACGATATGCGCAAGATCGGAGTTTTTCACCGAAATGGGATCGTCCTCATTACGAACACGAGTCCACATAATTCCATAGACGATTTATGGGTCCCCGTACCTGTGGCTGGTGCATACCGTGTTATTCTCTCAACTGAGAATGAGCAGTATGGCGGGTATGCCCGGATCGATGAGAACATGACCTACCATTCATTGGAAGTGGACGGTGTGACATACGTCAGAATTTATGCACCAAGCATGTCAGCTATCTATCTAAGTCAAATCTAGGTCATCTACCACTTAAATAGGAAAACGCTCTGCACTTACGTACAGAGCGTTATTAGATTACGAAGTCCTACAAGTCTAACAACAGTCCGTCGGGATTTTCAATCAGATCCTTTACCTTAACCAGGAAACGGACTGCAGTACCACCGTCAATCACGCGATGGTCATACGAAAGTGCAATGTACATCATTGGCCGGATGACGATCTGACCATCCACAACCACTGGTCGTTCTTTGATACTGTGCAACCCTAATATGCCAACTTGAGGGTAGTTCAGGATTGGAGTCGACATTAGTGAACCGTAAACGCCACCATTGGTAATCGTAAATGAACCGCCGGTCATGTCACCGATACCAAGAGCGTTCTTCTTGGCTTTGTCGGCAAGAACCTTAATTGTTGATTCAATCCCTGCAAACGAGAGCTTATCAGCATCACGAATCACAGGAACAACCAATCCATCCTCTACACCAACCGCGATACCAATGTCAAAGTAACGCTTATAAACCAGTTCATCCCCTTGGAGTTCTGCATTCACGGCAGGGAACTGCTTAAGCGCCCCAACAACTGCTTTCGTGAAGAAGGACATGAACCCCAAACCAACACCATGCGTTGCGATAAAGGAATCTTTAGTTCGCTTTCGCAGGTTCATAACTGCAGACATATCGACTTCGTTGAAGGTCGTCAACATAGCGGCAGTATTCTGTGCCGTCTTGAGATTTGCAGCGATGGTCTGACGGCGCCGCGAGAGCCGAACGCGTTCTTCTGGTTTGCCTGTTGTACTCGCAGCCGCAGGAGCTGGAGCAGGCTTTGCAGGAGTAGCTGGCTTCTTTGGTGACCAAGTGGTGTTCTCAACACCACTTGACATTGCAGATGCAACATCGGTCTTTCCAACTTTACCTGCAGGTCCGGTAGCCGCAACCTTACTCAAATCTACGGCGTTTGCAGTGGCCATCGCTTCGGCAACAGGCGTCGCACCGCCCTTGGATGCTGCCTCAGAGATTGTTGTGGCTGGTGTATCTGTCGCTGCGATCGTCGGAGCTGTAGTTGACGGTGAGCTTGCAGGCGATCCACCGGAAATCGTTCCAAGCACCGCACCAACGGTGACCGTATCGCCCTCATTGAACGCTATCGCCGAAAGGACTCCATCCGCTTCGGCCTGCAAAACCTGATTTACCTTATCGGTTTCCAACTCAACGAGGTCATCTCCAGCCTTTACCGCATCACCAACTGCCTTGAGCCATTGGGCAACGGTAGCTTCGACAACAGACTCACCCATGTTGGGGACGATTATTTCGACTGACATTACAAACTCCTTTGGATATTAATCCATAAATCCCTTAGGAAAGTGCTGATTGAACGATATGTGCCTGCATCGCATTATGCATGTCGATGCTTCCCTCGGCTGGACTTGCCTCCATTGGGCGACTGACAACGCGGAAGGATAGTGAGGACGGAAGTAACTCCCGTAGGCGAGGACAGACATAGCTGGCCGTTCCCATGTTCAGTGGCTCTTCCTGCACAAACACGAATTCCGTCGCATTTGGATAAGTTGCCACTATACTTTCAACATCTTTGACTGGGAAGGGATGAATCTCTTCCAGCCGAACGAGCGCTGTGGCTCCTGCTTCCAGTAACGGACTTGCGAGCAAATCAACAATGACTTTTCCACTGGACATCACGATCCGCTTGATATCCGCCTTATTGAGACCGTCCCGTAAATCATCCAAAACCGGCTGGAATGTACCCGTCGCGAGGTCTGCTGCGGTGGAGACTGCCTTTGGATGGCGCAGAAGGCTTTTTGGAGTCATCACAATAAGTGGGCGCGGGTCAGCTGCCAATGATGTCGCTTGCCTGCGTAACAAATGGAAGTAGTTTGCAGGGGTAGTACAGTTTGCAACGCGTATATTGTTTCCGGCAGCGGATTGCAGGAATCGCTCAACGCGTCCAGACGAGTGCTCGGGGCCTTGTCCTTCATAGCCATGTGGCAAGAGCATCACCAAACCAGATTTTTGGGACCACTTTGCATCTCCGCTTACAATGAACTGATCGATGATAACCTGGGCACCGTTTGCAAAGTCGCCAAACTGACCTTCCCAAAGAACCAAGGTTTCCTTTGCATGTGCACTGTAGCCGTATTCAAAACCCAGCGCTGCGGTTTCGGATAGCGGTGAATTTAGGATGGCAATCGATGCATTCGCGGTGGGGACAAACCGTAATAAGTGACAGCGCGCTCCAGATTCAATGTCATGCAAAACGAGCATGCGTTGTGAGAATGTGCCACGTTGTGCATCCTGACCAGAAAGTCGTATTGGCGTGCCGTCTTCCAAAATAGAGGCAAATGCCAGCGCTTCCGCATGCGCCCAGTTAATCGCAGGTTCTTCAGACGTCAGTGCAGCTTTTCGGGGTTTCAGAACTTGACGAAGTTGTTTGTCGTTGACTGCAAATCCTTCGGGTGTCGATGTTATGGCATCGTTCAGGACTTGAAGGCGTTCAAGTGTCACATTTTCAACAACGACATCCTGAGCATCGACTACCGTAGGTGTCGCTACTGTTCCGCCAGCTTGCTCCAGCGCATACTGTCGAGCATCATTTAGCTCCTCACGAACACGCGCAAGCATGGCATCAACAGACGATGAAGCCACAGCTCCCTTTTCCTGTAACCTGCCGGCATAAAGCTCACGTAAGCGCGGATGGGCATCTACAACACTGTACATTTTAGGTTGCGTGTAGCGAGGTTCGTCCGTTTCGTTGTGACCATGACGACGATAACCAATAATATCGATTAGGAAGTCACAGCCAAACTTCTGTCTGAAGTCCAGCGCCATTCGAGCCATGGCTAGACAAGCATCGGGATCATCTCCGTTGACGTGAACAATGGGAATTTCAAAGCCCTTCGCCAAATCGGATGAATACAGTGTAGAACGGCTGTTTTCCGGATCTGTGGTAAAGCCTACTTGGTTGTTGGCAATGATGTGAATGGTTCCACCGACACGGTATCCAGGTACGCGCGATAGATTCAAACTCTCGGCAACGACACCTTGTCCAGGGAATGCAGCATCACCGTGAATCAATATCGATAACGCGGCCAGGATGTCGCGGGATGGTTTTCCTTGATGATCCCGATGTTCCTGAGCTGCTCTAGCCCTTCCAAGAACCACCGGGTTCACAAATTCCAGATGGGATGGATTGGGGACAAGTGTTACCGGAACACTGCCATGATCGGCTGTCTCGATTCGCAGTTCATAACCCTTGTGATACTTGACGTCTCCCGTATACCCCCCCGAGCCCGCACCACTGGTGCTAGGTACGAGATACTTTTTCCCCTTGATAAATTCCGAAAGCATCTGACGGTAGGGCTTCTTCAGGACGTGTGTCAGTACATTGAGGCGGCCTCGGTGTGCCATTCCAATGACGACTTCACGGTTACCAGCGATGGCAGCACCCTGAACAATGCTCTGCAGCACGGGCACAAGCATATCAACGCCTTCTATCGAGAAACGTTTCTCTCCCTGAAAAGGTTGCGTCTTGTGCAAAAACTGCTCGAACGTATCGACCTCCGTAATACGCTCGAGTAACCAAAGACGATCTTCGTTCGTCACTGAACGTAAGTAGCGGCCGGATTCAAATGCATCCCGAAGCCAGTTTCGCTGCTCCGGTGACTGTACATGATCATCCTCGTAACCAATGGTTCCACAATAAACCTGGCGTAGACGGTTCATCGCCACAAGTGCATTCGGAGTACCGGCAGCAGCCGGGCCGCCAACAACCGAAGGAGGCAACGATGCCAAGTCTTCTTCGGTGAGCCCGTGATAGCTAAGCGTGAGCTGTGGGTCGGTTTTTTCCTGACGGCGCAGAGGATTGAGATTGGCTTCTACATGGCCGTGCTCCCGAATCAGCCTCGCCAAGTGGACAGCACGCATAACCGTCTCTACATTGGTGGTTTCTCCGGCACCTTGCTGTCCGGCTGTGTCTACCGGTGGAATGTAACCCGTGGCAAACAACGCACTTGTATCGGGATCAATCGATCCTGGATCTTCCATCCAACGCTCGTACAGCTCGCGGGCGTAGGCCGCATTGGGGCCATGGAGCGAGAGGGACCGATCTACGGTGATTGAGTCATCATGCATGCCGAACTGTAACCTTCCACTCAGCAATATCGGCATAATGACCGCCTTGCTGAACCGCCAGTCATTTTACCCGAATACGGGTTTTATGGTGAGACTCTTGGTGAAACTAACAGGGAGTGCTGGCGATATACTTTCCACACTATGGAAGCTAGTGAACTGCGCCGCGCATACCTCGATTTCTTCGCATCCAAAGGTGCGCTTATTTTGCCTTCTGATTCGTTGGTGACAGAAGATCCCACACTCCTGTTTACGGTGGCCGGTATGGTTCCGTTCAAAGCTTACTTTGAAGACCGTGCTACTCCGCCGAGAACCAGTGTTGCAACGAGTCAGAAGTGCCTGAGAACAAAAGATATCGATGATATTGGCGACACGAGCCATTGTACGTTTTTCGAAATGCTCGGGAACTTCAGCTTTGGCGATTATTTCAAACCCGAAGCCGTTGAATGGTCCGCTGAATTTCTTTTTGATGTCCTGAAAATAGATAGAAAGCGTATTCGTGTCACCGTTTATCAGGATGACGACGATGCATATGCGCTGTGGCAAAAGTTCGGGATGCCAGATGAGCGCATCACGCGATTGGGACAAAAGACAAACTATTGGCCCGCAAACGCGATTGTTGAAAAGAGTCAAGGCCCGTGTGGTCCATGCTCTGAGATTTTCTTTGATCTGCAACCTGATATGCCATTTGATTCGGATTGGGACGGTGAGGGGTCGCGTTGGCTCGAAATCTGGAACAATGTGTTCACGCAGTTTACGGGTGTTGGGACTGGCAGCGACTTTGCACTTCAGGCATTACCTAAGAAAAACATTGATACTGGAATGGGACTTGAACGGACTGCGGCAGCGATAAATGACCTTGCCGGCCCGTTTGAAACCGATGTAATCCGACCGATTATCACTCACCTTGAAAACCTCAGTGGCAAATCCTACACATCAACTCCACATTCCACGACCGACATTGCGTTCCGAAGGATTGCAGATCATATTCGAGCGACAACATTTCTGATTGGTGATGGGGTGCTGCCGGACAAGGACAAACATGGCTATGTTCTTCGTCGGTTGATGCGACGGGCCATCGTTGCTGGAATCCGCCATCTTGGCTTTGATAGTGCACCGTTTATGGACCGGGCCGTTCCCGGCGTCATCTCACACATGAAGGATGCCTATCCTGATCTTGTAAACCGTGAAGAGGCAATTCTTGCTGCGGTTCGTCGTGAAGAGGCTCAGTTCAGAGAAATACTTTCGGATGGTCTTGGGCGTCTCGATGAATCCCTCAGCAAAGGAGATCTCTCAGGCGCAGCAGCGTTTGATTTGTTTGCAACCTACGGCCTCCCATTTGAAGTAACACGCGAGGTCGCAGGCGAACGCGGCGTAACAATCGATGAGGAATCGTTCAACAAAGCACGTGCCCAACATGCAATTGACTCAGGCAAAGGAAACAAGAAGACTTGGATAATCACAGATGAAAATGTAAAAGCATTTTTCCGTGAGCTACCACATACGGAGTTCACAGGTTACGTTAGTCTTGAAAGCACCACTACTGTCGCCGGCATTCTGGTGGAAGGTCAACCCGTGGCGTCAATCACATCGGGTGTAACCGCAGATGTCGTTCTGTCAGCGAGTCCATTCTACGCGGAGTCTGGAGGTCAGGTGAGCGACACTGGGGACCTTACTTCTCACGACTTTAGGGCAAGCGTGCTTGATGTCACCAAGAAGGATGGCGTCTGGTTTCACACAGTCCTCGCCCATAATGGATCTCTGACAACCGGTGCATCTGTTCATGCCAGCGTTGATGCAAATCGCCGGCGATTGATTCGCGCTAACCATACCGCGACACATATCTTACATAGGATTTTGCGTGAGCAGCTGGGAACGCATGTGGCCCAGCGTGGTTCATTAGTGGCACCTGAACGGCTCCGATTTGACTTCTCGCACGGGGAAGCCATTCCGTCTGACAAGCTGAAATTTATTGAGCGGCTGGCTAACGATGCCGTAGCGGCTGCGATGCCCGTCGAAATTGCAGAAAAGCCCATCGATGAAGCGCGTGAACTTGGCGCGATGATGCTCTTTGGCGAGAAGTACGGAGATGTCGTTCGGGTTGTGTCCGTCGGGGGAGAATATTCACGCGAGTTCTGCGGCGGTACACACGTTGCAAATACATCCGAGATCGGGATGATCAAGATCGTAGGTGAGTCGTCCAGCGCAGCAGGCGTCCGTAGAATCGAGGCTATTACCTCCGACAATGCAATGGAATTTATCGACAAGACGATAGAAGACGCTGAACATGCAGCTGGGCTACTCAACGTGAAAATTGATGGTCTGGCAGCAGCTATTCAGCGCCTTTTGGATGACCGACAGAATCTGGCGACAGAGCTGAAGCTAATCAAGCAACAACAAGCCGGTAACCTTGCTGATGGACTGCTTTCCGGTGCAGTTAATGTCAACGGAACCAAGGTAATCGTTCAGGCCGTGGATGCCGCAGATGCCGCATCACTCGCCAGCTTGGTCGACGAACTCATTGGTCGGACAGACAATGGAATCGTGATGCTGGTTGCGCCAAGTGGTGACAAGGTAAACATCGTTGCCAAGGCCACCAAGACCGCTGTTGCCGCTGGGGTCCATTGCGGAAACCTTGCTAAACAGGCTGCGCAGCTTATGGGCGGTGGCGGTGGTGGAAGACCAGATTTTGCGAGTGCTGGTGGGAAGAATGCAGCTAGCATTCCAGATGCACTTTCAGCTGTTTCCGCTGCGATTTCATCGGCACTAGGTTCCTGATGTCACTCGTACGGGTCATTTTATGTCTCGTACTGTGGTTTCTTGGGAGCGGGTCAGGATTCGCACAAGTGAACATCGACCCGCTCCCATGTACATTCTTTCGTGGAAAAGTTGAAACGCTGGATGCAGTGACATCTGCTAAGGGGAGATCGGTACTCTGGGTCCATCGCCAGGGAATGGACTTTCCACCATGCGCCAAGGTTACAAAGATATCCACACCGTATTGGGTTATCAATCAAGCTGACAGTCAGCGTCGTTTTTATGTCTTTACGCACGATGCGCTCAATGGGGTTTACTCAGCGTCAACGAGGCGTGACAACTTCGTGACGCTTGATGAACTCAGTCGTGGCATAGAGAATTTACCCGGAGCCGCCACATCGAATGGTAGCAAGGACAACCTAGTTCAGTTTGCCCGTAATGTCTATGCAGCTGAGGACTACCTTGTCATAAAACTTGTTTGTAGTGGAACTCTTGCCGGAATCCTGCTTGCAATAGGACTTTGGAAACGTGATCGCAGATTGGGGCTCGTCGCCGCACGTGCCGCCGCTGGATGCCCGCTGGCCCTCTATGCCGGCGGTACGCCAGGACTCATATATTGGATGCTGATCATCCCTTGGATTTTGGCGGCTTTTGTGCCCGTGCGTATAACGCTCGGTGTCACAACGATTTTCGTATTTCTGGACCAACTGACGGGGCTGCGCTACGGTGACTTCTCACCCCTACAGGGTTACTTCGGACCCGGTATCCGATTCTATGGAGTCGGGAATGAGCTCCTCGGAATCATCACCGGCACACTCGCTGTCTGCGTTCCGAAAAAGTTTCGTGTCCAAGCAGCCATCGCCTGTGTTCTCTTCTTTGGTAATGCAAGCCTAGGAGCAGACTTTGGCGCGGTGGTCACGTTTGCTGCACTCGCTGCGGCTGATATTCTCTGGTTGATTCCTACCATTCGAACTGTCGCTCTGTTTCAGCGACTCATTGCGTCCGTTGCAATCGGCATTGGCACGGCCGTGTTTGCAGCATGGATGGATATGATGTTTTCGCCAAAAATGTCGCATGCGGGCGCTGCAATGACGGCCGCCAAGTCATCCGGGATTGGACACCTCCTCGATATCGTTACGAGGAAGGTCATCATGAACATTGAAATTGCAGTTAGGCCTGCAACGCTCATCGCGTGTACAGCGGTTTCGCTTCTCATCTGGCTTGGTCGGCGTGTCTTTGTTTCGCGACTGCACGGGCAAAGTGGCGTTCGCTACCTCTGCTTCGCTGTCGCATTGAGCCTTCTTTTTAATGACTCGGGAGTTGTTACGGCCCTAATGGCTCTCCTTCCAGCCCTCGCGATGATTCCGGAGGTTTACAGGTCAAATGGATGAAATCCTGATCGGAATCGACTTTGGAACTAAGCGTATAGGTATCGCACTTAGCACAACGAATATCCTGCCCGCATCACCAATTGCAACACTTCACCGTAGCAAACGTCAGGGCCATGACATCGATGAACTCATCCGGATTGCCACGTTACACAAAGCAACAGCATTCGTCATCGGGTTACCTCTTTTGAAGGATGGTTCCGCTGGGAAAATGGCAAACCTTGCTAGTGAATTTACACGCGCATTGTTGAAGGTGAGCCCTATCCCTGTACATACCGTCGATGAGTCATTTTCATCCGCATTTGCCGATGAGGACTTGTTTTCACGAGGATTCTCGGCCGAGCGAGTTTCGAAATTACGGGATGCGACAGCCGCATGCCATATTATTGATGCATGGCGCAAAGCTACCGAAAGTCAAACATCCGCGGAATAAAACGTGTCATCACCAGTGTTATCCTGTGTTGCGTTGTCATAGCGATATGTATCAGCTGGGCCGCGATGACACCGATGGCATCATCGAATGGAGTCTGGATTCAGATTCGTGTCAAGCCCGGAGATACAAGGCATACACTTGCGGCTGCTTTGCAATCACAGGGTCTCATTCGAAGTTCGTTTCTTTTTGAACGACTTGTCGCCAGGCGGGGGAGCTATCAGCCTGGGACGTATAGGTTCCGAACATCAGAGCGGCCACTTCGGATCCATGAGAGGCTGGTTCGTGGTGATTTTGAGCGTATCAAGGTAACGATTCCAGAAGGGTTTACTCTTGCACTGATCGCGAAACGCCTGGTCAGACTTGGTCTCATTCAAAACGAAGATGAATTTCTCGTTGCAGCCGAAGAGCACGCAACCGACTTTGTGGAAGGCCTTCCAAAAGGTGCCACCCTCGAAGGATATCTCTATCCAGATACTTACAATATCCCGCTCGGTTTCGATGCCAATGCGATCATTGAGCTCATGCACTCCCGCCAGACAGCCATTATGAAAGGCTTGGACTTGACATACGTTGGGGCAAAACGCCATCGGTTACTGACTATTGCATCGATGATTGAGCGCGAAGCAGTTACAGATCGTGATCGACCACTCGTCGCGTCTGTGATCGAAAATCGACTTCGAAAGGGGATGCGTCTTGAAATTGATGCCACCGTTCAGTACGCATTGGGAAAGCATGTCAATCGGGTGATGTTTAGTCATTTGCGTGTTGACAGCCCATATAACACATACCGAAAACGCGGACTGCCGCCAGGCCCCATCGCAAATCCCGGACGAAAGGCCATCATTGCTGCGGCAAATCCAGCATCGACTCCTTATTATTTTTATGTTCTGGGTCTAGATCGTCGTAACCATGTCTTTACGACGACATACAAAGAACACCTCATCGCTATCCGAAAGTATCGCCCCAAGCCATGATTGTTTATCCTGACTTCAAAGTTCGTCGCTTTACGGAAATCGACCAATCGTTTTTGGAAGCAAATGGCCTAAGGGGACTCCTGGTGGATCTCGATAACACCTTGGTTGGTTGGCATGCTATGGACATCCCGGATGACATTGCCGCCCACGTGGCCTCGCTTCGACGAGACGGTATCGAACTTTGCATCACATCAAACACGTATAATTTCAACCGTCTGCGTACGATTGCAGGACAGCTGGGCATTCACTTTTACGATGGCAATGCCGGGAAACCAGGTACACGCGGACTTCTGGCAGGTTTGGCCCAGATGCGCATCGATTCAAAGCATGCAGCAATGGTCGGTGACCAACTGTTTACAGACATTCGTGCTGGCTACCGGGCAGGCGTAAAGACTATCCTTGTGAATCCGTTAACTAAACGTGACTTCATCGGAACGAAACTGGTTTCACGAACCCTCGAAAACCTCGTGCTTCGCGGAGAGCACAGAAGACCGTGAATATCCATATCGTAAAGTGGTGTGATGCTTGGGAAGACGATGCAATCTTGACATCCTTGATTCAATTGCGGCGAGATGTCTTCGTAACCGAGCAACTTTGTCCGATTGAAGATGAGCCTGATGTCAATGACCCAAATGCTTTTCACGTCTGCGCGATGGTGAATGGAGTCGTCATTGGATGTGCTCGCATTTTGAAAAAAGACCATGTCGTAGCAAAAATTGGGCGTGTCGCGGTGGAACGCGATGCTCGTAAGACTGGGGTCGGACTCGCGGTTATGAGAATGGCAATCCTGTACTGTAGGAGCCTCGGCTACGACAACCTTTATTTGGAATCGCAGACGCATGCGATTCCGTTTTATGAACGCCTTGGATTTGTTGCATTTGGACCAGAGTTTGATGACTGTAATATCCCTCATCGCAAGATGACACTGGAACTTTGAAATGTTGAACATTGACATTGCATCCTGGCGTAACAACATCCAGGTCTCAAATCGACTTCACCTGAATCATGCAGGTGTGTCTCCGATGAGTCTAACTGTTTTGGATGCTCTGCAGATGGCACTCGTGTCTCAGCATCATGACGGACCATTGCAGCAATACATCAAAATGTTCGATGCGGTTAATGCTGTCCGCCACCAGCTGGCAGCGCTGATTGGTGTGGACGACACCGATGTTGGGCTCACGCGAAACACAAGCCACTCGATGAGCATCATTGCAAATGGTCTTCGCCTCGGCCCGGGAGCGGAAGTTATCGTTGCAACGGATGAGTTTCCTGGAATCGTTTATCCATGGTTACCGCTGCAACGAGATGGTGTCAACGTGGTGCGCATTGAACCAATGGGGACAACATATTGTGCAGATGACTATATACAGGCATTCACAGCCAATACGAGAGTCGTCGTTGTGTCCTGGGTTCATTGGTGTACTGGTGCCAAGATTGACATTGACAGGTTAGTAGGCGAAGCAAGAAGACGTGAAATCATTGTGATCTGTGACGCTATTCAAGGGCTTGGCTCTATACCAGTAGACTTTGACCCTATTAAGGTTGACTTCATTATCGGCGGTAGCCACAAGTGGCTCACATGTCCAAGTGGTTTTGGGTACATTGCAGCCTCTCCAAATGCAATGCATCAACTGACACCAACCAATATCGGATGGAACTCGGTCATCAACAGTCTTGATCTTGACTCTCTTCGCCCTGACGACTTACGAAAATGTGCTGGAGTTGTTGAAGAGGGTAACCCGTCATTTCTAACAATTATTGGATCGAATGCGGCTCTGTCTGAGCTGACAAGTTGCGGAATGCCAGCAATAGGTGACCAAGTCCTGATGCTTGCGCAAACGATTGCCGCTGAGCTTCAACAACATGGTTGGTCACTACGATGTTCCGCATTAGCTTCTGGTCTTGTATGTGCTGTCCCACCGGGCTCATTAGTGAGAACCGCCGCAAAACTGGATGCCGCAGGAATTGATGTAGCGATACGCGGAGGCGCGATTCGGTTTAGCCCACACGCTTATCAAACGCTTGAAGATATCCAACCGCTTTTGGAACACCTGGACCTATAGTCGCCTCACGGGTGGTCTCCGTGCCTCTGTTCTAACTGGTGCAGGTTGGTTGCGCGCGTTTACGATTACTTCAATCATCTCTTCAATGCTCGGCAAAATCTTGGCCGAGTCTACCGGAACCTGAACCCGCACATTCTCGAAAGTAACGTGCTTGGAGCGATACGCAGCATTTAGTGGACGAAGAGTCCATGGTGGTAACGGTTGCTCTTTATCAAGCAGAATATTGATAATCCTTCCTTCTGTCCCAATGGAGGTAATGCCGCTCTCAGCACATCGCATCCTAAGTCGAAGCAGCGCAAGGGCATTCCATACTGGTGGCGGAGGATCACCGTAACGATCTTCAAATTCTTCCTGAACGTGGGCAACATCCAATCGTGTCCGACATGCAGCAAGTTTCTTGTACATCAGAATACGCTGTGGCTCAGCCTTTATGTACTTCTCCGGAATCGTCGCAACAACCGGTAAATCGACGGATGGCATGTTGAATGTCAACTCTTCAACGGGTTCGCCCTTGGCTTCGTGGATGGCATTTTCGAGTAGCTGGCAATAGAGGTCAAAACCAACAGCAGCAACCATTCCGTGCTGCTCGCTACCAAGGAGGTTGCCAGCCCCGCGCAGTTCAAGGTCACGTAGCGCAATCTTGTAGCCGGACCCCAAGTCAGAAAATTCTCGGAGAGCATCAAGTCGCTGTTCGGCTACATCCCGAACGGCTTTCGATCTCGGTGTGAGCAGGTATGCATAGGCTTGCTGTCGGGAGCGACCAACGCGTCCGCGAAGCTGATACAGCTGTGCAAGACCAAATCGATCAGCATTGTCGACGATAATCGTGTTTACGTTCGGAATGTCAAGTCCGCTCTCAACGATGGTTGTGCAAACGAGGACATCAAATTCCTTGTTATAGAAATCCACCATAACATCTTCGAGTGCATCCTCGGTCATTTGGCCGTGTGCAACCCGAACGCGAATGCCCGGGACAACATTCCGACTCAGATGGAAAGCAACCTGATCAATAGAGTTGACACGGTTATGTAAGTAGTAAACCTGACCTCCGCGGTCTACCTCACGCATGATCGCTTCCTTAATGAGACCATCATCGTGAGACTTAACGTATGTTTTGACCGGAATACGCCCTTCTGGTGGCTGGTTAATGACGCTCATATCGCGTATTCCCGTCAGTGCCATGTGAAGCGTACGCGGTATCGGTGTCGCTGAGAGTGTGATTACATCGACCTGATTACGAAGCTGCTTCAATCGTTCCTTATGGATTACTCCAAACCGTTGTTCCTCATCTACGATCACCAGACCGAGGTTTTTGAAGGACACATCCTTTGAAAGAAGTCTGTGTGTGCCGATGACAATGTCTGCTGTCCCAAGCTTTGCAGCTTCAATCGTCCTATTGACTTCTTTGGTGGTACGGAAACGTGAAACCATGTCGATGCAGATCGGGAACGAACCAAGGCGCCTGCTAAACGTCTGGAAATGCTGTGCGGCCAACACCGTTGTCGGACACAGAACGGCAACCTGACGGCCTTCGGTTGCGACTTTGAAGGCAGCCCGCATCGCGACTTCGGTCTTGCCAAATCCAACATCGCCGCAAATTAAGCGGTCCATCGGCTTGGGAGCCTGAAGATCCTGAATGATATCTTCGACGGCACGCAGCTGGTCGTCAGTCTCCACGTAAGGGAACGCATCTTCCATCTCACGGAGCCATGGATTTTCATCTGAATAAATCGGACGCTCGCTTGCTTGACGTGCAGCATACAGTTTGACAAGATCACCAGCGATTTCTTTCGCCTGGCGCTGCGCCTTTGCTGTTGCCTTTAGCCATTCCGTACCGCCGAGTTTATGAACCGATGGGGCATTACCTTCGCTTCCGATGTACTTCTGGAGACGATCTATTTGATCTGTCGGGACATAGAGCTTGTCGTTGCCATCATATTGAACGAGCAGAAACTCGCGTTCTGTGCCCTGAACCGGAATTTTGGTCAGACCGCGGTAGCGTCCAATTCCATGATTTATGTGAACGACATAATCTCCCGGTTCGAGGTCGAGAAGGCTTGTCAGCCGCATTCCATCCTTGAACTCCGGGCGCGCCTTATTCTTTTTGCGGACATCTGCAGGATGAAAGATTTCCAGATCACTCAGGACAATGGTAGGCGGGTCCTGAATACGAAATCCGCCATTGATAACGCCATTGATTAGGCAGATTTTTCCCGGAGTTGGCTCTTCGGCTTCGGGGAGATTGTTGTGTTGTAGGATTCCACGTATTCGCGGTGCCTGTGCACTGATTGCTACAACGGTTATTCCGTTTCGACACCATGTTCCTACGGCTTCAATAAATGGTTGGCTTCGACCCCGGAATGCTTCAACAGGGTCTGAATGACCGGTAATTACAGGACCACGATTGAGCCCAGGAACATCCCTTAGCATCTGACTGGTAGTCAAATGCGGGAAACGGCTGAGGTTGGAAAAGACTGTCTCAAGCGATACGAGGAGAGAGTCTGATACCGGCAATATTTCTCCGCGGTCTGCCCTAAATCCAAGGTGCGTAATCAGGGTATCCGTCTCACGATTGGTTGTATTCCATGTGGTGGCTGGCTCATCGAATACGACCAATGTTCCATCAGGAAGGTAGCTGTCAACCGTCACGGACTCAGGATGCAGAAGCTGAAGATGGCGTTCCATTCCTGCGAAGTACTGTGCAGACCGTATCTTTATCGTTTCAGCTTCGACGGCATCACGAAGGCGCTCTTTGACTTCATCTTCAACGCTGAGTTCAGTTAATGCATTCAACCGATCCTGCAATGCCAGTTCAAGGTGTGCGGCAGCAGGCTCCATTACCGCCCTTGAATACGCCACGACCCGCCCCGGAACAAGCGTTATCTGTTCAGCACGACCATCAGAACGCTGTGACTCAATATCAAATGTTCGAATGTTTTCAATTTCATCGCCAAAGAAATCAATGCGATAGGGTTTTTCAGAATCAGACGGAAAGACATCGAGGAGGTCGCCACGTCGCGCATACGTTCCGGGAACCAGAACCTGCTCCTCACGAATGTAGCCGTACGCATTAAGGCGTGCCGCAATCGTATCCGGTGCCAATGTTTGACCGACACGCAGGACGAGAACTCTTGATGAAAGAACATTTGGAGGAGGAAGTCGGGTTTGAAGAGCTTGACCATAAGTCACGACGAGTCGTGGTGGCGTCGCACTAACCAGCTGCTGTAATGCTAAAACTCTGGCTCCCACAGGCCCGATAGCCCGTGCCGCCTCTTGGTCATCCTGAAGGAGGTGCACATCAGATGGCAACAGCAGTGCAGGAATTTCACTCCCCAGCCAACTCTGGAGACGCTCCATCAACTCGGTAGCTGCCTGCCGTGTCGGCGAGACAACAAAGATCATCCGGTCTGGCTGCTCCAATATCAATCTCGCGATGACAAAGGAACGCGCAATAGGAGTCAGGCCATCAATCGTGGATGGTAGGGACGTTACTTCGGGTTTACACCACGATGATACTGAAGGAAGAAGACGGGATATTGTCATGTGAACAAAAACGTATACCCGTTTGATGATTGCTTTGCAATCAAACTTGACGTTTCGTCATTTAAACCATCAGTCAGGGCTTTGCAGAAGTTTTTCAAAACTGCTGGCAAGGTAAAACGAGCCGCAAACGACAATCGCATTTCCGGGTTCCGTGAGCTCAATCGCATAAGCGATGGCATCGTTTGCATCAGGTATCACCGTGACCGTCTTGCTCATTGATCGATAGAAATCAGCCGTTGAATCTGGTTGCTGCGGCCGAAAAGGAGTCATCGTGACGACAACAGCGTCAACAACATCAACTAACTCTGACCCGAATCCAGCGGAATCATGGTTTCCTGAGTGTGCCACAACAAGGGTTACACGACCGTTAGGACAGCGCTCTACGATTGCGGATGCCAGTCCTTTTGCAGCAGCCTGATTATGTGCTCCATCAAAGATCACCGTTCGTCCATTGACAGATTTTGATTCAAACCGTCCGGGTAATGTCGTCCTGAGGACAGAGTCTTTAACATGATTCGTCAAGTGTCCGAAGCGGTGTTCCAAAGTAGCCAATGTGACAGCAGCATTCATGCGTTGATGTTCACCAGGTAGTTCCAATGTCTTGGATTCAACAGGCTCCGGAAACGTGACCGGAGAGCCTGTATCGGAAGCACATTTCATCACAACTGCCTGAACGCTGGGATTTTTATCCCCGCAAACTACGATTCCTGTTCCTGGCTTTATGATGCCAGCCTTTTGCGCTGCGATATCTTCAATGGTTGGTCCCAGAAGATCAACATGATCCATTCCGATACTCGTAATGACCGCTGCCACCGGTGGTGGAATGACATTTGTTGCATCCAGGAGGCCACCAATACCTACTTCAAGTACGACAAAGTCAAGCTGTAACATTTCAAATAGCACAAACGCAACAAGAGTCTTAATCTCAAATGTCGAAACGCTTGGCGATCCCTGTTCGATATCGAGAATGACATTCATGACCCGGTTTGTAGCGGCAATGAAGTCCTCCTCAGCGACGGGCTTGCCATTTACCAACCATCTTTCCCGTATTTGGTAAACAAATGGTGACATGTAAGTGCCTACAGAATGGCCCATAGCAATCAGGCCATTGGTAAGCATCATAGACACAGCACCTTTGCCGTTTGTACCTGCAACATGAAATGTAGGGATTGCGGTGTGGGGGTTACCTAACAGAGCCAAAGCCACCCGGAAGTGTTGACGACTCGCTTTATCAACGGCACCGCCAGTTGTACGTTCCACAAAACTGATGGATGTATCAAGGTCGATCACGGTTTATCTCCAGATTGCGGTTCAACGGAAACGGGAACGATGTCCCGTGAGTGACTCGGCCGTATATGTTTAGGCGCCACTTCAAGAAACGTTGTGATCAGGGAAATGCCTTTATAGCCCGCAAGCGAAATCATCAGCAAAAGAATTACGAAGACAGCGAGGGAGATGGATGTCCGTTGTCTGGGCGGGCGCCTGTCACGTGCATCGAACCGCATCAGCCTGCAAGCCCAGCTCGGACTGACTGCACTGCATTAACAGTTGCCGAATGTGCTTCCAATGCTCGCAAACCAAGCAAACGTCCACGCTCCTTTTTGTCCCGCACACGCTCACCGTCAAGTGGATCGACAATACCCCAGCTCGCATTCATCGGAGCATACGATGGACCATCATATTCACTGACATAACTTGCCAGCGACCCAAGAACCGAATGTCGATGAAATTCCAATTGTGGAATGGATGCCGCAAGACCAGCCATAAGCCCGGTAGCAGCACTTTCCAGATATCCTTCTACGCCGGTAATCTGCCCGGCAAAGCGAATTCGCGGATCTGTACGAAGGGCCAGGTTTCGGGTCAGCAGCGTTGGCGAGTGGATGTACGTGTTGCGATGCATAACGCCGAATCGAACAAACTCCGCTTTCTCTAGTCCAGGAATCATCCTGAAGATGCGTGATTGCTCACCCCACTTCATCCGTGTCTGGAAACCAACCATGTTGAATAAGGTCCCGGACTTGTTTTCCTGCCGCAGCTGAATGACTGCATAAGGGCGTCGTCCTGTATGTGGATCGGTAAGGCCAATAGGCTTCAGCGGACCAAATGCCAGCGTCTTTGGGCCACGACGAGCCAGTTCCTCGACTGGAAGACATGCCTCAAAAAACTTGATGTCCTCAAAGTCGTGTACGGGAGCCAATTCTGCTGCATTAATCGCATCCACCAATGCAAGATATTCGTCCTTTTCGAGAGGGCAGTTCAGGTAGGCCGCATCATCCGACATATCTGGTTCGAGACCTTTTCCACGCCGGCTGGCCCGGAAGACTTTGGACATATCGATACTGGATGCCTCAATCACCGGTGCTACGGCATCGTAGAAGTAAAGGTCATACCGCCCGGTGAGCTTACCGATTGCCTCTGCGAGCGCATCTGACGTTAGAGGTCCTGACGCAATAATGACATCACCCTCCGGCAACTCTGTCACTTCACCCCGGCGAAAATCAATGTTTGGATGTTGCTCGAGCTCAGCGGTTACCATCGCACTGAAGAGATCCCGGTCAACGGCAAGCGCTTCGCCCGCTGGAACGGATGTGGCATCGGCGCATCGGACAATCAGTGAATCAAGAAGCCGCATTTCCTCTTTCAGAACGCCACTTGCATTTGAGAGGTGATTGCTTTTGAAGGAGTTTGAACAGACAATTTCAGCCGCGAAATCTGATCGGTGAACCGGCGTGTTACGGACAGGCCGCATCTCGTGAAGGACTACCTGTTTCCCACACTTGGCCAGCTGCCAAGCAGCTTCAGAACCGGCCAAACCCGCACCGATAACATGCACAGTATTAGACATGCACCAATTCTACATTGCATCCGTGCATGACCCACGGTTTTTAGTCCGACGTCTACGACCGTGAGTTATGATACTGCCATGCGACTAGATGTCATTAAACGCGCACAGGAATTGTTTTGGAACACATTTGGGGTGACAGCTGAGTTTGGGGGAACGGCTCCCGGCCGGGTGGAACTACTTGGAAACCATACCGACTACAACGGGGGCTTTGTCCTGACAGCAGCCGTCGATATCCGCACTGCTGTCGTGTTACGCCAATCAAATGGGTGCAACACTCGCATATGCACGGAACTGAGCGGGGGCAAAGTAGCCAATGTAGTCCTAGGTGATGGTCCAGAGTCACTGGAAGACGAATCCCGCTGGTGCGGATACGTCGCTGGTGTTCTTGATTATTATGCACCCGCTGGTAGCAGCTGGGATGTCGCCATTGCCAGTGATGTCCCTGATGGCAGCGGAATTAGTTCATCCGCTGCGGTTCTCGTTGCCAGCGCAAGTGCAATTTTGGAGGCTCTTGGCTCAGTGGTCTCACCGATGGAAGTAGCAGTTGCGTGCCGCGCCGTTGAGAATGGTCCATGGGTGGGTGCACCAGTTGGCCTGCTTGACCAATTTTCAAGCGCATGTGGTGAACACGGAATGGCGCTTTTCCTCGATTGCCAGTCGTTTGAATGGAAACGTGTTCCACTTGACGCCACCAAGCTGGGAATACTGATCGTAAACACGAATGTAAAGCATGCGCTGGCTGATGGAGGAGGGTATGCAACTCGTAGACGCGAGTGTGAGGAAGCCGCGATACGCCTCTCCAACGGTCGCAGTTTGCTGCTTCGTGATGTCACCCCGGAAGAGTTTTCCGCTGGGATTGATTCCATTGCGCAGCCATCCCAATCGAGAGCGCGACATGTCTGGAAAGAAAACGAACGGGTGATAAACGGGACCAAATTACTCGAACAGAATGACATTACCGGATTTGGTGCCCAACTAAATGCGAGTCATGAAAGCTGTCGGGACTTGTTCGAGAATACATGCCCGGAAATTGATAAGGTACAGGAAGTTCTCGTACGCACCTCTGGTGTGTTTGGTGCTAAGTTGTCAGGAGGGGGATGGGGCGGCAGTGTCGTGGCAATCATCGATCCGGACTTGGTGGATGACATCGTTGCAACACTTGCCAAAGAATACGGCAATGGACTTTCCTATCTTTCGACCTATGCAGCAAACGGCGCAGAGGGTTTTCAGTTATGAGCACGACTGCTGTTGGTAATCTTGGGGGTGTGGCGTCTCCAGAGACGTTGGCGAGTCACGTTGGCATATCCGTACTGAGGGCAGGGGGAAATGCGGTTGATGCCGCAGTTGCGATAGGCTTTGCTCTCGCTGTGACTTTCCCAAGTGCAGGAAATATCGGTGGAGGTGGTTTTCTTCTCTACCGTCACCCGTCGGGAAAGAATATCGCGATTGACTTTCGCGAGACAGCGCCTTCCGCCGCCACTCCTGATATGTATCTTGATCGACTTGGGAATGTCATTACGGGTGATGGAAGCTCAGTCGATGGCTATCGTGCCTGCGGTATTCCTGGTAGCGTTGCAGGATTTGAATTGGCTTGGCGAAGATACGGAAGCGGACGGATTACATGGCAAAACCTTGTCAATCCGGCGGTTGAGCTGGCATCGGGTGGTTTCGCAATGCCAAATTCGCTTCGTAAAAGTCTGGCGCTATCCATTGACCGGGTCAGTCGTGATTCTGTCTTTCAGGATGTTTTTCTAGATAGGACAGTGTTGGGCTGGCAGCCAAAACCAGTCGGCACGGTAGTTCGTCAGCCACGCCTAGGAGATACACTTAGGCGTATACGCGACAATGGGGCAGCTGACTTTTATCGTGGTACCACTGCCCGGTTATTGGCATCTGATATACAAAGAAATAGCGGGCTTGTTTCAACGACCGATTTGTCGACGTACCAGGCGCAACAAAGAAAACCGCTTTCCGGGAGATTCGCAAACCATCAGGTCTTGACGATGCCCCCGCCAAGCAGTGGGGGCATCGCACTTCTCCAGATGCTCGGAATGCTAGAACGGTTTGGCAACCTTCCTGATGCCTATTCGACGGAATACATCCACATTGTAGCGCAAGCGATGCGCCGCGCATTCCGGGACCGCGCTGAGTATTTGGGTGATGCAGATTTCGTATATGTCCCTGTAAGTCGCCTCCTTAGTATGCGACACATTTCAGAAATGGCTGATGGCCTCTCAGTCGACATGAAGGTCAAAACAGATGATTTACCGGCCAAACAACCACTGCTGAACGAATCTGAGCAAACGACGCACTTTACAGTGATTGATTGTGATGGAGGCGTTGTTTCAACAACGTATACATTGAACGGAAGCTACGGTGCAGCCGTTATTTCCGAAAATACCGGCGTCATCCTCAACAATGAAATGGACGACTTTACAGCAAAAGTCGGGGTTCCGAACCAGTTTGGGTTGATTCAAAGTGCCCGGAATGCGATTAGCCCAAAGAAACGGCCGCTGTCAAGTATGACCCCGACGATTGTCGTCGATAGTGACAGCCAGATCAAGATTGCGACTGGATCACCCGGCGGGCCAACGATCATCAACTCCGTGCTGCATACGGTGCTCCAATCGGTGTATTTTGGTCGAAATGTCCACGATGCCGTTTCAGCTCCGCGATTTCACCATCAATGGAAACCCGAAATCCTGCAACTCGAGAAATCTCTTTCAGGCGTACGTAAGTCACTGGAATCGCTCGGCTACGAAACCGCTGGTCGCTCACTTGGTGATGTTCATGCAGGTTCTTGGAATAGACGTTCAGGAGTGATTATGTCAAGTGATCCTCGTGGAACGGGTGATGCCCTTGCCGAGTAGAAAGCCACGAATTGCTTATTTTGTCAGCTCGCATGGATTTGGACATGCTGCAAGAACACGTACCATCCTTCAGGAGTTACAGGGACTGGCGGATGTCACTGTCTATTCGACTGCACCGGACTGGTTTTGGGGCGACCTGACCGTTCGTCACAAACGCTATCAGGCCGACATTGGTTGTATCCAGAAAGAAACATTGACCATCGACGAATATGCAACCTCCTGCGCATATCGGGCGTTCCAATCGGAAAAGCACCGTCGTTTCGATGAAGTGTCGCAGGATCACATAGCAACCCCCTTTGATGGAATAGTCTCTGATATCGCACCGGAACCATTGGAGTTTGCAAACCTACTTGGTATCAAATCGCTCCTCGTGGCAAACTTTACGTGGCTTGAAATTTACGAACCTATGGCAGCCATGTCTCCAGTAATTCCAGAGCTTGAACGACAGTATTCACAAGCGGATGTGGTCTGTATACCGGGGCTAAGAACTGGCATGAAATGGGCCAAGACGGCATATCTTGTGGACCCGGTTGCCGAGTTAGGATCTTGTATCCGAGAGAAGCTGAACCCGAAGACTAGGTACACAAAAGTCGTTTACATAGATGCTGGTCGCTGGGGTGCAGATATCTCTTGGCAGAACGCGGCAAATTATGTCGACACTCTGTTTGTCAGGATAGGCACAAGGTTAGAACACCTTCCCGAAAATGTTTTGCAGCTGGAGTTTGGAGACGTCAGGCATGCGGATTTGGTGAAATCTGTCGATTTAGTCGTATCTAAGCCTGGATACGGAATTGTAACGGAGTGCCTGGCCAACGGAACACCTTGGGGGTGCATACCGAGACGAGGATTTGCAGAGGATGATGTATTGATTCAGGCGGCTACCGGTGAGAATCTAGTGAAGATGGTGGATGCAAACCAACTGAAGTCACTGGATTTTCATTGCATGTGCAAAGTTCAGCATAGTTCAAAACTACAGTTTGACGGTGCAAAGCAGATTGCTGCCCATGTGCTTTCATCGCTTACAAACTAGCCCTGCAGGCATCGGTTTGTGCATGTTCGTTACAATACCTGTCTGACGGTTTAAGCAAGAACTGTAAACAAAAACATCGCCGTCTCTCGATAAGTTGTTGACGATACGGCAGGAATCTTAGCTTTGCAGTCGTACAATGACGGTACGTTTCACGGGTCCATGCGACCTGTACCAGAGGATAACCTATGAAGATTGGAATTTTTACAGCTCTCTTCCACGATAAGCCGTTCGAAGAAGCTCTGGATTTGATTGCCGGTGCTGGAATTCAGTCTGTTGAGCTTGGCGGTGGTGCATACCCAGGTTCTGCACACCTTGATCAGTACGGTGGACCAGCAGCCCTCGTAACCGATGCAGCTGCGCGTAAGAAACTGGTTGATGCAGTCGCATCCCGTGGGCTTATTATCAGTGCCATCTCCGTACACGGAAACCCACTTCACCCTGACAAGACGATTGCCGCCGACCACCATAATGCATTCGTAAACGCAGTACTCCTTGCCGAGCAGTTGCATAAAGATGGCATTATGCCTCAGGCTACGGTAAACGGATTCTCCGGATGTCCAGGGGATTCGCCACGTGGCAAGATGCCAAACTGGGTTACATGTGCATGGCCCGATGAGTATCGTGACATCTTGGAATACCAATGGCGCGTCGCAAAGAAGTACTGGAAAGCTCAGAACGCCTTCCTAGTGCAGCATGGAGTCCGTTTTGCAATAGAAATGCACCCAGGTTTCATTGTTTATAACAATGACACACTGCTAAAGCTCCGCACACTTGCCGGAACAAACATTGGTGCTAACTTTGATCCATCGCACCTTTGGTGGCAGGGTATCGATCCGCTTGTTGCGGTTCGTGAGATTGCAGAAGCTGGTGCATTGTTCCATTGTCATGCGAAGGACACACTGATCGACCCACAGAATTCCGCTCGAAATGGAAACCTTGACACAAAGAGTTATGGAGACATTAAGGGACGAAGCTGGGTCTTCCGCAGTGTTGGTTATGGACATGACGAGAAGTGGTGGAAAGACTTTATAAGCACAATCCGTGTGTTTGATTACGATTACGTCCTGTCCATCGAACATGAAGATGGCACGCAATCAACAGGTGAAGGTCTGCACAAGGCGCTGGATGTTCTGAAGCGTGCGAATGTTTCTGAAAAGCCAGGAGCCATGTTCTGGGCTCGCGACTAATCTGTCTCAAGTAGTCTGAGAGGTCTGGATGGAAGCATCCAGACCTTTTGTCATTTCAATAGATCTGTCGATTTAAGATGTGTTTTCTTGCGCTGACCGTTGCAATTTTCTCAAATCATTCGATTAGTTGCTTATGGATGAACCAGATGCAATATGCCGAACGTGCTTTGGAAAACCCGGGCTTAGACCACACCAGATACCAGTCGTAGATGCAGTTCTGTCGGGTAAGCACGTTATCGGAATACTCGCTACAGGAGGGGGGAAAAGCCTGACATATCAGGTTCCGTACATGCTCACGAACGGAATTACTCTTGTTATATCTCCCTTAATTGCTTTGATTGATGACCAGTTCAATGGTTTACCGGATCACCTAAGGCAATCAACAGTAATTCTTACGGGAGATAGTGCTTCTCTTAGGTTGGCAATCGAAACATCGTTGTTGAATCATGGGCGATGTTTAGTCTACACAGGCCCGGAGAAACTTGCTCACTTTCTTAGGTCGTTCGAATTGAGGGGACGCGTAGCAAGATTTGTCCTTGATGAAGCCCACTGTGCATCTGAGTGGGGAAACACGTTCCGCAGTGCTTATCTCGTCTTGCCACAACTATGGGAACAGCTTGGCAAGCCACAAATTCAGGCGATGACCGCTACAGCATCGCCGGGGACGCTAAGTGACCTGCAGGAAATGTTTCCAGTGCAGTTTACGGTGATTCAAAGTAGTGTCTACCGCCCAAATCTACACCTGACCGCGATTGAACACAAAACGTTAGAAAGTCGCGATAATCATCTGCTCATGCTTATCAGGCACCGCATAGGCCCCGTCATTGTTTACGCCAATAGCAGAACTTATGTCGATCGTACATCGAAGTGGCTTATAAATTCCGGACTAAAAGCCGATGGATTTCATGCAGGATTGACAAAAGAACATCGCTCTGAAATTCAACACCGTTTTGTCAACGGTGAAACAGACATACTTGTAGCAACGATTGCCTTTGGAATGGGAATCGACAAACCAGATGTGAGGCACGTTTTTCATGTGGAACCTCCTGCTACATTAGAGGACTATCAGCAACAAGTTGGTCGTGCCGGGCGTGATGGTGATAACTCTTGGTGTGTGCTGTTTGACACAATGAACAAGAGACGCCATAGAAACGAATCCCTTCGTGCTGCCATTGACGGTAGTTCAACACATAACCCAGAGTCATTTGCCACAAAGTTATTAAATCGGAAGATTGAACTGGAAAGGTTTCTAAAGATCAGAACGTGTCGACACGACTTCTTATTGACTTACTCGGGTGAACCAAGAATAAAGCGTAGGTGTGGTCATTGCGATAACTGTTCAGGTATCTAACAGCCTTGTAACTTATCGACGGTCGTCGTGAAACGGCGCAGGAAGGACACCGATGTAAGTCGAACGAGTACACATGCATAATCACCTTCCATCGTCTGTCGTCGGAGGAATAGAACTGTTGCGAAATGCAGCAATGGGCGTCGCCGCGGCTAGACTTGGCCTCGAAGATAGTTATGTTGAGGCGCTGGTCAAAGGTACTGGCGATCAGTGGCTGGAAGATCATTGTGATCATCGCGAAGCTGTTTATAGGGCTGATTATGGGCGTTATTTACGCACACTGGCATCAGAAGCAATGCTTCGTGGAGCGGCAGCCGAGCTGCAACAAATGGCGTCACCGGATGCGGTGGGGGGATCGCTGGATGATGTTTTGCCGACGTTTCCGGATTCTGATGTCACCGAAGTTGCCAAAATCGTACATCAAATCTACGACAAGCTGGATAACGGTGAAATCGAGGGGTTGGCAGGTGGACTTTTGGAAACATCAAAGCGTCACCTGTGTGCTGCCTACTTGGCGGCTGGTCGGGATTTGATTCGAAGAGATCTCTATCCGGCGGTAATCGAAGTTGCCGAGCGTCTTGTCAACTCACAACCATGTACACCTCAAGTCATTAAGGATGCCATCGTAGCAGGAGAACGCAACACGAACTAGTACGTAGTGCGTGCACGGTTCAGCATTTGTTGTAGTTTAGTAACCGGATTGTCAATTTTATAATCGCGTAACTTCGCAGCAAAGTCTTCGACCGACACGTTTTCTCCATAAACTGTACCGATGTCATCTGAAGTGTCATCCACGCGGGTTTTGCTATATATAGCCCGGTCAGATCGCTGAGCAAGGCCGCCATCGATTACCATTTCACTTACAGTTGTAAAGGTATAGCCAAGGTTGCGTAATGCACTCACGGTACCAGCCAAGCTGTCAATCGTTGTCTGCAAGCCGCTGTGCAAGAGAATTGTGCCGCCAGGGTTGATATCGCGGATGATAAGTCGCGTGATTTCTGTTGCAGTACGACCAACTTTGTAGTCAGCGGGGTCACATGTCCACAGGACATTGACATAGCCAGCTTCTGCAAGTCGTCGCGAGTGCGCCGGAGTGTATTCGCCGCCAGGCGGCCGGATTAGTCTGGATCGAACTCCTGTAATCATACGCATGACAGCGTCGGTACGTTCAAATGCGGCAAGCATCTCGTTGGATGGCAGGCAAGGAAGACGTACATGGTTGTACGTGTGGTTACCTAATTCATGACCCTCAAGCAATATACGAATCACAATGTCGGGGTGCATGCGCATTCGTTTGCCAACGAGGAAGAAGGTTGCCTTGACATCGAGTCGCTTCAGTTCATTAAGCAATCGAGTCGTCATGACTGGGTGCGGACCATCATCAAACGTCAGAGCGATGCGAGGTTGGAGCCAGTTACCCTCCACAATTTCTGGCACGCGAATCTTGCGTTGTCGTTCAACCATTCTTCTGGCTACCGACATCAACCTGTTATCCAATCATGTACCTCGTGAATGCTACTTATCTATCTGATGGTACATTGTAGCCATGATGCTGGGCAGACTTCTACACCCGACTTTTGTGGTAACCGCGTTAATAATTCCGACCGCATTTGGACTTGGAA
Organism: uncultured Armatimonadia bacterium; assembly: GCA_964606305.1. Taxonomy (GTDB): domain Bacteria; phylum Armatimonadota; class Armatimonadia; order Armatimonadales; family Armatimonadaceae; genus CAIRTT01. The sequence goes on from CAZSGJ010000003.1 coordinate 68,847, forward strand.
GCGTTGGTATATCGTCGGGATCAGCGCAAACCGAGCGTGAAGCGCGTAAACAAAAGTGGTCTGTCAATGAACGCGGACAACTCGTTTGGGAAGGAGCACCTGTCAGTCTAGTTGGAAATCGGTGGGTGCCGAAGTCATTGGTCGGCGCAGGGGATGATGTTCTGGATGAGGACATCAAATACCTGGATGCTGTCGCCAAGAAAGGCAACAGCTCCGTGTTGATGCAGCTACCTTTGGGTGGCATCACAGTAGTCCAGAAAACCAGACTACAAAAGATCATTGACCTACTAGAGGCACGCAACATTCAGTACGGAATCGCCCTCAAGGCTCGCTCATCCTATTCAAAGCCAGTAGCAATTGTCCATCCAAGCCGGATGCGATTTACGACGGCGTTAGGGAAAGACCCTGTAAGTTTATCGCTACCAATGCTCCGCAGTTGTTGGACGGTGACAGCTCTGCCATCTGGTGAAATTATGGATTTTGCCCGCGAGACGGTTGCCGGAGGGAGCGTGGAATACCAACTCCGAAATCCGATCGAGGGCAATGTTGTCGGGATTTTCATACCTGAAGTTGAATCCTCCGATGGTTACGCAACGCTTTTTTCTGATGTAGATGCATTGCGGGATGATCTGTTGTCAGCTCTTGGCAGTCTCCGATTCGGAAAGAACCTCCGTTTTTTCACTGACCCGTTTGACCTTCCAGTGTTATCTCGAATCGAGGATAGGCGGAAGATTCCGACATCCGATGCATTCAGGAGCGCTTGGGCAAACTACCTCAAACAAAAGTATGTAACGGTGGATAGTGCGCGGATTTCATGGCGCATCGATAGCACGGAGCGGATAGACAACTTTGAAAGTCTAGGAAGGCTGTTACCTCTAAGCTTTGATGGTCGAGGCGTTGCTGGATTTATCGATCCGCTTGGAACTGGTCGGTTGCTGAAGTGTGAGTCACAACCTTCTGTTTTTTGGAATGACTTAGCAGCATTTATTGACAAGTTATCGAGCGATGTACAGGATCGGACAGCACTTGCCCTGCATCGAGCTGGATATAACTTCCCGGTAATAAGCGTTAACTCGCTGAAAGGTGATCATAAAGGGCTGGGTGGTTTCCTCGTCGCATCAAGTAGTGTTATTGATGCTGCACCTAAATTGCTGGATCAGACAGTGTCGGGAAATCGCGTCTGGAAAGTTGTAGATGTTGCGACAACGGACTCGCAAACCGTCCAACCTGCAAACTGGGCAGCTGCCGGAGCATCGAGTGTCTTCTACCCGGAAACAAACGTTGACCGAATTTCAGGGGGGCAGATAACGCCCGCTGACCGAACCGACATCGTGCCGTTACCATTGGAACTTAGCACCCGTGCAAAACAGCTTGAAAATGGCACCTGGTGGTTACCGGATACACGTCCGATGCGCCTTTACCGCTATCCAAACAACTTAGTGGCGTATGGCATCGCAGACGGTGAGCAATCCAGTTACTACTTTGTTGGTACAAAAAGTCCGTCCGTCATCACAATCAAGCTACCCAAAGCACTGGAAAAGGCACCCATATCCTGGTTCCCTGCAAGTGCAGGAGTACGTTCAAAGGGATCTCTGCAAATTTCAGTCAGGGATGAGCCAGTGCTGCTGAAAGGTTTTGGCAATTCGCTCCCGGTGCCTTTTGCTGCAATGACGGATGCTCTTGATGAAAGTAAGAAACTGGTATCCGAGCTTAGAAAACGAAATATTCCCGATGCCGGTCGAATGCAGCTTGAGTTATCTAAATTTGAAGGCCGGCCGGATTATGAAAACCCACAGGCCATGTACTCGGCAATACAGACGTTGCTTGATGCCAATCAAAAAATGATTGAGATGTTGCGTCCATTTTCGTTTCTTTACATCGAAGCGGAGGGTATGCCTAATCTTCGGATGACGCATACCTGGGATGGTGTCGTGACAAATCAGTCATCATCTGGTGGAAAACTGCTTCATGTGAGCCGGAACCCGCTAGGGAAACAGGATGCCATTGCCACCTATACGCTTAGGGTAAACGCGAAGACTCAGTTCAGTACCTACTATGCAGCAGCCGGGAAGGTGCGAATGCGGGTCGATGGCAAGTCTTTAACGGGGACTGGTGTGAGTCAATCAGTTGCGATAGGCACTGCTTACGGACCTAACGGGCTGGCGTGGTTCGCTGGTGGCAATATCGAATTGCTCCCCGGTGACCATGTGGTTGACTTTATCGCCGATGGCGAATGCGATCTGGACGCTTTCATGCTGTCCGTCGATGGAACGAAACCAAATGGCAGTGACATTCCCGTTCCACCGCTATCGATTCCAAATTCGAAATAGCCTTAGCGTGATACCATATAGTCACTAAGTTCCAAGGGAAATATCGTGGCAGCATCGTTTCCAGTCAACATTGTTACTCCAGAACGTACCGTACTTTCAGCCGACGCGGAATCCATTCAGGTCGCAACCGTAAATGGTTCGCTCGGCGTGCTCAAGGGCCATGCTCCATTGTTGGCAATGCTGGGGTCAGGCGAGTGCGTGATTCGGCTAGAAAACCAACAGGTTCGCCGCCTCGCGATTTCAGGGGGATGCCTCGATGTATCCCGGGAACGAGTGACAATTCTTGCAGATGCTGCGGAATTCGAAGATGAAATTGACGCTACCCGGGCTGAAGAGGCGCTGGCAAAGGCTCGTCAACTGCTGGCATCAACAGATGCATCAGAGCGGGACAGCGCAGCAGAGGCTATGCGTAGAGCTCAGGCTCGATTGCGTGTCGTCCGGGGTTCTGGTCGATAATCGGAACTCTGACGCATGAATAACAAGGTTTGGCGGTTACTATTTACCGCACTCCTTACATCGATTACGTCTCTGTTAGCCCTACAAGGTGCTGAAGTTTTTTTAGGGTACCTGAAGGGCCAACGCTTTGACGTTATTCTGTCCTACGCGTGGGTCTACCCTGTCTACCGAATCGTATTTCTTATCTCCGGACTGATCATTGGTTTTGAACTTGGCCGAACGATCTTTAGTCGTCTTGAAAAGCAGGGTGACTCTCTTCGACAGATGTCTGCTAAGGACAAACTTGCCATTGGCGGTGGTCTCATAGTCGGCTTGGTACTGTCGGCAGTCATCGCTATTCCAGTATTCGTTGCACTCAATAACCAAAAACTTGCGGCTTTTGCCATCACTCTTCTGATAGGTTCGGTCATCACATACTTCTGCGTATCAGTGACGTCATCAATGAAAGAGGAGTTTCAAGGGCTATCAGCTTCAAGCGTGTCAACCGATGGTCAGATGAAGGGCGATACAGTTTTCGTCCTGGATACTAATGTCATCATCGATGGGCGAATCGCCGATGTAGCTCGCGTTGGTTTCCTTCGTGGAACTATGTACGTCCCTGGCTTCGTTTTGGATGAGCTGCAATACATTGCAGATTCTGGTGATTCGCTCAAACGCGTGAGGGGACGTCGAGGACTCGATATTCTGAACCAAATGCAGAAAGAGTTGCCACTGGTCGTCCGCACCATGGATAAACTGGCTCCGGGTACGGAAGAAGTTGATAAACGCCTGGTCCGGCTCACACGTGCATTGTCTGGTCAGCTGGTTACAAATGATTACAATCTGCAACGTGTGGCTGAACTAGAGGGAATCACTGTCCTCAGTATCAATGCATTGGCAAACGCTTTGAAACCTGTGGTGCTACCCGGGGAAGATATGCAGGTTTCCCTCGTACGCGAAGGACGCGATCATAATCAGGCGGTAGCCTACCTGGATGATGGAACCATGGTTGTCGTCGAAGGTGCCAGACGTTTGATTGGTCAATCAGTGGATGTCACTGTGTCGTCCCTCTTGCAAACGACCGCCGGCAAGATGATTTTTGCATTTTTGAAGTCAGATTCAGTAGATGAGGACCATGGAACAGATACACGCAGTGATTCTGGCAGCGGGCCGAAGCGAACGCCTCGGGACCGTCGATAAGCTCTGGGTTTCCCTTCATGGAAAGCCACTCCTACAATGGTCCATTGAAGCTTTTGACCAAGCACAGGAAATTAGTGGTTTGACATTGGTTACCCGCCAGGAGTCCATCGACAAGTTGACGTCACTGGTTTCGGGAATAAATTTACGCAAACCAATAGGTATCATTTTAGGCGGAATGTCCCGAATGGAATCCGTTGAAAATGCATGTAAGTCAGTTGATACAACGTTTATCGCAGTACATGATGCAGCGAGACCGCTCATCACACCTCAACTGATTGATCGTGTTTGCCGGGCAGCACGCGGGAATGTCTGTGCTTGTCTCTCTCTCCCTGTTGTCGAAACAATCGTACGATCGAGCCAACAATGTGAGAAGGAACGTGTAGACCGAACGGACCTCTTCTCTCTACAAACACCTCAGGTGATTCGTAGAGATATTTGGCGGGACGGTAGAGCGAAAGCTCAGTCATTGGGTATCGAGGTTACTGATGACACGCACATGGCGACACTAACTGGCAATCCCGTCATTCACGTAGCCGGTCATCGTAACAACATCAAAGTAACGTATGCGGATGATATTGAGTATGCTGAGCAAGCAATGATGCAATCAACACAAAGAGAATATAGAACCGGTTTTGGTTATGATATCCATCGGACAGACCGGGATAGATTATGCTTCCTCGGAGGTATTCACTTTGAGGACAGCAGGGTTGGGCTTCTCGGCCATTCAGATGCAGACGTACTGTTGCATGCTATCTGTGATTCCCTTTTGGGCGCCGCTTCGCTAGGCGACATTGGCGTACACTTTCCTCCATCCGATGAAGCACATAAAGGACGTCCATCTTCTGAATTTTTAACCGAAGTCAATCATCTCTTAAAGAGTCATGGTTGGACGGTTGGAAACATAGATGCGACAGTTATTGCAGAAGCTCCAAAGGTAATGGCAAAGGCTATAGAAATTCGCACGCATATCAGCAGTCTTTTAGAGATACCACTGAACAACATCAGCATTAAGGCAACCACCAATGAAGGATTGGGAGCAATAGGTCAAGGCGATGGTATTGCCGCACACGCAGTGGCAACGGTGTATAGGTAGATGATTCAACCTGTTATAGATTCCGAGGTGTTGATTGATTCAGGCGATGCAGATGCAATACGCGATCGTATGCATGTTCTGGCAGCCCGGTTTGTAAGAACGGATGCATCTACCGTCTCAATCCGTCAGAAAAGTGATTGGTTCAAGGCAGAACTTGTAATCGTTGCTGACGGAATGACTGTCCGTTCGGAAAAGCTAGGTTCGACGATTCGTGATGCCGTGTTTTCAGCAGCCGAGGTGTTGGAATTACAGTTAGCCAAATATCAGGCTCCGCTTTCACCTGAGCGAAACCGTGATGAACTGGTGGTTCGTGAGAAGCACTTTCCGATTCGTCGCCTGAAATTAGACAAAGTAGTCTTGGAAATGGAGCTGTCAGGACATGACTTCTTTTTATTCCAAGATATTGACTCAGGAGAAATCAGACTCCTGTATCGTCGTGCTGATGGTAAGTATGGATTACTGGTTCCGCACGCGAAAGACATTTAGTGGAGGAAGTGAATGAAAGTTGGAATTTTGACGGGTGGTGGAGATTGTCCTGGACTTAATCCTGCCATTCGGGGTGTTGTTTACCGTGGTATCGACTTGGGCTTTGAATTTGTTGGTATCCAAGAAGGTTGGAAGGGGTTGGTAAAAGCAAACTATGAACCTCTCGGACTGACCGATGTTGAAGAAATCATTTACCAGGGTGGAACAATGCTTGGTTCATCCCGTACGAATCCTTTCAAGAATGAAGATGACCTGAACGCCGTCCTCAACAACATCAAAACTGCAAAGTTTGATGCGATTGTTGCATGTGGTGGCGAAGATACACTTGGTGTTGCTGCAAAGCTGTATTCGAAACATGGCGTACCGACAGTAGGTGTACCGAAGACCATGGATAACGATCTGAGCTGTACCGACTTTACGTTTGGCTTTGATACAGCTGCAGGAGTCGGGCTTGACGCAATAGATCGTCTACGCGACACGGCTCGTTCACACCGTCGGGTTATCGTGCTCGAGGTGATGGGACGTCATGCAGGTTGGGTAGCCTGGTACGTTGGCATGGCGGGGGGGGCAGATTGGGTTACACTTCCCGAAGAGCCGCTTGACGTTGAGGCAATGTGTGCACATCTTAACAGCGTACGTGCCCGCGGCAAAAAATATGCCTTAGTAGTTGCATCAGAGGGAACTGAAATTCCAATGGGCGATACAGAGGCCGTTGTAGATTCCTTCGGTCATGTAAACCTGTCAAATAGGAATGTAGGCGAATACCTCGCCAACGAAATCGAACAACGCACTGGCTGGGAAAGTCGTCATGCAGTTGTAGGACATGTTCACCGTGGAGGAGCTCCTACGCTGTTTGATCGTGTTCTTGGTATGCGTGTAGGCATGAAGGCCGCTGAATTGGTAAACAACCGTGAGTTCGGCAAGATGGCGGCACTGGTCGGGACCAACGTCGTTGGTGTTGATATCGTCGAAGCTACATCTGTACTGAAGACTGTACCGGCGGATTTGCTGGAACTAATCAAATCAACACGTAAGTAGGTTGTGCTCTGCTCTGCTGAGAATTATCAGCAGAGCAGAACCCTCATAGATACGGCAAACAAAAAGCGGAGGCTATATTCAGGGAATATAGCCTCCGCGTTGTTTGTTTCTAGTTTAAACTAGTGGTTATCGGCAACGTAAGGAAGAAGTGCGATTTCACGCGCACGCTTAATTGCTTGTGAAAGCATGCGCTGGTACTTTGCACTCGTTCCCGTTGTGCGACGTGGAAGAATCTTTCCACGGTCTGTGATAAACCGTCGCAACAGCTGGATGTTCTTGTAGTCAATAAACTCAATCTTATTGACAGTGAAGAAACAAACCTTGCGCTTCGGCTTCTTAAACTTTCGATTTTTTGCTGGTCTCATTGCTGACATAGTCACCTCACAATCCGTTTACTCTGCAAACGGATCACTTATATCGTCTTCATCAAATCCCGATGATGTAGGCATGTTTACCGGAGGACGCTGTGAATAACCACTCGATGGCTGGCGTTCCTGAGAATACCCACCATCTCCAGAGTCATTACTATCACGAGCCCTATCCAATGGGCGGACGCTGTCACAAACGACTTTCGCCGCCTTTCGACGCGTTCCATCCTGTGCCTGATACTCTTCGATTTGAAGCTTCCCTTCAACAGCAATCAAGCGTCCTTTGCCAAGATATTTCCCAGCAAATTCAGCCGACTGTCGCCAAGCGGTCAAATCTATAAAGTCAGTCTGTTTATCCTGCCCTTGGGCACGTGATTCACTTGACTGCGGCCGGTCTACGGCAATACGCATACTTGCAACGGGAACACCATTCGGTGTGTAGCGCACTTCTGGATCGGCAGTTAAGCGGCCAATCAAAATCACACGGTTCAAATTTCTTTGTCTCCTAAGTTGATTGATGCATCTATGATGCAGCGTTGGCTACCAAACAGCACGATGGAAGGCACTATGCTTCTTCGCTGGATGTCTCAGCCGGTTCGGAAACAACTGGTGCTTCAACAACCGCTGGTTCAACGACAACCGCTTCCGCAACACTGGCTGCACGAGCCGCTGCCTCACGCTCACGACGTTCTGCTTCTGCAGCGCGTGCACGCGATGGACGAACATCTGCCCGTGGGTCCTGACGGATGATCATACTTCTAAGAATCTCATCTGCGATTCCAAAAATACGATCCAACTCGTTCTTAGCAGCTGCGGACGAATTGAAGTTGATGAGAATGAAACGGCCAGTCTCACGTCCCTTGACTTCATATGCGAGCTTACGGGGCTCCCATACATCCACGTCAACAATCTCTCCACCGTTCTTTGTGATGACTCCGGTGAACTTTTCGACGACAGCTTTGATCTGCTCGTCAACAAGTCCTGAATCAACCAAGAACATTGCTTCGTATGAAACGTTCATACACCCTCCCTATGGTCTGTCGCGGCTCACTGGTGTCCAGCGAGCAGGGAGCAGCATCACACTGGATGCCACTTCTAACAACCCGGCGATTGTAGCACATAGTGCCCTCTGGTGCTATTCAAAACCAAACACATTTACTAATCGCACGGAGACATACAATTATTACAAAAACTAGCGTAAATGCTCAAACAAAATGGTCGAGAGATAGCGTTCAGCATTCGATGGCACAATTGCAAGGATTCGCTTACCCTTATTCTCAGGTCGTTTAGCCAGCTCGATAGCAGCCCAGATTGCTGCACCCGAACTGATACCGACGGCCAATCCCTCCCGTTGCATTGCATCCCGGGCTGTTTCAACGGCAGACTCATTACTTACAGTGATCACTTCATCAATCAGTGATGTATTGAGAACGCCTGGTATGAAACCGGCACCAATACCTTGGATTTTATGTGGTGCAGGAGCAATGGGGATTTGTGCAAGTGATTGGGAGATTACTGGAGAGCTGGACGGCTCCACGGCCACGATTTGCACACCAGGGATCTCTTCTTTCAGCACAGAGCCTACTCCAGTAATGGTGCCACCGGTGCCGACACCTGACACAAAAATATCCAGCTGTCCATCCAGATCGCGTACAATCTCCCGTGCCGTTGTCCTGACATGTATTGCCGGGTTGTTTTCGTTCTCAAACTGCTGCGGAATAAATGTGTTTTTAGGGTCAGTTTCATGAAGCTCCAGCGCTCTGTTCACTGCACCGCGCATGCCCTTTGCGCCTTCAGTCAATTCAATAGATGCTCCATACCCCCGCAACAGCATTCTACGCTCTGTACTCATGGTATCCGGCATGCATAAAATCAACTTGTAACCCTTAGCGGCACAGACAAATGCGAGAGCAATACCTGTATTCCCGCTGGTTGGCTCAATGATTGTGGTCACTCCGGGAGTGATCAGACCACTCTTCTCGGCCTCCTCAATCATATTCACACCAATCCTGTCCTTTACAGACAATCCAGGATTCAAGTATTCAAGCTTCACTAAAACTTCTGCATCCAATCCGCTCACCAATTTGTTCAGACGAACAATAGGTGTGTTGCCGATTAACTCTGTGACGTTGTTGTAAATTGGCATATCCGTATTCCTATCCTCAAACTAAATGTGCATCATAAACGATGAGTCGCTGCCATCTATCCCTGCAATGACGTCAGCAATAGAGACATCATCCAAATGCGATCTCAACTGACTGTCTATGTTTCGCCAGATACTAACAACAGCATGCCCCTCCGATGTGGTGGCCCGCTGAGGATCCATGAGCGATTCAGGTACCAATGACCCACTAAGCGCCCGTAAAATCTGACCCAGAAACGTTAACTCTGGCGTACGATTCAGGAAGTACCCGCCGCTCTTACCGCGAATCGAGCGTACAATCTCCGCTCTGCGAAGCTGCGCTATGACCTGCTCCAGAAACTGGTCGGGAATATTCTGACGGCTGGCAATCTCATTTGCTTGTACAGGCTCACCTTTTGAGTGGATTGCGATATCAAGTACCGCCCGTAACCCATAATCTTCTTTTGCTGTAAAAGTCATTGTTCTCCAGTAGGAATAGTACCATTTATTCGAATCAGGCAAATTAGGTAAAGTAATCTACATGAAGAGACCAATACTTACCGCTGTCGCCTGCGCCATCATCTATTCTGCAGGTGTTGCCGGACTTCCTGATGTTTTGACTGGGCAGTCCGCTTTAGGAGACTGGACCACTGACCGGCCCGGAGTCACGAGGCGAATTACTCCTGCTGATTTACCAAGACCCAACGACACACCCAGTGTAGACAATGGCCCCACGCGCGTTGCCCGACCGGAAGGTGCATTGCCAATAGTCCCGAGTGGCTTGCTTGTGACCCAGTTTGCCAGCAATCTTGCACAACCGCGTGTCATCGTGACTGCTCCTAACGGAGATCTCTTCGTGACTGAGAGCTACACTGGTAAAGTCGTTGTACTTCGAGACAGCAACAAGGATGGCGTCCTCGATGTCAAGTCCACGTTTGTGTCCGGTCTCACACGCCCATTTGGCTTACAGTTTTATCCAAATGGAAACAAGCCCAAGTATCTACTCATTGCAAATACGGACTCTGTAGTGCGAGTCCCGTATTCAAACGGCGATCTTGTCGCCAGTGAAACCCCATCGATGTTTATCAATAATATTCCTGGTGGCGGACAGCTGCGGGGCGGGGGACATTGGACACGTGATCTCGCTCTTACAAAAGACAACAAAACCCTATATGTTTCGGTGGGTTCCATCTCAAATGTTGATGATCCTGAGGTGAACAAAAATGAGTTCCGGCGTGCAACTGTACTGGAGTACGATGCATCCACAGGAGCTGAAAAGGGTATCTACGCATCAGGGATAAGAAATCCTGTTGGTCTCGCGATACATCCAAAGACTGGTGAAGTTTGGACTGCAGTCAACGAGCGCGATGGCCTTGGAGACCACCTTGTACCGGACTATGTGACACATATTGAGCGCGGCGGTTTTTACGGCTGGCCATACTACTACATAGGCGCAAACCAGGATCCTCGCCATGCAGGGAAGAAACCGGAACTGGCACAAAAAGTACTCATCCCGGATGTTCTGCTCCAGAGTCATTCCGCTGCGCTAGATTTGTGCTACGTAAATAATGGTCTCCAACCAAAATTTCATGATTCTTTCTTCGTCGCATTACACGGGTCATGGAACCGGTCAGTTCGAACGGGTTACAAGGTGGTCCGAGTGCCTCTATCCGGTGGTAGAGCCACGGGGGTATATGAGGACTTCATGACCGGGTTTGTCGTCAACAATAAAGGAGTCTGGGGACGCCCCGTTGGCGTCACACTTGGCAATGATGCAGCCTTGTATGTAACCGATGATTTTTCGGGTTCGGTATGGCGGATAAGCGAGGCGGAATCGCTAAATTAAGCGGATATCCTGTCCATCGCCGATGCAATCGCCGCGTCTCGAAGCAACTTCGTTTGCTGGAACAATCTGAAAAAAGCCGCCTCTTGGCGACGGCGTATGACGATCATTCCACGAGTGTTTGATTGACCGCCCGATGACAGCGACCAGATGTGGATGATTGTTTCCAGCAACGTATGCAGGTTCTCACGTGCTCGGAGTCGCTCTGATACAGGAACGGCTTCGAGCTCGGCGAGCATTTTGTAAGTATCATCACGCAATCGCGTAAACGCCGCCGTGAGTGACTTGAACACCGCGACATTATCAGGCTTAACTTCCTGTTCCCAGTCAGCCAGGCATCGTGCTGTAAGTCCCAATATCGGTGCCATCGAAGTAATCAATGTTGATTCATCCTGGTTCGATAGAACATTCTGTGGTCGGATACAAACGATATTGTCGGATTCAACCGTAAATTTGAGCGACACTTCGCGCGTATCAGTGCGTTTTACCGCTGCGAGCTCCTGCGGTTTGCCAATAGAGTATCCGTCTGCACTGAGATGTCGAATACGAAAGTAGACGTGATCTCCGGTGGGAAGTGTGGCACCATAAACAACCCAAGACAGCCAGGATGAGCCAGTAATCCATGGCGCGGTTCCAGTTACAAACAGCCCTGAATCGTTCAGCTCTGCCCTAACACATGGCGAGCTACGCCGCAGGTGACCAAAACCAACGCCTATCAGGCTACGCTGATCCCAGAATGACTCCACGGCTACATGGCTGCTGTGAAGTATGTTAACGGCTCCCCAATGCTGAGTCATAACAAACCATGTATCCAAACATCCAAAAGCTAACTTCTCTGTAACAGCGAACCTGGTTTTCGAATTCCAAATTTCCTGTGATGCTGTCACTATGGATACAAGACCGACGCTAATCAGCCGATCAAGGTGAGTGGCAGGTAAAGGGGCATCCGAATCCTGTAGCCCCTCTGGGATGAGAACATCTTCAACAAGGTGATCGAGAGACTTATACAAGCCGTTCCCTGACTCAACAAGCCAGGGAATCAAATCGCATCTAGACATAGATTATGGTTGAGAGAACATTGGTTCGTACACCAGTCCGTTTTTCAATCAGCTTTCGGGTTTGCAGACGAATTGCTCCAGGGAGACTACTTTGTCCCGTATCGCCACCATTTTCAGCCATGCGGATATCATCCGGGTCTGATTCTGCAAAGATTCCAGCAACCGTATCTATAATCTCAAGAACGAGATCGGTCTCGTCCTCCATAAAGGCCACGCCCCGTGACACAACCTCGGGTCCACCAATCAACTCAGCAGATTCACGATCGACAACCATGGACAACACAACAAATCCGCCCTCTGCAAGGAACTGTCTGTCTTTTATGACGACTTCATGAACAGGATACATTCCGCGTTGTCCAAGCATGACGGATCCACACGCGACTCTGTCAACGATTCGTCCACGCACTTCATTCAGTTCAAGGACATCACCGATTGCAAGCTCGAAAACATCATCACGCAACCAGCCCATGTCGACAGCGTTTCGGCCATACAGTGCAAGCATTCGCTGCTCACCATGCACGGGAATAACATATTGAGGGTTTACCAGGTTGAGGACAAGTCTGAGTTCTTCAGCATAACCATGTCCACTCACATGGACTGGCATCATTCCTTCGTAAATGACCTTGGCCCCGAGTGCCACCAGTTTGTTGACAATCGTCCAAACCGCTGTTTCATTACCTGGAATAGGGGTTGCACTAAGAACAATTGTGTCGCCTTTTCTTACCGTTACATAGCGATGGTCACCATTTGCCATCTTTGACAATCCAGCCAACGGTTCACCCTGTGAACCCGTAGTAAGAATCGTCAGGTTTTTGTCTGTTATGTCATCGATTTCTTCTGGCTTTACACGTATCTCATCCGGAAGATTGATGTAGCCAAGATCAACGCAGATATCGATGTTTTGAACCATAGACCGGCCCATCGCGGCTACTTTACGACTGTAGCGCCTGGATGCATCAATGGCCATCTGCATTCTATGTATCTGGCTCCCGAAGGACGCAATGATAACACGGCCAGGGGCTTCTGCGATGATCCTTTGAAAGGACTCGGCAACGATTCGTTCGCTTGGCACAAACCCCGGGCGTTCAACGTTTGTCGTGTCACTAACGATGGCCAGAACACCTTCCTCACAAAGGTGACAGAGCTTAGGTAAGTCAAATGTTTGACCATCTACTGGCGTCTGGTCTAGCTTAAAGTCACCCGTGTGAACGACCGTTCCGGCTGAAGTCCTGATTACCAGTGCAAATGCATCAGGTATTGAATGGGCTACACGCACTGGATGAATTTCAAAGCCACCGATTTTGACCACATCATCGGGACCAAATGCCGTAATTGTCGTGCTGTCAAGCACCCGACGTTCCTGCAGCCGCCCCTTGATCATCGCTGCCGCCAATGGGGGAGCGAAAATGGGGACATTCCCCAAAGTAGCAATTACATGTCCGAGAGCCCCAATGTGATCCTCATGACCATGCGTGATAACAATTCCCTGAATCCGGTCGCGATTTTCCACCAGGTAGCGAATATCCGGGACAATGATGTCGACGCCAAACTGTCTTTCGTCGGGAAACATGAGTCCTGCATCCACCACGAGAAGCTCATCGTCGACCTCGTAGACGTACATGTTCTTACCAATTTCGCCGACACCGCCGAGGGGGATGAACCTAAGATTTGACATTAATTCTCCAAAAGCCTAAAACCCATGAATGTGCCTTCTCCGACAAAAGATCTCGATTGGAATAGCACAGAGCAGAGTAATACCTGCATTAAACACCACAGAAACCGTAATCTCAGTTAATGTCATCGTTCCAACGTATTTGGGATGAGCAACAATTGCAGCAATGATGTCTATCAATACGCAGGCAGACACTGTAACAACTGCAAGCAACCACCCGTGATTCATCAAACTAAGCCCTGCTTTGATGGACAAGTAGGTTGCCAAAACACTTCGGAATAATGTGACCGGAATACTTTCTGTTCCGATTGCAACACGTGTCAAACAAATTGCGACAGTGAGAACATGTACATTTGATCTGGGATACGTCGAAAGTAACGCAATCGCTATCATCGGCAGGTTGAGAAGAGGGGCGATGCCGACTGCCACTGTCATCGATGATTGAAGACCAGCAGACAATAAGACGACGAGTGCAGCCATCCAGTCCTGCCATCTCATCGCTTATCCTCGATAGTGTCCGATCCACTTAGCGGTGGTAATGCGATGACAGTGCGAATCGTAACAGGATTTTCCGCATAGGGTGCAACGATTGCTATCCGTTCGGTACCGCCAGCGCCAAGGGATGTAGACCGAATGACACCAACGGGAATATCGCTGCGAAACACTCCACCCTCACCACTGGTAACAACCTGATCGCCAGGAGCAAGCATCAGCTCTGGACGTACAAAATGTAAAATCGGTTCCTTATTTGAGCCACGTCCATCCAGTACGCCTGTACCGACAAATGTGCCACTTCGTAGCACTTTAACACCGACGTGCGAATCCCGATCCTGAAGCAGTCTGACTTTTGCAAACAGGGGACCCGTGATGACGACTTTGCCAACCAATCCCTGTGTTGTCCGTATCGTGCTGTTGCGGACAATCTTGCGAGCACGGTTGTCGATGGATATCGATGCACTTTCTGTTGACGGGTACCAAAATTTTACATCGGCTACGACGCCGCCATCCTGCTTGAGAGTAGGCATTCCGAGGATGTTTCGATAGTTGACATAATCAGCTTCGATTTGCGACTGTCGCTCAACTCTTAGTCGTAGCTGACCGTTTTCAGCCAAAAGCCTGTCCCGCTCAATCAGCAAATCGGAGCCAGCTGTCAATGACTGTCTCATTCTGCTTGCCCAGTCCAAGGCATCCCGTCCAGATGTTGCCACTGCACTCGCAATGAATGTTACGGAGTCGATGACCAGATTGGATTGTCCGGATCTGCGGGCCTGCAGGGTAGCCATCAGAAAAATCAAACCAAGACCCACTGGAACAAAAACCAGCGCTGAAAAACGTTTCTGGCCGATGGGCGAAGAAGCAGGTTTTGCAGGACGTATCACGATCGGATTTAACTGTTAGCGTGAATCAGTGCGTGGCGGAGTGCCGGGACCCGCTCAACTTCATCCAGAATCTTTCCGCATCCCATTGCCACACAAGTAAGCGGATCATCTGCAATAAAAACCGGCATGTCCGTAGCCCTATGAATCAGCTCATCGAGACCGCGTAGCAATGCACCTCCGCCAGCCAGACAAATACCCGTATCCATGATGTCCGCAGCGAGTTCAGGAGGGGTTCGCTCCAACGCCTGCTTCACCGCTTCAACAATCTGTGCAATCGGTTCACCAATTGCTTCGCGAACTTCAACACTGGTCAGAGTGGTTTGTTTGGGTAGGCCACTGATGAGGTCACGCCCACGAATCTGCATCGAGACTTCCTCTTCCAATGGAAATGCAGATCCAACCGTGAGTTTGATTTCTTCCGCGGTACGATCACCGACCAACATGCCGTGGTACCGCCTGACAAAGCTAACAATGGCTTCATCTATCTTCTCGCCAGCAACACGGACACTCTGACTGGTCACGATGCCGGCCAGGCTGATAACGGCAACCTCAGTGGTACCACCACCGATGTCAACCACCATGCAGCCACAAGGATCTTCAACGCGAAGACCCGCGCCGATAGCAGCAGCCATAGGCTCTTCGACAACAAAAGCATCCCGTGCACCTGCTTTACGTGTCGCATCAAGCACAGCGCGACGCTCTACTTCAGTAACACCGCTCGGAATGCCAACAACGACCTGAGGTGCTGTCCACCACTGCCTACGAGTGGAGCGATCAATGAAGTAGCGCAACATCGCTTCAGTCTGCTCAAAGTCCGCAATTACACCGTCCTTGAGTGGTCGTACCGCTTTAATGTGCCCCGGAGTGCGACCAAGCATTTGCTTTGCATTTGCGCCGACACTTAAGATTTGACCGGTCTTGGAATCAACAGCCACTACTGACGGCTCACGAACAAGAATTCCCTTGCCATGGACGTGTACCAATGTATTTGCAGTGCCAAGGTCAATCCCAAGATTTCGTGTGAATCGACCAAAAATATCCTGTACGCGTCGCATTATGCCAACCACTTTTCCCGAGGCAAATTTCGTTGCAAACTAACTAACTATCTCGTCCGATATTATAACCGCACGAACCCATTTGCGAAGGATGTCAATTAATCGAATGATTCAGCCTCCATTGTCCCAAAGTCAGATATCCACCATCCAGAAGCTTGTGTCTCAGATTGCTTATGAAGGTATGGGACCATCGGCGACTCCGAAGTTGCTGTTGTTACTGGAAGAAGTTCCGGCTGGAGACATCATCGGGTTGCTTTATCCAGCAATTGCAGAAGATACGACGTATCGAGGTGTCACCAGTGTTTTAGCAGAGGCATGGGAGTCCCTGGAAGATGAGTCGCTCAAAAGGTTAGCCAGAAAGAATCTGGTACGGGTTCATCTGGTACGTGCAAACCTGACTACAGGGAACGTTTCACGACGAGCCATCGACAATGCTGCGGCCACTCTGGATTCTCTACCTGCCAATACGCAGGATTGGGAATTGGTTGAACTCAAGGCTGACATTGCCGTGCTACGGGGAAAGTTCAACGATGCGATTTCAATCTACAGACGCATCCCGGTAACCTCACGACCTTCTGGCGAGATCCAGGCAAAAATCGGTGCGGCTCTCAGACTTGGTGGGAAGCTGGATGAGTCACTCAGTGTCCTTCAATCTGCATTGAAGCGAGAATCCGGTAATGCCGCAGAACATCAACGATCATGGCATGACCTCCAACAGGAGCAAGGTCTTACATTTATATCGAAGGGTGACACGGTTGCAGCATCAACATGCCTCGTTGCAAGTGCAAAACTGGGTAAATCAGCCATGTTTTCTCCTCGCCTTGAGCTTGCGCAACAACTTTCGAAGCGAGGCAATGATCAGGCGGTAAAGTTGTACATCAGCGCCATTGCCTCTTGGAACACAAACCTAAGTGAAGCGGTACTAACTAAAGCAATACAACAATGAATACAGTAATCGTCATTTTGTTTTGTTTACAAATCGTCGCCATCTTAACGGCAGGCTTTGCACTTGCACTTACATTCAGTCCCCTCAGGCGTGTGCTGCAACCTGTCGGCAGACTTATCCGTATCGTAACGGATGTAGTCGACACATTTGGGAAGCTGCTTCAGAGAGCGACCGCCGCATTTTCAGCAATTGGAGCAAATGTAGCAGCGGTCGGCATACTGCTACGCCGGCGTAAAACGACACCTAAGTCATGGATTTCAATCAGGAAATTGGTGTCGATTGTCATTACAGGCAACAAGCTAGTCGGGTTGGTCAAACGAATCAGGCAGCCTGGACGTAAGGGCTTTTGGGGGATGTTTCGCCTATTGATGTTTATCGCACCCGCAGTAGTACCGATCTTGTCATCATTTAGGAAACGAATACGTAAGCCGGTTTGAACCGGTTGGGAGCAAACATGGAACTGAGAAAATGGCGATCGCATGAAGGCGACTTACTTTGGTCGGTTAACATTGATGGAACAGAGCGCGTTTTAGATGCAACCCTTGACGACATTCTCTGTTCCGAAGACCCACTCGATTACGTGCTGGCTACACTGACATCATTTCGATTGCCACCAGGCTCCACTTTGCTTGCTCCCATCGACAAGCAGGAGATTTGGGCAAGCGGGGTCACATATGAGCGTTCTCGTGATGCACGCATGGAAGAGTCGAAGCAGGGGGGAGACTTTTATGACCTCGTCTACGATGCAGATCGTCCTGAGTTGTTTTTCAAAGCATCATCATGGAGAGCGACAGGACACTTGGGGCGCATCCGTGTCCGCAAAGATTCCTCATGGGATGTTCCGGAGCCTGAACTGACTCTCGTGGCAAACAACTGTGGACATATCATCGGAGCAACGATAGGAAATGATGTATCCAGCAGGAGTATAGAAGGGGAGAATCCTTTGTACTTACCACAGGCCAAGTCCTATAACGGATCCTGTGCGATTGGACCTTTTATCCGCCTACTGGATGCTAACTTCAACCTACCCGATTTACGCGCAATCGATATTGCCCTGCGTATTGAACGAAACAACGAGGTCGTTTTCGATGGAACAGCATCGACCGCGACCATGAAGCGCCATGTCGATGACCTTGTTGGATGGCTCTATAAAGAACTCGATTTTCCCTATGGTGCGTTCCTCATGAGCGGAACGGGAATTGTTCCGGATTTGCCATACACAATGACGTCCGGTGATGTTGTTAATATATCGATGTCGGGGCTGGGGACACTGACCAATACCGTTATTTGATAGGTCCGGAAAGACGCATCATTATATACTGAAGCCATGAAGTGGCTTTATGGACTGATCGGAATGTATCTGATGGCAGCAGTGTTGCTGTGTGCCCCGGCAAACGCACAGCAATCCACTGTTCCACCCTGGCAGGATCCATCAGTTCTTGGAATTAATAAGCTGGAACCCCGGTCAGAGTTTTCCTCGTATGCACGTATCGAAGATGCGGTGGCCGTTCAACCAGAAAAGAGTCCGTGGCTACGGTCGCTAAACGGTAAGTGGAAATTCAGCTGGACTAGCCGCCCCACAGATGCGCCTGCAAACTTTCATCAACCGAGTTTTGATGACAGTACTTGGAAGACAATACCCGTTCCATCATGCGTCGAGCTGTACGGTTTTGGGATTCCGATTTATACCAATATCACCTACCCGTTCCCCGCAAAGCCACCCGTTGTCGACGAGCGCTACAACCCGACATCCAGCTACAGAAAACTGTTTACCATCCCGGCCTCGTTTGAAGGAAAAAGGATTCGTCTACGCTTCGATGGGGTTTATAGTGCATTCTGGGTCTGGCTTAATGGGCGTAAAGTAGGTTATTCAGAGGACAGTAAGGGACCGGCAGAGTTCGACATTACCGATTACTTGGTCAAAGGAACAAATGTTCTTGCAGTTCAGGTCTACCGTTGGTGCGATGGTAGCTACCTTGAAGACCAGGATATGTTTCGTTACTCAGGCATTTTCCGCGATGTAACAATCAGGGCGATGCCAAGTGTTACTGTTGAAGACATCGATGTAAAAACGGATTTGGATGACAGATATACAAATGCGCGTTTAGATGTCGGGTTGGATTTGACGAATACAACATCCAGTCGCAAATCTGTTCGGATTGATATGGCTGTTTATGATGCAAAAGGTAAGCGTGTCGCCGAATCATTGGCAAATACCACGGTCATTACAAACGGAAACGAAAGGGAGACAACACGATTATCTGTTTCGCTGAAGAATCCATTGAAATGGACCGCCGAGACTCCAAATCTGTATAGCGTTGTCCTCGCGATAAAGGTGGATGGGACATTCACTGAGTTTGTTTCCGTAAAGACTGGTTTTCGCAAAATCGAAACGGCGGGCGGAATATTCAAAATTAATGGACGGCCCGTAAAGCTACTAGGCGTAAACCGGCACGAACATGATCCTGATACAGGGCGGACGGTATCCATCGCTCGGATGATTCAGGATATTCAGTTGATGAAAAAGTTCAACATCAATTGTGTTCGTAATTCTCACTATCCAAATGACCGCCGCTGGTACGATCTCTGTAACGAGTATGGCTTATACGTCGTTGATGAAGCAAACATTGAGTCCCATGGAATGGGCTACACGTTCGAGCGCTCACTGGGCAACAATCCAGTTTGGGAACAAGCTCACCTCGACCGAACTGTCAGGATGTACGAAACCAGGAAAAATTATCCATGTGTCGTCATGTGGTCTCTTGGAAACGAAGCCGGTCCGGGTAGCAATTTTGCTTTGACATCCAAGTGGCTTCATTCAGTTGATTCATCAAGACCGGTGCACTATGAACGATACAACGTTGTAGCCGATGTAGATTCAGTGATGTATCCGGATGTTTCTTACGTAGAAAATGCTGGAAAGCAAAAGTCAGAGAAGCCGTTTTATGTTTGTGAATATGCTCACGCGATGGGTAATGCTGTCGGCAATCTTCAGGAGTATGTTAGCGCGTTTCGCTCAAGCCCGCGCAACATGGGTGGCTGTATCTGGGACTGGGTTGATCAAGGTTTGCGCAAAAAACGACCTGATGGCAAAGGATGGTATTTTGCCTATGGTGGTGATTTTGACGACAAACCTAACGATGGAAACTTTTCGTGTAATGGTTTAGTGCCTCCAGACCGACAAGTTACCCCCAAGCTTTATGAAGTTAAAAAGTGTTACCAACCTGTTGCAATCCAGTTGGGAAGCGACGGACGAACAATAACGATACAAAATTATAATTCGTTTACGAATTTGAATCGCTATCGATTTGCATGGGAGATTAGTGTCGATGGCCGCAAAACGGCTTCTGGTACCATTCCAACAGTCTCTTGTGAACCCTTGAGTACTACAACTGCTACACTGAATTTACCTAGCCCAAAATTGTCCAGTGGTCAGGAGGCCTTTGTTACGATTCGGGTCCTAGAAAAGGCAGCTACGAGATACGCAGCGGTTGGACATGAAGTCGCATGGCAGCAGTTTCTTATACGGAAAAAGGAAAAGACATCTTTTACATGGCCACTCCAGCCATCAAATAAACGGTCATGGTCGGTCACAACCGCAGGCAATTCAATCGTATTCACAAACACAAAGACAAAAGTTCGTGTCACCTTTGACCGGACGCAAGGGATATTGAAGTCATTGACCGTAAGGGGACAAAACTACCTAACGGGTGATGGTGTAAATCTGAATACTTATCGTGCTCTTACTGACAATGACATTTGGCTGCGCGATGCATATGTAAATTCTGGTTTATCAGCCCTTAATCCATCTGCACATTACTTCAGACATAAGGTTGATTCGGTAACCGGTGCAGTTGTTGTCAGCACAGAAATCGACTTTCACGGCGGAAAGTCAGCAGGGTTCGTGAACAAAGGCACGTATCACATCTTCCCGGATGGAGTAGTACGTGTCAGATTCGATCTCGAACCGTATGGGGATATGCCCGCATTGCCTCGACTGGGTGTGAAGTTTGCGCTTCCACCAGGGTTTGAAGATACATCCTGGTTTGGTCGAGGTCCCAGTGAAAGCTACCCGGACCGAAAGTCTGCAATGGACGTTGGTCTCTGGAATGCCACAGTAAAAGAGCACTTTGTTAACTATGTCCGACCTCAGGAGAATGGTAACAAGGAAGACTGTCGTTGGTTTGCCCTTCGAAATAGTCATACGGGGGAGCGTTTACTTGTAGTTGCCGAGCGCGAAGCTGTAGCAATGGGCGTGAGCCACTATGTCCCACAGGATCTGGATGCATCCCGCCACCGGAATGGTCAGGAAAAACGCTTCATACCGTTACCCGTACGAAAAGAGACATTCTTCACATTGGATTGGCTCCAGATGGGACTTGGAGGAGCTTCGTGCGGACCCGGTCCGTTAGGAAAGTACATTTGCCGGCCAATGAACGCATCCATTGTGTTTTCCTTGCGTCCGCTGGGTAAGTCCAAATTGCAGAGTGGCGTAGCTGCCCGTCAAGTGCTGCCGCTGTTGGATCCGCCCACGATTACCCGGGATGAGCGCGGAATGGTTTCGTTTGCGAACGTTGTCCCTGGTTGCCGACTTGATGTAACAGTCAACGGAGCACCTGTACGACTGGAGCCAGGAAAGACTTTGTTCGTACCAGGTACGGCACAGATAAGTGCTAAGCAATCGTCTAATGCTGGTATAAACAGCGAAGCTTCATCCATCAATGTCGACGCGATCGTCCCTGTCGAAAAAATCCCAGTTGCGCCCACTCAGGTCTCTACTGACTCAGAGGAACCCGGAGAAGGTGAAATCGCAAACGTTGTTGATAACAACGTAGATACCTATTGGCATACGACATGGTCCCAGAAAGAAGATGATTATCCCCATTGGGTCGCAATCACGTTTCCAAAGAACGAATCAATCAGAAAGTTCAGATTTCTCCAGCGGCAAAATCAGGAAAACGGACGTGTCTCCCGCATAGTCATCGAAACTAAAGACGGCTCAAATTGGGTTTCGGTTAAAGAAATTACGCTTCGTAACACCACTGATTGGATTGATGTTCAGCTGGAAAAGCCAATTTCGACCAATGCGCTCCGACTAGTCGCAAAAAGTGAAGTTGGCGGGCACAAGTGGGCATCACTTGCCGAAATCGAATGTTTCAGAGACTTTATGCCGATGCGAGGTAATCCATAACTTGTGAATACGTAGGGTGGCCAGCATCATTACCAAGCGCTGTTATCTTTAGTGCCACCGACGCCTGTGCGAATCGTATGACATCTTCCAGATGTTTATATAAATTTGCATAGGCGTAAAGAAACGCACCATGAAAGCAGTCACCCGCTCCATTGGTATCAACTACGTGTTCTACGTGAAATGCTGGTAGGTGGTATGTGGTTGTGGCATCACCAACCACAACTCCATTTTGTGCTAACGTCACACCAACCACTCTCGCACCAAAGTTTCGCATTACATCCAGCTGGCGTTCAATGTCATTCGGATAATCAGGAGTGAGACCGGCACTACCTGATTTACTGGCCAGAATGATGTCGCATTGGGCTAACAATGCTTCCCGTCCCGGACGCATCGTTCCAAGGTCAATACTGACAAGTGCACCACTTTGTTTAGCAGCGGCGGCAAGCTCGAGATTCGCAGGTAAATCCCGTCCATCCAAATGCAGAATAGTCTGGGGTGAAAGGCGTTCCTTTAGGCTTAGTAGGCTATTTTCGCAAGTACCTGTGGCCGGGATATTGACGATGGTACGCGCGCCATATGTACGTTCAATGATAACAATCGACCGACTGGAAGTGCCATTGGGACACACGTTCAATGCTGGCACGGTTATCGATTGACTTAAGCGTTCTGAGATGTAATCACCATAGGAGTCATCACCGATGATTCCGGTAAAGCAAGTAGTTCCGCCCAATCTGGTGTAAGCCTGAAGTGCGACCGGAACCGGCCCCCCAACTTGCCGTAATGTGGTCTCAGCAGGAGCTTTACCATCGTGAACCAAAGTGTTTACAACGACAATGTCATCCAAATTGACAAGCCCGTAGCCTAACAACATTGACTTAGTTCTCCGGTCTACGGAGTTGACGCTTCATGAACTGAAAAGCGTCGCGAATGTGCCCATCCCAGTACGTCCAAGTGTGTGCGCCATCGAACTCAGAGTATTCATGAGGAATATTGTTCGATAACAATGAAACTTCGAGATCCTGATTACTCTTAATCAGAAAATCTTCCTTTCCACAATCGAAGTAAAGAGATGGACCTTCATATACTCCATTTTTCAGATGACGAAGAATACTCGGTAAGAGGGAATCCTGTTGATAATTTGCATCGGTATCTGTAGGGTAGAGGTCCTTAGCCATCGTCAATAAGTTCTTGTCAAACGTAGCAGTACCCCAACCTACAGCTCCACTCAGACTCGCGGCAGCGCAGTAGAGTTGATTATGCTCAGTGGCAAGGTGTATAGCTCCGTAGCCACCCATTGACAATCCCACCACTCCCCGACCTGCACGGGAGTTAATGGTTCTGAAGTGTGATTCTACATCTTTACGCAGTTCATCGGTTATAAATGCCTCTACTGCTCCAGCACCGGGTGAGTTGTTGTACCAGCTGTTTCCATTTGAATCTGGCATTACGACAATAAAGTCTGTAGCTAACGTGTATGCCGCGACAGCCGTTTTCTTATTCCAATCGTCGAAACTCCCCCAAGCACCATGTAAAAGGTAGATAACCGGGTACTTCCTGTTGTCAGAACCATAAGTAGCCGGAAGGGCAATGTTGTAGGTGACATCTTTTTTCAACAACTTGCTGTAAAGAGACTTTGAAATTACATTCTTTCGTGCACTAATTTGAACTTCGTCAGCAACCAAAGGTTGTGCTGGCGGCACCGGCGCTCCCCTTGGGACGAATGGGGGAGCATAGGGTAGCCACTCATCGGTAACGGTCACCCGTTGATCTGGAGCTGGTCTTCCCGCTAGCTCCCATGCAGACATCAGTTCTCCAGCAAGATTACGTCCAGCTGCTTCCAGTCGCTGCTTGGCAATCGCACGACTCGTCAGAGAAAGCTGCTCGTAGTACTTATCGCTAGAAGTACTACCGGATTCCGAAGATGCTGCTTTATCGGCCGCCAGTATCGCAGGCACAGCCTTAATGCTATCGTTTAAGACACGCATGGCATCGGTTATCGGATTAGCCAGTACATCAGGGGCACCAACAAGCAAGTCTTCAAACTTTATTGTGCGCTCAACGAGTTTTTCTTCAAATCGAGAGTGGACACCACGTTGAGGCGGGGATGACAGCTGTCCGTCGTAATTTGCCGTTGCATGAAATGGAACATGGGCATCACCTACATAATGTGATAAGTAAGCCGCCTGAACCAGGGCATCTTCCCAGCGCTTTTCCTTAAGAGCCTTTACCAGGTTCGCTCGGACCCGACCGATTGTCCATGGATTGACGCCATCTGTTCGCAACTGCTCATAAGTTCGCACCTTCAAAACCGCAGCAAAGTCGCTTGGAATACGTAGAGCATCCGTGCCTACACCAAAGTTTTCAGTGTCGAGAAAATGACGGGGAGCCTCGCTATGATCAACACGGTTACGCCATCGATCCGGGTGAGAACTGGCATTAGCAAACCATGTTTCATTCTTCGACAGCCATTGCTTGAAATCGGAGGCTGGCAAGTTTGCTATCGCAAGTCTTGCAACAAACTTATGACCGGTTCCTCCCCATGCCTGAGCGGGACGAAAAACCGACATAGTCACGGCTACACCTAAAACGGCACTAATAAAGCTGTTGTTTTTCATCGTTTGTGGACCTGAAAACTTACGTCACGAAGAATGTCGGTGGAAGTATGAATACGAATATTGTACTTACCAGGGCCAGCCAACGTTATCGCCGGGATGTTATAGTCAAAGGGCAAGCTGTCACCATCGTATTGCTCAACGGTTGGTAAGTGAACAGGAAACTGTTCGGGCTCTCCAACAACGGATGAATCCGGAGCTACCACGGTAATGTACACGTGAATGCGCTTCCCGCGTACATCCGGTGTTAACTCGAGCTCAAAAAACAGCACCATTCCATCCCAAACAACCGGAAAAGTGTCAAACATTAAGTCCCGGTGTAAGCCAATGTCAATCAGGTCAATTCGGCCGTTGTCAAACTTTCCGATGCTGTCAACCAGCAACGCATTCAAGACGTTCATGACGACTTCTTTCTATTCTGTTGAACGGCTTTGACAATGACCGTCAAGGCAAATAATGCAAAAAAGACGCACGAGATGACCATAGCATAAAAAAGTCGAGGATCTGGGAGTGCCCGCGTAATCATCGTGAGCCAAACAAGGATTCCAAATGACACGGTTTGCCGCGTTACGAACAACCAGAACAACTGCTGCCTTGACAAAAGTTGTTTCTTCACTGCTCAAGACCCGCCATTTCAGATTCCAGTTGTGCAACGCGTTCAGCTCGCTCTTGTCGCAACCTACGGTAAAGACTAATTGTAGCGCGATGAATAATCAGGCTGGCAATTGTAAACAAACTAACGCTCCACCAACTCTGTTTTGTGATGCTCCATACAATAAACAGATTCATTACAATCCCTGCTACAAATCTTCCAATAAGCGTCAGCAAATCAGCAGGGTCAGTAAGTGGCTTTGAAGGCGGGTTAGGCATTTACAAAGGCCCTTTCAAAAGTACATACGATGTCATCGAGCGTATGCTCCTGAACAACTATTCCCATCAAACTAATGTCGTTCAACTCGCAAAACGCAGTCAAGTAAGCATGCATATCGGATGGTGGAATCATCGAGTCAACAAGTGGAGTACTCCAGGGAGATGGATCAGGCTGAGTTGCCAAATGGATTTGTTCATCACTTGACATCACGAAATCGCAGTCAACGACATCGACAAGGTGGACCAGCGTTACTCTGGGACATGCAGCAATCAATGCGTTGAGGTTTCGTCGCCACATATGTGACCGAAAGTCGGACATGACGATAAACTGCGCGTCGCAAGGCACGCGAATGAGTGCGTTTCGCAACACGTAGGCAGTCTTTTCAGACTTTGGTGTCTTTCCAAAGGCGCGATGGGAGCGGGATTCCGTACTCGGGGACGTGCGTCTGTTACCTGCAGGTCCGGTTCCTCCAAGCCGTATCAGGTTGCAACTACGGACCTTGTTTTGGGTTAGGCAGTTTCCGATATCCGCTGTAAGGCGGGCGACGTTTATTTTGTCTGAGTGCAGTTTGGGATTGGAAGCGACAACGCGCATAGATTCTGACTCGTCGACAATCAACACGGTTTCCGGTGCATCTACGGCGAGGAGCAAATCGAGAAGGCCAGTGACCACGATATCCCGCGGCTCCGCTTTACCGGATTCCAACGTTCCGACATTTGAAACGATTGACTGCAAGCAGGTTACGCGATTGAGTCTCTCCTTGTATGTCGACTTCATTGCCTCTATGTTATCCGGCAGTCATCATGATTATCCGTTTATTCGCAGTGTATGGATTCAAAATTGTCGTTGGCATCACCGTGATTCTCATGTCTTTACGGCGGTAATCAGTTGCTGTTTGAGCGACCCGGCCAATATAGGTGAAGACAATCACGTTGCTTTTTTTGTTTGAAAATTGACAAAATCAACCCAACGGCCATGGCAACCAAATGAACGAAAATTGAGCGAATGGATACATCCAAAATCACCATCAATACAAGAAAAAGCCAAAAGCATGTTTTTTCTTTGATTGACAGGTTTTGGTACTTTCCTGTGATGTAGAAGCCGATTCCTGTGTAGATGATTCCACTGAGCCCAATAATGTCCATCGGGTTATCAAAGACAATGCTGATGACTGCATTTGAAACAACGTGGACGCAATACGATAGCAAAGCGACGAACAAAGTTTGTAGCCATCCACATGTCTCTTCCACCCGACTGAGGACCACCAACCCGCCCAACATATTCACGCAAAGGTGCAGGTAGTCGGCGTGGATAGCTGGCGAGATTATGCTCCTTACAAGCGTGGCAAGCGAGGCGTATTGAAGTCTATGAAGATATACGACTGTCACCAAAGCAGACAATGCAAGGATGCATACGGAAAGCAAAGGGATAAATTGTATTCGTGCTGATCGCTGTCTAACCAAGAGAATCCACGTGATCGGCATACAAAATGCTAATACACTACGAATGTCATCCACGGTTCAAGTTACCACGGACCGATAAGATTGTTCGTTAGCGTTATCGAAATGGTTGCGGAAGGATTGCTTCAATGGAGATTGAACATACGCATGATGTTGAAGATTTGTTTGATCGACAGGATGCTGCACTAAAGCTGCTTAGCAAACTACGACAAAAAACCTATCCGACGGTTAACAACGTCGTTCAGGCATCAAACCAGCGACGCCAATATCGCAGATGGGCTGCTCCCGAGTCCATCGGAGTAGCAATCTTTACCGATGATTGGCATACCCTGGACGTTATTGACGTTGGAATCGGCGGAGTAAAGGTCAGACGAAATGAAAATTTTCCACAGTCCGGACCATTTGTTTGCAGGCTCGGGATTGGTAGTCTCAATAATGTATTCGTTTTAGCGGACGTCATGTGGATGTCAGATCAAACGATTGGCGTACGTTTCGAATTTGATAAGCAGGATGAACATGACATGTGGGCTGAGCACCTGGTAGACACTTTATTGAGCAAACTGTCGATTTGATACGCGTTCACGCGGTAAGTTTATGAGTACTTCATAACCGCTCTCATTGGCCTTCGTTGACAACGTTCCACCTAGCGAGCTTGCACGCCCTCGCATCGATTCCATCCCGAGACCCGCAGAAATCTGATTGGAGTTAGCATTCTTCCCGTCATCGCGTATGGAAATTGAAATGCTATTCGCTTCAGATGTGATGGTAATTGTCACAGTCTCTACGCCAACACCATGTCGAACCGCGTTTGTGAGTGATTCCTGTACGATTCGCAAGATTGGGATTGTCTGTTGCGAATCCAGCTTGTCGATAACATCGGTTCCGATGACGTGGACGCGTATTCCCGTTCTTCGGGACCAGCGGGATACTTCACGACTAAGAACTTCTGACAGTGTTGCATCAACACTCCAAGGGTGATTTAGAAACGTCCAGTCTCGAATCTGTTGCATTGACTGCCGTACTGCGTCTGCCTCTTCCCGAAACAGCTCAGCCGCTTGCTGGTCACCCTCTTTGTCACGAAGGCGACTCATCACCTCCATGCGCAATACAGTTGCTGCCAAAGTATTGCCAATGCTGTCATGGATTTCCCTTGAAAGCGAAGCACGTTGGTCTGACAAGGCAAGATCACTGCGGAGTGCAGCTAATTCAGACTGGGCGACTTCAGCTTGGACCCGTAACCGTCGCATAACGGAACTAACCGCCACAATCAATCCCATTCTGACGAACATTTCGAGTGCGTAGCTGAACCACTCCCGCGTTTCAAGCGGTGTCGGAAGGGTACCCAATAAGAGTGCCAAGCATGCCACCAGCCTGGTAAGAGTTGCGACAAGTCTGCCCTCAAGGATAGTCTCACCTGCGACCACGACGAATGTAACGACCCAAAGAGGTGAGTACAGTGCGCCAGTGAGCCTCAGTCCCATGACGATGCAACCGAAATCAATGGCTGCAAATACCCATCCTGCATACGCCAGTTTGGACGAAGACCTGATGGATGTTGAAAACGCCTTTCTCAGGACGAGGTTTGTGGACGCTACAAACAGTACACAAAGCATAGGGACAAAGAGCACTGCTGGTGCGCCAGAATCAAAACCGAAGTTACGGGCGATTATCCAAAGGAGAATGCCTAGGATACACATCCAGTACACACTTGCCGGACGTTTACGCAAAAACTCAAGGAAATATGTGAACATACCCAGCGACTACAGATTCCCATCCAGCGAAACTTTATACAAAGCCGCGCGGATCGCATCTTTCGCTTTATCCGCAATGTTTTCTGGATTTTGACCGAGTTTAAGGTCACTGGAACGTACCGTGAACAAAATCATCCCGCGGATAAGTACACTGGATCCTGACCGCGTCACATCAAACAGCTCCGTTGGTGTATCCAGCGCCTTGTCTAACACTGTTGCGATTTGGGACAAGTAAGCTTTATCAATGGATGTTAGAACGACGCGTGTATCCACTTGCAGTTCGTGAATTACCGTTTGATTCTTTGCTGGTACAACTGTCACGCGTAACTGATTGGTCGTCTGTCGGCGATTTATTGTAATGTTAGCCGCATCAAGCTTGCTCTTTAGTGCAGCAACACGTTGCTTTTCAGGCGGGTGAGTACGAAAAATACCCAGATCCACCTCAGGTCGATTACGTTGGTCTCTGGCCAAACGCTCCATAAAGGTTAACGAGCCAACGGGGTTAAAGCCCGCCAATCGCGTAAGTTCAAATCCGGCGCCATCAGCATCCCGTTCTGCTTGCTGTGAATAGCCATTCACTTTCTGCAATGCAACGAGTTGCAGCCCCGTCACCAGATTCCCGGTATCGGTGGCAGGCACTTTTGCAAGGATTGCAGCAATCGCACCAAGCGCCAGCTGCGTGTTTAACTTATCCTGTTCTTTTTGCAGTCTAAGAATATGATGGTGTGCTGCATGGATGACTTCGTGAGCAAGCACTCCTGCAAGTTCATCGTCTGATTGCACATAATCCAACAATCCTTTGTTGACATAAAGCCAGCCTCCAGGCAATGCAAATGCGTTGACATCTTTGTCATCTACAACATGAAAGCGATAAACAAATGGAGTGCGATTCTCAGTACCATATGTTGCCGGGATGACCGTTTTGTTGGCTACCGCAGCAAGTCGGGTCCCGATACTGTTGACACGTCCAACAAGCTGGGGATCCGTAAGCAGCTTCATGCCGGACTTGAGCATCTCTTCGTGTGCTTCGCGCCCAATCTTGACTTCAGGGTCTTCGGCAGGCGGCTGGGCAAAGCACATGCCAGACCCGAATACGAGAAAGGCTATCAAAGAAGAGTACAAGTAACTCAATCGCATTGATTATTGTACTTGTTTCAACACGTAAAGATTCCGCAATCGACTAGCGAATTAGTCTTCTGGCACCTGCAAAGTGGCTGGCGTAATAGCCAGTAGAGAGAGTATCAGTTCTTACAGCATGCCCTCTGGAACTGGCGTGAATGAACATCCCGTTTCCAGAGTAAATACCAACATGCGAGATACCGCGTCGTCCGGCCGTGTTTCGGAAGAACACCAAGTCTCCCTTTGTCAGCGCCGGTTTCGCTACCCGTTGACCTACACCGAACTGTTCCGCTGCCGTACGCGGTAAACGCACACCGATTTTGCGGTACATCGCTGATGTGAAACCTGAACAGTCATACGTGCCACCGCCACTGGTTCCAAAGCGATAGGGGGTGCCTCGTTGAGCATTTGCGCGGCTCATCAGTGTTGATCTGGTGGGACTGTTGTTCTTGGTTGCATTGGCAACCACCTGAGCAAAACCGACAACAGAGGAGCGTTTTTCTGCAATCGTGTCGACAACCGCCATCGGCTCCGCGACCGCAGCGTTTACTGGCTCTACTGTTTCAGGTAGCTGTCCAGTGCTGTCATCCACTACCTTCACGACTGAACGAGGAGTTGCTAACGGTGATGCCGTTTTAACTGCTTTAGGCTGAGAAGGCGTTTTGTGTGCGGATTTAGACTGCTGCTTGCCTTTAGTGTCGGAAGCTTTTGTAGGCCGTTTGACGGTTTTCGAAGTGATAACCGTCGATGTGGAAACCGACACAAGATCACGTCGAACCCACCCTGTGGTTCCACGTTTGGTTTGTACTTGTATCCAGCCTGACCTGGCCGCAACGACTTTCAGCACCGCGTCATGATCAAGTAATCCCAGCGTGCGCCCGGATTCAGTAGGGGCTTTACGCAGTTTCGCGGTGGAAACGCGAACGGTCGCCTTCCTGACTTGTGTGCGGACAACTATCGTCTTTCCAAGTGAGGTGGATTGACAGAATAGGGCAACCACAAGAAGAGCGACACAAGGTCTAAACATCAGCATTGAAGGAATAGTAATGTGTAACAGAGCCAATCGCAATGTAATCAAACGCTTGTTTTACACAACAGTTGCACATTCCACTCCATTACCTAATTGTAGGAAACAACTGTTTTGAGAATGTATACCATCGTCCATCGCGCCATCTGACTTGTCCGTTGCTTTGGAGAGGGAACGCTTTACAATCCCAACCGATGTAAAGCTCGTCGCCGTCCGAAGCGATGACACGTAAAACCCTGACCGGACGCCTGTATCCGCTAAAAAACTGACGAAATCTCTGGAAACCTTGTTGCTGGTCTTTACTTTCCATCAACAATAGCCATCCGCTTTCGTTCTCAACATGGCCCGAAATACAGGTAAGAAGAGCCCCGGCTTGCACTCGCGACCATAAAGCGCTCTCGATCATGTTTGACATCTCGTCACGGGCCATCAACACAATGGCACAGGCTAGAATCGCCATTCCCGGCAATGAAAGAAGATGATGTGCGCTTGTCAGTACGTATAAGGAAAAAGTAACGAAAGCGATTGCCATAATCATTGCGATCATCGAAGCGAACGCAGCAATCGCGAAGACGACACGCCACACAAGCCAAACAAAGGTTTTTCGTAACATAATGTGGCGCACAGCAGATTATATCTGAGACGACCAGCAGCTTGATTCTGGTAACATAAAGCTATGTACAGCACCATTGAAGGCTCACTCGTCGCAAACGACGGGCGTATCGCAATTGTAGTGTCCCGCTTCAACTCTTTCATCACTGAACGTCTTGTCGAAGGAGCCCTCGATACATGGCGTCGGCATGGCGGTGATGACAGTGCTGTTACTGTTATCCGGGTTCCAGGTGCATGGGAAATCCCGGTTGCTGTACGAAAGATTGCTCAGTCTGGTAAGGTCGATTCGGTCGTTGCGCTAGGCTGCCTGATGCGCGGAGCGACTGCGCATTACGACCAAATTGTTTCGGAATGTGCCAAGGGCGTAACGCAGGTCATGTTGGAAACAGGTGTTCATGTCTCGTTCGGAGTCGTAGCGTGTGACACACTTGAACAGGCTATCGATAGAGCCGGAGCTAAGGCAGGTAACAAGGGTTCTGAAGCAATGCTCGCCTCTATCGAGATGATAAACGTCCTGCGCCAAATTCAGTAGGGACCTACATCCAACGGTGACTATAAGGCAGTTTGCAGCGTGTACGTTCTTAGTGCTGTCATTCCTGCCAGTAGTTCCTGTGTTCGGTGCTGATGAACGAGTTCCAGTGCTCGGACTTAATCTGTGCGCTATACGAGCTAAGAGCGATGATGGAAGTAAGTTAGCCTTAAAGCAGTATCTCTCACATTTTAGTCGTAATGACATCAGCGAATCCTCATTGGATACACGACTGGATTCGGAAGGGTTTCCATGTATCCGGCCAGTTCTGCTGAACTCTTCCATATCGCTTACGCAACGTGTTGTAGAGCTGGGATACGCAGACTGGGATCCCTCTGCTGGGATGTTTGATCTTGACATTTGGATTCTGGCTTCAACACATTCCACTTCCAAATCTACTTCAGTACAAACAGTTGATAAACATGTAGCGCTTTCTCGTACGGTTCGATTTTCGTTTCCTTGGTCAATCGTGTTAGCTATATTGTGCGGCGGAAGCACCATTGGAGTTGTTGTAACGATGAGCAAGCTTTCACCGCTTCTTGCACCAAGGACGTCTATTGCATCTCTTTGCGATGGTGGTCAAAGAACGAAGATACGCGGCGTCGCAATACCCGTAGAACAAGCTCTGGCTATTGCGAACACGGATGTGATGGCTATCGCTTACCGGCAGACAATTCGCAAGTATCGCCACAATGGCTGGCAGCTTATCGCAGACGTAAGTGATCAGATACCTTGCATAATCGATGATGGGACAGGGTCCATCAGTCTGGACATTACAAACGCTCGTGTTCACTGCGTAAACACGGTGAAAACGTACAACAACATTCCTGGAGAATCGGGTAACAGGATGCCGTACGTTGATGACACGGCAGTACAAGTGCGATATATCCCAGTCGGAGCCGTGGTGACAGTGATTGGTTTGTTGTCTGAGTCAGAGACCGGGTATCGTGCATCAGGTCGGGTTCAGATTTTTGCTGGAGATGAACGGGCCGAAGTTCGTCACCTAAGGTATTTGCTTGGAATAAGCGTTTGCGTCCTGATGTTTTCGTGCGCGATGTTATATGTACTGCGTAATAGCAGTTAGGAGTTTGCCTACTATGTTTGATGTGTACTGTCTCTGTAATCCCTTGTTTGATATTCTTGCGACTACATCGGACGAACTCCTCAGTGAATGTGGCTCTGAAAAAGGTGCCATGACCTTGGTTTCTGTCGAACACCAACGACGATTACTCAGCCGTGCGGCGCTTGAGATCACTGCGCGTGAAGCCGGAGGGTCCGGTGCAAACACTGCGATAGGTGTTGCCCAGTTGGGATACAAAGCAGCCTTTGGTGGCTGTGTCGGCAGGGATGACTTTGGTCTAGCACTCTCTGATGCATTGGTTGCAGGTGGAGTGACGCCACACTTTGGTCAAACAGATGTAGACACAGGCGTCTGTCTGGTTTTGACAACACCTGATGCACAGCGAACCATGCACACGTGCCTGGGGGCAAGCCAGTACTTTTCACCTGATCTTGTGAACGTCGATGCCATCGCAGACAGTAAAGTTCTTTATGTGACAGGCTATCTCTGGGATACCAAGTTACAACAGGATGCTGTTGAACATGCCATGTCGGCAGCGCGAAATGCCGGCAGGCTTGTAGCATTTTCACTGAGCGATGCCTTTTGTGTGGATCGTCACCGGGAGGCGTTTGAAAACCTCCTGTCATCACATGTTGATATTGTGTTCGGTAATGAGCAGGAAGCGATTGCCATCAGTGGCAAGGATGATGTCTTCGAAGCAGGAATGTGGTTGGCACAGATGACGGGGCATTTGGCTATCATCACCAGGGGTCCTGACGGATGTTTATTTGCAGATGCAAATGGTGTTACGGCCGTCGGCGCGTTACCAACAGAAGCAGTCGATACGACAGGAGCCGGTGACATGTTTGCAAGTGCAGCGCTATGCGGGCTCGTGGCAGGTTACACATACGAACAAACGGGACGATTAGCATCCTATATGTCCGCATCCATCGTCGCTCAATATGGACCCCGTAATCCGCAGATAGATGTCGCTGCTGCGCTAAAGTATGCAGGCGTCCAAGTGTCTTGACACATCAAACTGATTATGCAACAATTCAGTTAACGCACTCGTGTTCTCTTATTCCTGTTCGAACGGATTCAATGTGTCACCATCAGTTTCAACCAATACGTTAGTCTCTTTTACACAACCCACATCATCGACTAATGAACCTCACATTGTCATTGATGGTGGATATCCTCTGACAGGAAGTCTTCGCGTGGCTGGTTCAAAGAATGCAGCTCTTGCGTTGATTGCCGGGACATTGTTAGCTGCCACTGGCACAACTGTTTTACATAATCTGCCAAACATAACAGACATTACCGATTTGGTGGCTATTCTGAACTCGATGGGAGCTGTTGCCACATTGTCGGATGGCAACTCAACGCTTTCGGTTGATGCCAGCGCTTGTCGTTTTAATGAGCCACCGCCACACTTGGTAAGCCGAATGCGCGGCTCCCTACAGTTACTGGGCCCGGTACTTGCTCGTCAGGGGATTGTCCGTCAGGCCATGCCTGGCGGCTGTAACATTGGTGCCCGTGCCGTCGATCTTCATGAAAAGGGCTTACGGGGTCTTGGTGCTACCTGGACGATAGACAGCGGTTGCTTCTTTGCGGAAGCTCCATTTGATGGT
The DNA here is from genome assembly GCA_964606305.1 of uncultured Armatimonadia bacterium. Taxonomy (GTDB): domain Bacteria; phylum Armatimonadota; class Armatimonadia; order Armatimonadales; family Armatimonadaceae; genus CAIRTT01. The sequence goes on from CAZSGJ010000003.1 coordinate 103,735, forward strand.
CTTCAGGGTGGTTCCGTCTACCTCGATAAGCCATCCGTTGGGGCGACGATGAATACTATGATGGCCGCCTCATTAGCCCATGGTGTAACGACCATCGAAAATGCGGCGCAGGAGCCGGATGTAGTCGATTTGGCCAATTTGATAGTCGCGATGGGCGGCATTGTTGAGGGTCAAGGTACAAGTAGAATCACAGTTACGGGCGTAGGCAACCTTCATGGTTGCGAGTTCAATGTGTCGCCTGACCGAATCGAAGCTGGCACCTATGCCATCGCTGCAGTTGCGACCGGCGGTGATATCACACTAATCGGAGCTGACTATAACGCCCTCAGTCCCGTTTTATCGAAACTGACAGATATGGGAGCACACATCGCGCTCGATGGAAACAATGTTCGGGTTTGGTCAGGTAGCGTTCAGGAACTGACTGGTACCTCAATCGTCGCAAGTCCTCATCCAGGATTCCCAACAGATCTACAACAACCATTCACGAGTTTACTCACAATGGTGCACGGAACAAACACCATCCACGACAGCGTCTACGAAGGGCGTTTTGGCCATATCCCGTATCTTACTAAGATGGGCGCAAATATAAAGGTAGAGGGAAGCGTCACGATCGTTTCCGGTGTGACATCTTTGAGCGGTGCTGATGTCAAGGCAACGGACTTGCGTGCTGGTGCAGCTTTGGTCGTTGCTGGACTGGCTGCCACCGGTCAAACCAGAATATTTGATATTCATCACATTGAACGCGGTTATCAGGATCTCTGCGTTAGGCTACGCCAGCTTGGCGCCAGATGTTGGAGAGTAGACACCGGAGAGACCGATACGGCGGTGGTGGAATGAAATTTGGCCAAGAGATTGGAATTGATCTTGGAACCGCGAACATTCTCGTATTCGTTCGGAGCCGTGGTGTTATCCTCAATGAACCCAGCGTTGTTGCAATCGATACCAATACGCGGCAGGTCAAAGCGGTTGGCGAGGAAGCTCGCCAGATGCTTGGTAGGACACCAGGAAATATCGTGGCGATTCGGCCAATGAGCGATGGTGTCATTGCTGAGTACACAACGACTGTTCAGATGTTGCGATATCTCATTCAAAAGAGTGCTGTTGGTCCTCGCATTTTCAAGCCACGTGTATTGGTTTGCGTACCGGCTGGTGTTACATCTGTTGAGCGACGTGCGGTAGAGCAGGCGGCCATGGAGGCCGGCGCACGGGAAGTGGCTACAATTGAAGAGACGATGGCAGCGGCAATTGGTGCTGGTCTGCCCATTGAGTCCGCCGGTGGCAATATGGTGGTTGATATTGGCGGTGGGACCACCGACATTGCTGTTATTTCGCTTGGCGGTATCGTAACCAGCCAGAGTATCCGCGTGGGTGGAAACAAAATGGATGAAGTTATCGTTCGTCACATTGGTCACCAACACGGACTTATTATTGGAGACCGTACAGCCGAAGAAATCAAGATTGAAATAGGAAGTGCATATCCAAGCGAAACGGATCAAACGAAAGAAGTCAAAGGAAGAGATCGACTGCAAGGATTGCCAAAGACCATTTTGGTTACTGAAGGTGAAATACGTGAGGCTTTGTCGGAGCCGGTATCTCAAATCATCACAAAGGTCAAATCCGTACTTGAGCACACACCGCCGGAATTATCAAGCGACATTATCGAACGGGGAATCACACTGACCGGCGGTGGTAGCTTGCTGCGAGGTCTCGACCAGTTGATTTCCCTTGCGACTGGAGGAATACCAACGCGTGTCGCAGGAAATACGCTTGAATGTGTAGCGTTAGGTACCGGCAAAGCACTTGAAGAGTTCGACACAATCAGACGTTCTCGGAATTATCGGGGAACTAGGAGCTAGTACATTATGATGTTCGTCGCCTGTTTGCCGATGCTGACAATCGTGTCCTGTTCTCTGGATCAAAGTATCCTTGCGAAGAAGGCTATCCTGACACCTGCACAGGTCAGATCCATGTCTGCTGACAATACACCGATTACGCGGGCCGAGCTGGTAACCATCCTGACCAAGTTAGTCACTTACCTTGAGTCTACTCAAAAGCAAAAACGTGGGACAACGTTGTCGTCAACTCCACCGAAGACTGTCCGCGATTTGATTAAGGCAGGTTACCTGCCATCAGATACCAAACTTGGAATGGACGCAAAAGCTAAAGTGACACGAGATGACGTGTCGTCGGCTTTGGCATCTGTGCTCGTACGCTACAACGAAAAGGTTGTACCGATAACACCTGACAGTCGACGTTCAACGCCTATTCCGCATCCGTCAGAAAACAGCGGCAGTTGATTGCCAATCCCATCTCTTAGCGGTATACTTTTCCGGTTCGCCCACGTAGCTCAGTGGTAGAGCACTTCTTTGGTAAAGAAGAGGTCATGGGTCCGATTCCCATCGTGGGCTTTTACTACTCATTCAAGAGTGGTTGCGAACCTGGCGTTTCATTCGCTTTGGTTGCTGCAAGTCTGTACAGATTCTCGGTGAATTCTGTATGGCTTGTTTTGTTTGCAAGTTTGTAATAGGAGAGAAACAATGGGTAAGGCAAAGTTTGAGCGTTCCAAACCGCACGTAAACATTGGAACCATTGGTCACGTTGACCACGGAAAAACTTCGCTTACAGCTGCGATCACTACGGTTCTTGCTAAGGCCGGTGGTGCACAGGCAC
>CAZSGJ010000004.1:0-79447 GCA_964606305.1 uncultured Armatimonadia bacterium
TTGCAGGTGATGTTGACTCTAAGCGATGTATTCGTTCCACCGCGAACTGATGCAGGTGTCAATACGACACTCGCAGGAGCTGGAGGCAAAACGTTAATCACTGTCGAAGCACTTACGCCAGCACGGGTAGCAGTTACATTAACAGCAGTATCGGCGGTTACATATGCCGTGCTGATGGCAACGTTTACCGTTCGTGCACCAGTCAGTACTGTAACAACACGCGTAGTGATCGGAGCGCCCGCTGACAATCCAAAACCGAGTGCTGGGTTGTCCGATGCAACGGTTACAAGCCATGAAGATGGAGCTGGTCCGTCGAGGGTAACAGTTGCTGTACCGGTGTTTGATCCAGTAATCGATGTTGGATTGGAAACCACCGAAACTACAACTGGTGCAGTGATCGTAATCCCCTTGTTGAGGACAACACCACGGGCACTTGCCGTTACGGTTACATCAGTTGCGGTCGCAGTCGGAACTGTCGTTGCCGTGAAGTTCACGGACGTCTGTCCTTCTGGAATCGTTACCGTTGCCGGTACAACGACACGCGAACTGGATGACGAAACAGCTACAACGAGACCACCAGCAGGAGCCTTACCATCAATGGTAACCGTACCGGTTACATCATTTCCACCAGCAATGCTCGCAGTCGAAAGTGCCAGCTCTGTGATATTGGCAGCCTTAACTGTAACGCTGCTGGTCTTGGATGAACCGTTCAGCTGAGCGGTTACGGTACCGTTTGCATCGTCAGCAACGACTGCAAAGTCCACTGGGAACGTTGCGGTCGTTTGACCCTCTGCAACCGTCACCTCGGCAGGAACCGTGATGTTAGGGTTATCAGAAGACAGGGCTACAACGTATCCACCAGGTGCAGCCTTGCTGGTGAGCGTGACAGTACCAACTGCACTGTTACCACCGATAACTGTCGCTGGTGAAACATCCAGGGATGCAACTTTATGCGACAACACAGTCAGTGAAGTTGTCTTCGTAACACCATCAAGGACCGCTGTAACATCACCCGTCGTATCAGCCGTTACATACGATGGAACAACATTGAACGTTTTTGTTGTTTCGCCCGTAGCAAAAGCAACCGTACCTGGAAGGGTCACAGCCGGGTTGGTGTTTGTAACGGTCACCGTTTGTCCTGGGAAGCCGGCTGGCTCATTCAGGGAAACTGTGAACGTCAGGGCCTCGCCACCATGAAGTGGGTTCGGTGCCAATGATGCTACGTCCAGAACAGGTCGTGGTCCTACCTCAAGAGAGCCTAGGTTCAACGACTGCGTCGTACCGTTTTCAAAGGTATAGCGAAGGCTGATTGGGTAAATACCCTTGACTCCAAGCGCGGATGCAGGAATCGTAACCTGCAACGATCCATCGGAGACAACGTTTGTCGCACAGTTTACACCGTTGAAGACAAAGACATCGTTGTAGCCGAACTTGTCACCGGTAAGTGTGATGACCTGATTCGTTGCGCCTGGGCCGCCTGGAATAATAGTAGGCTGTCCTGTGACCGTAGGTGCTGTGAAGTGATACTTCGCAACCGATGCTGTACCAGCAACCGTGAGTGCTGCGTAAATGCCATCATCGCTGAATGCTGTCGTCAACGGACCAGACCAGAGCAATGATCCAGTCACACCCGTGCCGGCATTTGTAGTGACATATGCCGATGCATTGTTGAAGAAGAAGCGGTTTGGACTCAGGTATGTCGAAAGCCCTACAACAGAAGCTGTATCAGCCGCATTCAGTCCTACTTGGCTGAAACGAACTGGCCATGGACCGGCAAAGGTGGATGTCGCATCCTCAACACCATTGACAACGTAAAACGCGCCATTGGCAACGCCGGATGAATAGCTCAATCCAAATGGGTTGGAGCGTACACCAGAAATCAGGCTGGTCGAGAGCGCACCAAACTGAATCGGCGTTGTCGATCCAAAGTTGGCAAATGCACGAACCGGCGTTGTGATTGTTCCGGCAGTGTTCTCAAGTCCAACGTTGAAAGCAGGATATGTTGTGCTGTTACGCGTTACATTACTTGCCGTCACAACCGCCAGATTACCGGTATGGCTAAGCGTTACACCGCGAAGATCTGCACCCGAACGTTTAATCGTCCGACTACCATCTGCTGCAACTTCAACGAGATCCTTGCCAGTGGTCGTACCGAAAAGGTCGGTCGTATTTCGGATTGCATAAATCAAGCCGTTCTTTACAACTGCCGATTGCTCAGAACCCTGCGCCCATCGCTCGAATGCGATGGTGTTGTAGTTGACCGTTTGCGTGGTTCCAAGAGATGCATTGAATCGACGATTTGCATGTCCCTTTCCATCTGAGTGGTCAACAAACAATGCTGCACCACCTGCGTTGTCAGGAACAATCAGGGATGACGTAAAGACATCGGTAACACCGAGCTCAAGCGGCGTAACCGTAACGCTTGTCGATGTAAGCCCATTCGCAGGAGTTAACTTGTACAGAGTAATCGCATCTGAGGCGTTTTGCGCCGTCAGAAACAGATTGCCCGCTGTGTCAGAGACAGCTATCGGGAAGTTTGCGTTGAACGCGATGTTGACATGACCGGTGATGGTTCGTGTGAAGCCAACTACCCCATTGTTATTACAGTAACGAATAACGGTGGAAGTGTAGTTTGGTCCCTGACGCTCAACGAGGTAAACGCCGCCATCGAGGCCGGCATGCAGCGACACAATGTTGTTGACTACAGTCGTTCCGTAAGTAAACGAACCAATTGCCTTGGTCCAAATCAACGTACCAGTCTTTGAATGCTTATTGACAGTGCCGTTGCCAAACGTAAAAACTTCGCCCGCAGCATTACGGGTAACCGCCAACGTTGGATTCGTGCCAGTACTGCGTACCCAACCAAGACGCACTTGCGCCTCAGCTGGCACAGTCCCGACAGCGAGCACCCCGAGGGATGCAAGCAGGAGGCCTGCCTTTCGATTAATCATTTGGGATTGCATGGTGATCGATACCGAAACCCTTTCGACCCTTTAGCAGGGTTGTAGGAAATTTCCGCACGACAGGTGCGGATACCTTCATCTATTCTGCCCGGATTTTCGGCGAATTTCCCGTGTTCCAACAGTTCAAAACTTAATGTAGAAAAACCCGGATATCACAAAATCGTGAAAATCCGGGCTTATTCAGGATATAGAAGGCGCTAGATTCACTGCTAAAAGCCGTAATCTGTTACATAACGGCATTCTGCTAGTGAAAAAATCAACAGGCTAGCGAATGGTTCCGCGCTTCGCATCCATTAACCAAACCGCACATAAGTCGTTACCAAACACTTTCCAGTTATCAAGCGTCCAGACAACCTTTTTGTCACGCGTGACTTCTATCAACTGTGGATTATCCGGTCCAGCATGGGTGTTTCCAAACACGATATTGCCATTCGGCAACACATGAAGACTCGTTATCCAACATAGATGAATCGAACGACCATCCGGACGCTTGAGCTCATCACGCTCAATACTCCAAACCGTCTTTCCTTCTTTGGTCAGCTCAAAGACGCGATTATTGTTTCCACCGCCGACCAGAGTGTTGCCATTCTTTAAACGGACTGCATTGAAAACACTTACACCATGTCCTTCATGACCACCCGTTGCCGGCTGCCCAGCCAGGTCCAGCGTGTATTCCCACACAATCTTGCCATTTTCATCGTATTCACGTATCTTGCCCAAGCCTTCGTGGCAAACAAGGTACGTACCGGCATCCGTCTTGCGAACTCTGCGGGTATCACGGTGTGAGTCTGGCCTTTCAACCGTGAGCGGTACTACTTTCTTGATCGCTCCCGCCCTGTCGACCTCAATAATGCGAAGGTTTCCCGTTTCAGCAATCATGGTGCTTCCATCGCGCAGACGTTGAAATCCATGTATCTCAACGTAGCCTGTATATGGTGCAACTGGCTTAGATTCCCATGACCAAACAACCTGCTTCTCTGGAGTTACTTCAACAATCTTGTTTGGTGCCGTATGTAAGAGGAAGTTACCGTTAGGGAGAACGGCTATGTCGTGCGAGTTATGACGACACTCAATCTCCCATTCGACCTCTCCCTTTTTGTTCAGAATCGCAATATGCCCACGATCCTGACCAATCAGTTTGTATCCCGAGCCAGTCTGCATCGCAGCAGTGGCAGTCGATCCGACCATCAGACCAATGGAGCCTGCCAAAACACTTCGTCTCGTCATCGCAATACCCTTTCCCTCGTTACGGACTGACATTAACCGTCAGTTTCTTTGGAACAGCCTGAGTCGCGGCCTGTAACACTACCGCTTTCTTCAACGCAGTCACTCCAACATTGATAATCTGCTGATGGGATAGTTGCCCTGCTGGAATCGTAATGGACGCCGGAACCGGAACCAACGCAGCATCCGATGTGGTCATCACCACATCTACTGGGACCGGGCTGACAGCGGCCAACTTTAAGGTAATCACGAGAGCGCCACCCGCCTTTACGTTTGCTGGCGCTGCCGTAAAGGATGCAAGTGCGACAGGAACAATGGCAACGTTGCCAGTCGTAACACCCCCGCCTAGGCTTGCACGAACCTGCACCTGGTCCGTCGCCGAGACAGGTGATGTGACAACAGTAATCGCTCCTGATGTCTTTCCAGCAGGAATCGTCACGGATGTCGGTACCGCGAAATTTGGCGATGTTGACTCCAGTCCTACCAGAGCACCCCCAACCGGAGCTGGCTCAGTCAGTGTAATCGTTGCAGTTGCCATCGCCCCGCCAATAACCGTCGCTGGTGCAATGACCACCGACTTTACGACAGTTGGCCGTACGACGACATCCGTTTCGACACGGTCTCCCGCTGCGGTAATGCCGATCGTACAGGTTGTCGCGGTAGCAACCGCATTCGTCGTACCGACGAAAGTTGCGGATGCTTTTCCTGCGGGAATCCTGATATTCGCCGGAACAACTAACGCTCCACTTGAGCTGGATAGCGTTAGTACTGTCCCGTTTGCCGGCGCAACACCGGTCATCGTCACACTAAACGAAACTGGTTTACCGCCAAGTACAGACGCAGGCGCCGCGACAACCGACTTTACGCGGGGGGTCTTGACAGCAACGTTTGCGACGACAGCAATACCATTTGCACTTGCTGTCACCTTTGCGACCACATCCCCTGACACGACCGATGCCGAGATCGGTACAGCAATAGATGACTTGCCAGCCGGAATGGAAACAGTTGCTGGCAAGACCAGCGAGGAGATACTCGATGTCAGTTTGACACTCAGGCCACCCGTTGGAGCAGGTACCGTAAGGTCAACTGTTGCGGTACCTTTCCCTCCCCCTGTCATTTCTCCGGGATTGAAAACAATCCTCTGTGGTGCCGGTACTCGGATCGCGAGGACGGCGGATGCAAACTCAGCATTTGCTGTGGCCCTGATTGTCGCCTGTACATCCACTGAAACTACACTGGTCGTAACCGAAAAGGTACCTGTCGTTTTACCAGCTGGAACCAACACAGATGACGGCACTGTGGCGGATGATTTATCACTGGACAATGTGACAATTAGCCCTCCGGTCGGCGCCGGGTCCCGAAGTGTTACAGTACCAGTGACCTTACCGCCTGCCGTAACAGGATTTGGGCTCAGAGTTACCACCGATGGAACAACAGCACGAACAGTAAGCATGTCATGCGCCGATGTTGCATTGACATGCGCCGCAATTCGGTCTACACGGGTTCGGTTCGTTGCCAGCGTTGTCACAACTACGGATGCAGTTTTGGAACCAGCTGCGACAATCACTGTTGCGGGTACCTGTGTGCCGGTACCGTCCGTAGTGATGTCAACGCGTAAGCCGCCCGTAGGAGCCGGACCAGTAAGCGTCAAGTCCAGACGTGTACCATTTCCACCAAGAACCGAATTGGGGGCCAAAACAACACTCGCCATGGATGGCCGCTTCACTGTCAACTTGACCTTTAATGTTTCAGTCTCATTGATGGCCGTAACATAGGCATCAATATCAACGCTCACTGGTGCTGTAACAACCTTGAACGTCACCTCAGTTAGTCCCTCAGGAACCGTCACAAAGGCAGGAACCTGAGCGACAGCATTATCTGATAACAGGTTAACCTGTGTACCACCACTTGGTGCAATACCGGTTAACCGCACAACTGCCACCGCTTCCGTACCGCCTGTGACAGTTCTTGGCGCAAGGACAAATGAAGTCAGCTCCGGTCGGTTCACCAGTACATCCGCAGAAACTTCAGCTCCATTTCCAATACCAGTGACGCGTACAACGGAATCAACAGATACCGCTCCTACAACGATGTCAACGGTAACGGAACGTTCACCTGCAGGAACAGTAATTCGATTTGGGACAGCGATTGCCGGATGATTCGATGCAAGTGAAACTTCCATCCCGTCAGTCGGCGCAGGGCCATTCAAATCGACACTTAACTGAAGCGTTTCACCGCCCAATGCCTCTGTAGATGAGAAGCGAAGCTTGGACAACACCGTCTTCTCGAGTCGGACGGTTTCCGTGACTGTCTGCCCGCGATGTATCGCTGAAACCATTACATCCCGATCCGCAGTTACCGGCATCACGGTCGCGTCAAATGTTGCAGATGACTGACCTGCTTCCACCATCACTGTCATGGGCATTGTGATAGCCGCATCGGACGAAGAAAGAGCGACCGCAATTCCCCCCGTTGGGGCGATACCTGTCAACTGAACGGTACCAGTGACCTGCTCACCTCCGGCAAATGCACTCGGGGCGACCTTCACACTAGCAAGCCGCGGGCGCTCGACCGTGATCTGTCGGGTCTTGACCAGTCCATCTGCGGTGGCGCGAATCGTAACTACCCGGTCATCAACAACTGGAAATGTCGAAACATTGAACGCACCAAATAGTTGCCCGGCAGGAACCGTGACCGATGTTGGAACGGATGCAGATGGGTCATTCACCGAAAGATCGACCTTTAGCCCACCGGCACCGGCATTGCCAGTGAGCGAGACAGATGCTGAAACCACCTGTCCACCCGGTACCGATGACTTTTGCGTGTTGACTGCATCAATCGCTGTACGTTTCACAGTGAGTGTGGCCGTAGTAGAACGAAGACTGGTGTTGGCCGTTACAGTAACGATTACATCTGCGGGAACGGTACCCGTAGAGATAGTGAATGTGGCAGTCGTTAATCCCTGAGGAACCGTTACAGTAGCAGGAACGACTACCGCAGCATTGTTCGTAGATAGATTCACAATCTGGCCGCCCGTTGGTGCCGGACCTGAGAGTGTAACGGTTCCCGTCGCAGTCAGTCCGCTAACCAACGTCGATGGAGCGATACTCAATGAGGCAACGACCGGGCTCAAACTGAAGCTGACGATTTGCGTATCCCAGTCATTATTGGAACCAAGCGTCTCAGCCACTGCCCAAAAGGTACGCCCATCCACGGGGTCAACTTCTGTACCGAAGTAATCGCCCCATCGCCCGCCCGTGTATCCTACACCGGCCGAGACACCGAGATTCACTGGCGTTCCGACATTTCCCAATGGATCAGTAGACAATCGACCCGCAGCGAAAATGTTAGCTGTTTCGCTCGCATTGGATCCCCCAAAGACCAGTCCTATAGCTCCGCTGGAATCCTTGGCAAGGGCAGGGTAGAAGTAATCATAGTTATTTGAGCTGATGTTTCCACTCTGAATCAATGAAGGGCTGCCATTTCCCGGCCATCCATTGGTGGAGAATTCATACCACCGGATACCTACATTGTTACCAATCTGAACGGCATGTGCAGCCAGCATTCGGCCGTTAGACCACCAGGCGTTGTAGAGACGACCATCACCCGCATCCAGTGTCTGTCCACCGGTACTTGTAGCGCGCTTTGTCGGGCCACTGTAGTTCGGAATCGCAACCGTGCTTGATACAAGCGTCGGATTGGCCGTGCCAACATTGCTTAATGCATAGAGGCGATGATCATTTGAACCGGCCGCTCCAATAGCATAGACGGCTGCTGATGCATCAACGCACTCTGCGACCTGAGCAGATGCCCCACCGGCATCCCGAAGAGAATAGACATTTGCCGGGGATCCCGTCAACAACGGCGCACTTGGAATCGACAGGAACTGAACACCAGCCCAACCGCTGCTGAATCCAAACATGTTCCCAGTGATTACATAGCCATCCTGGTTGTAACCAAAACCAGGATAATCAAGCCAATAGGATGTGCCGGAGACAGTAAGCTTCGCCTCGAAGCGGTAACGATGCCAGGTTCCATTCGGGTCAGCATCATCACTTACGGCCACCAGCACCTTGCTCGTCTCTGTTCCAGTGTCCAGTTCAAGAACCACGATGACATACCGTTGGTTAGCACGATCGTAGTATGCCTTTGGATCAAAAAGAAACGATCCTCCAGCAACGCCAGCAAAGAAGGTTTCAAACGTCTGTTGAAGCTGCCTTGTGCCGGTCTTGGTGTAGAAGGCGATTGATGAGTTTACTACCTCTACGATGTGGTTTTGCCCTACAGCGATGTCACAATCGGGTGGATACCAACCTGTACTGGAGATACCCGGGAATTGCTTTCCAGGTGTAACACCCGCCGCGTTAGCATCCACTTTTCCTACCGGCAAATCATGCTTCCTTCCAGTAACAACCGGAGGCATCACCGGGTTTTCTGGCGGTTCCACATTGCCCTGATGTCGCAGAACTACTTGTGGTTGCCAAGTCCTCGTGTCGATAGAGCTTGCCGGAACAGAGAGTTCTTTTCGGACGACCTGCGCAGATGCAACACTGGTAATGGTTGCAAAAACGCACAACAAAAGCACTTTTAGACGGGACTGGATAAGCATGCACATGACCTGATATTTCCACTTGGAAATAGTTGATGTGCGATTATATCTGGATGCCACATTGGGGCAAGAACTTTCGCAGCGTATTTAACGACAGTTGGCCGGCCCGAGGAGTTCGGACCGGCCATCATAACCAAGAACCAGAAAACCTTATTAGTAGCGGTACGTTCCGGTCTTGTATGGACCTTGCTGCTCGACGCCGATATACGCCGCCTGCTCCGGTGTCAGTTCAGTCAACATCGCCCCAAGTTTTGACAACTGAAGTCGTGCAACCTTTTCATCAAGGTGCTTCGGCAATACGTAGACGGAGCCGACATCGTACTTGTCGGGATGTTGCCAGAGCTCGATTTGTGCGAGCACCTGATTGGCAAACGAAGAACTCATGACGTACGAAGGGTGACCCGTTCCACAGCCCAGATTAACGAGGCGGCCTTTCGCAAGCAAAATAATCCGCTTTCCGTCGGGCCAAATAACGTGGTCAACCTGTGGCTTAATCTCATCCCATTCGAGACCGGCCAAGCCTGCTACATCGATTTCATTGTCGAAGTGTCCGATATTGCAGACGATCGCCTGATCCTTCATTTTGTCCATGTGTGCACGGGTGATGACATCTTTATTACCGGTCGATGTCACAAAGATATCAGCCTTATCCGCGGCATATTCCATCGTAACGACGCGGTAGCCTTCCATCGCAGCCTGAAGCGCACAGATAGGATCAATTTCGGTGATCCAGACCTGTGCGGACAGCGCACGAAGAGCCTGTGCCGATCCCTTTCCAACATCACCGTATCCTGCAACGACAGCAATCTTGCCAGCAACCATCACGTCGGTGGCTCGCTTAATGCCATCGACCAAAGACTCACGGCAGCCGTAGAGGTTATCAAACTTGCTCTTTGTGACAGAGTCATTGACATTGATTGCACGAAGTTTAAGATCGCCACGGCGGCTCATTTCGTAGAGACGATGAACACCGGTCGTCGTTTCTTCGGTCACTCCCTGGACTGCGGCCAAACGAACCGAGTACCAGTTAGCATCTTCCTTCAACTTAGCCCTGATGGAGGCATAAAGAATTTCCTCTTCCTCAGATGTCGGGTTATCGAGCACGCTAAGGTCGGTTTCTGCCTTGGTGCCGAGATGAAGCAGCAATGTTGCATCACCACCATCATCGAGAATCATGTTGGTGTATCCGCCATCTGTCCATTCAAAGATGCGGTGCGTATAGTCCCAATACTCGACTAATGTCTCGCCCTTTTTGGCAAAGACAGGAGTACCGCCCGCGGCGATAGCTGCTGCTGCATGGTCCTGAGTGGAAAAAATGTTACAGCTTGCCCAGCGAACTTCCGCTCCGAGAGCTTCGAGTGTTTCAATTAGGACAGCAGTCTGGATGGTCATATGGAGGGAGCCGGTGACGCGGGCACCCTTTAGTGGCTGTGCGGCAGCGTATTCTGACCGGATGGCCATCAGACCTGGCATCTCGGTTTCTGCAATCGCTATTTCCTTGCGGCCCCATGCAGCCAAACCAAGATCGGCGACCACAAAGTCCGTCGCAATCGTGGATGTTTTTACATCGTTCATATCAGTTGCCTCTCAACAAAGAAAAACCCACCTTGGTGGGTCCAAGGTGAGCGCGGTTTTCTAGCTGAGCCTGATCCGAACTACGGATTGCAACGCTCCTCAGCGACGTAAGTATACCCTGAAGGTATGCGATACATTATCCGCTCCATCCGATATTTATCACCGGATGGAGCGGACAATGGTCTTAGTCCTGGATTCGCTTGAGCAACGTGACGCGTCCGATTGGCAACCATTCACCAACAAGAATGTCACCGTTCGCAAGGAATTTTGCCCCATGTGGGTGGACGAACTTTCCAGGAAGGAACTCGCTTCGTGCACGTCCGCGTCCTGGCAGGTTTGCAATCCCGGCGCTATCGCCGAGGTGGACCGCTACTTTGTTATTCTCATCAAGGACCGTGACGACACCCGCAAGGTCAGGAATGAGCATATGGCCATCCTGAATATCAGCGTGACAAGGCTGTCGCATTCCATCCTTGTCAATCCGAACAAACTTGCCATCCATTGTGAAGTAATGCAAGCGGTTGTTTCCACGGTCACAAACCATCACAAGTGGTTCAGACCCGCGCGTATCCACCCAAATGCCATGTGGTTGGCTAAGCTTTCCATTCGCATTGCCACTTCCACCCCACGTGCGGACAAGATCACCCTTAATATTGAACTGATGCACCCAGTTCGAACCATAGCCATCGGCAACATAGAAGTCACCGTTTGGCGCAAAGGTAACGTTTGTCGGAATGAAGGCTGAGCCGCCTTGATATACACCTGATTCTGTTGGAAGTCCCTTCTCCCAAATGAGGTTGCCATCAAGGTCCGTCTTTACGACTTGTCTGTGCGCAGTGTCACAGTGATACAAGTACTCCTTAGCGCCCTCTTTGCGGACTTCGATACCGTGTCCGCCGCCTGCGAAGCGCGAACCAAAGGTCTTGATAAACTTTCCCTTACGATCAAACACAGCGATGGCATCTTTGCTCTTGCTGTCCCCGCCGACTGTGTGGGAAATGTAGATTCGTCCCTTTGAATCCTGACATACGCCCTGTGTGTCTCCCCACTTGACGTTGTCGGGCAAGACTAACCAATCATGAATACACTCATACTTGTGGCTGCCGGAACCCAAGATGATTTTGGGTGTTTTGTCGAGGGCTTCAGCCGATGTTGCAGCCATAATTTCTGCCGCCAGAACGCCACCAACGGTCAACGATGCATCACGGAGCAGCTTGCGCCGCGTCATTGCCGCGCGGAGTTCAGCTTCCTGAGTAATCTGTGTTTCTTCCATGACTCTTGAGTTACACAGGTGTCTGCAGATTTCCTGCGACAATACAAGGATATCTGTGCCATCCAGATGAAGATAATCCCATGTCAGACATAGACGACGGCCTTTTTGCGAAAATCATCGGTTCCCGCCAGCTTGAACAGTTTCATCTGTTGCAACCAGCAAAGTCAGATGACGCGTGGAAGGCCATCCCATGGATGACGAACATCATGGAAGCACGCCAACGGTCGGCAAAGGAAAAACTGCCTATCCTCATGTGGATCATGGTAGGCAACCCGCAGGGCTGTACCTGAAACAACGGACAAAGGGGCCGTCGGTCCTTTTCAGATACCCGTCTTCAAGCGCGGATAAAGGGTAAGTACATCCCAGTCATTGCCAACACGCAGGATCTTCAGTACTACCCTTCAAAATCGCATACCTGGTTTATGAATCTGGTCAAGGCAACGATGGTTCTTGGGACCAGCACACGAAGCGGGAGTGTCCTCAGCGGCGATACTCCTGGACGTTCACGGCTTGACCTGAATCGTCAAATGGTGCAGACGTCTGACCCTCAGGGGATATACATTACCGACTCTGCAGGCAGCCCATTTGGCTTCACCAACGACCATGGCTACGAGGATATCCGTGACTTCCTGAATATCGCCGATGGCAATGTACGATCGCTTGGTCTTCGCAATGTGGCCATTCCGGATAGCAGTCTGTCAGACATGTTCCATGTCCCGGTTCCATCGGATGTGACGGTACTCGAGGTGCTGGAGCGGATTCCCAATGTCCCAGCCGGATGCTCCAGTCTCAATAAGAGTCTTGGGCGCGACTTTGCATGGGTCTGGATGCATGAGCAAAAGGCGCAGTTCGGGTCATTAATGTCTGGTAACGCGTCCGACTCATCGAAAGCAATTCTAAAGCGTTTTGGGCGGTTTCATCTGGTTGATGGTGTTCGTGGCACACCTACATTGTGGAACAAATCCGAACTCAAGAAGTGTGAGGGACAGCTATCGATCATCGATAAACATCCAGAAAGTGTGCTGGCCCGCCTAAAGTGCGAGTACACAATGAGCACACGCAGTGGCCGCCGGCGATATCGTGGAACGCTCGATGGTCTCATCTCTTTCGATACGCGAACCCGCCTCTGGCGGGATGCCCGTTTTGTCTGTAGCGGGATGCATTTTGGAGATGGGATCTACACGCCAAATGCACCAAAAGGTGACTATCTCCTATTGACGGCATTTTCGGTGAGCCGCAGCAAAACAAGTCGAATCGTTCCTCCCGAAAAGGTTGCCACTGATGGCAACATCCGGGAATACAAACATCCCGAATCGTGATCATTCAGTCCCTCCCCCGCTTGGTTACCGACTAAGGTCCAATGCTTGCGCCGACAAAAAGAAATGATTCCCACCTGTCACGATTACCTGGTTTGTCGCGATGAATCCATTAAGGAGATTCATCATGACAGACCTCGCTTTTTCGAAACACTCATTGTCTCGGTCGGCACAGCGTTCCATCAGGGAACGGGATATCCGCCTTGCTGTTCAGTACGGCTACAGGCATTACGAGGGAACGGATGTCGTTTGTTTTCTCGGTAACCGCTGGATTCCGGACTGGGTTGATCCCAAGGAGCGAACGAGATTGAACGGTACGGTTGTAATCCTGCGAGAGCAAACGGCTATCACATGTTTCAAAAATGTGGACTACCATGCTAGGCTGAAGAAGCGTCCCGTTCGTGGCCGCTCCCAACATCGAAAACGGGTGACGGATTACCCGGAGAGGCAACTCAATGCAGCTGGTTGAACTTCGTGACGGTCAGAATTTCAGCGGAATCTATGCACTAAAAACGGTTACGCACTATCCGGATGGTGATAGCCCTAGACTGGCCCTTACGCTTGGTGACAGTTCAGGGACCAGAAAGGGCGTGGTCTGGAAGCCTCAGGCAAAGCTGGTGCAGGCGATGCTTATTGCAGAGGCAGTTAAGGTTGCGGGACGCGTCAACCCACCGGGCAAGTACGCTGGTGAGCTAACGGTCGAGCATATCGAATCTGTAGACGTTACACCGGAAATACTGGATTCCCTCCTTCCGCCATTTCCTGATTCGCATCTGCAGGATGTAGAAAAGCTCGATGCGATGATTACATCAGTTGGTAATCCTCTGTGCCGGAAGTTGTTAACGACACTCCTACATGGTTCCAAGCGTTCACTATTTCTGAATGCAGTAGCGGCCCGAGATGTTCATCACGCATATCGCGGAGGTCTTTTGCAGCACACTCTCGAAGTCGCTGACATTTGTGACACCTGCTGTGCACGGTTTCCGCGACTTAACAGAGACATCTTAATCACCGGTGCACTTCTCCATGATTTTGCGAAGCTGGATGAAATGACGCACGGGCTTCGGGCAGGCGAGTACACGGACAACGGAATGTTGATTGGGCATGTAGCGTTTGGAGCCGCTCGCATATTGCATCTGACATTGGATTGGCCAGAGTCGATGAGAAATCATCTAGCCCACCTCATATTAAGCCATCACGAACGCCCGGAGCATGGAGCAGCCAAGGTGCCGGCCACCCCGGAAGCAGTGGTGCTCGCTCACGCCGATGCAATCAGCGCGCACGTTGCGATTGCATTCCGGGCAATCGATGCAGCACCACCCGGTGCCAGCAGCTATCCGTTGGTCGGTCGTTTCTGGTCTACAACCCGTCCGGAATAAAGAGTAGCGGCAGAATCAACGTACTAGCCACTTGATCGTGTCTGTTTCTGTTCTACTCCTTTGACGTAAGTCCATCGAGTAAACCTTGATCGTCACGACGAGACTTCGTTGCAAGTTTAAATCAGTGGCAACCAATGATTTAGAGCATGGAAGACTGCGGACGGCCTCACGCTAATCTGCGGCGATGTTGTCCTGCGTTCTCACTCGTTGATGCGTTAGTTGCATCGTCACTGGTGATTGGCATTGGCGCTTTGTCCCTTCCCTCTTTCGTGTCAACGGTTGTCGTTCATCGAAGCGTTGAGCGGGCAGGGTTGGCTAGAGAGACTGCCCGCATTGTCATCGAAAACATCAGAGATCTTGGAGTTATCAACTTAGTCGATGGCAGCTATCCACTAACTCGCTTTGGGCCAGTTGAGCCACTGAGGAATCTTCCGAATGCTACGGGAACGGTGACTGTGACAACACCTTCGGATTCAATGCGGAAAGTGGTTATCCGCGTTCAATGGACTGCTGGCGTCAGACAGGGACGAGTTCGCACGTACAACACGGTTACACTCCTTACTCCGGGAGGTGTATCACCATGAAGCTTCGTTCAGCAGGTGTGACATTGGCTGAAGTGATAATCGCTTCGGCAATCACCATTCTGGTCATTCTGTTGACCTTAGCAATTTCCTTTGCCGTTAGTAACTTTGCGCAGAGTGCCCTGCTAAGCAGAATTGTCGATTCGCAAGTGACCGCTGGAGGAGATGCCATTACTAAAGAACTACGTGATGGCATCGCGGTTCTGCCATCGGCAGTCATCCGTGGTAAGTCCTTCGTAACATCGTCAACCTGCGTGGTCTTTTCTGCCACTGGATATGACTTTTCACAATCAAATCCAATACTTGGATCTACAGACACAATCGCTTTTGCTTTTGCATCGGACCGTTCGCAGGCCACAAGAACATGCATGACGGGAATAGGATCCAAGCGGCCCATCAGTTTTGAAACCAAAGTAGCGTCTGTTACGAGTGCTCAGTTTACGTACCGGGTGTCCGAGGTAATCGAGTGGATGAATCCTTCAGGAACAACCGTCAGCGAAACCTTTCGACTCGTCACTGTCCCTGCGGAACAGCCGGTGTGCACACGCAATGGAACATCGATTCCGTGTACCTGGCAAGTAGCCACCCAGACGCTGAGTGTTCAGGTTCCATCCGGACCATCAGTCATTGGAATTCAGTACAGAGTTACTCCGTCCCCTTCCAGCTGTCCGCACATCACATCGGTGGAACTTCAATCCAAACGTAGCACGCCTAACGTGAATTCATCCACGGCAAGTATAGAACACATTACCGAAGCCAGATTGAGGAACAAGCGATGACGACAAGCCGACATCAGGTATCAGGATACGCGAGTATTGTTTCCCTAAGCGTCCTGTTCATTACCATTATTGGAGTTTTTGGGGCTTCCCGGTTTATGTCCCAGCAGGTCAAGATGACATCGTGGAATAGCGAGCGTGACATTGCCCGAGGAATGGCTGAATCGGGGATTGATGTTGCTGCCCAAAAGGTCTACTCGAGCAATGCCTACACCGGCGAGGAAACCGTTGTGACTTCAGCGAGTGGTACCCATCAGGGAAAGTTCAGCACGCGTGTATCCCCTTTGCCCGATGGAACATATCTTATTCATTCAAGGGGAACAACGACACTAGGAATCTACGTTGACATGGTGGCAAATATTGAGGTGATTCGGCAGCCCGCGGGATCTACTGGAATTGTCTCGAATGGTCCAATCAGGATCACATCCGGAGCCACTCTCCGTACGCTACCGAGTGGTGGGCGCTTTGCCGGTCTGATTTCGAATGACCGAATCACCATTGATGGCAGCTGCAACATCGATGGAACTGTGCGCAGCCGTCTGGATATTCAGGCAAGCGGCACCATTTACAAAAAGTGCGAAAACCAGCCGCGTATCCCGCTTCCATCATCAACGGAAATCGAAAAGTGTCGCAGTGCAGAGTATTCAAAAGCATGTGCAGGAGGGACACGCTACGGAGATGTATCGAGTTCGACGGTAATTACAGCCCCAAGGCGTATCGCGGGAGATATCAAGTGCGGCAGTGGTGAGAAGGTCACTCTTAAAGGCCCCGGGACCATTTACGTTGATGGCAATGTTGAGCTGGACGAGTCTTCTACGCTGGAGAATGGTGCATGTCTTGTCGTGAATGGACAGTTCACCCAGAATAGTCGCTCGTGTTACCGAATTGACAAGACCATCACGGCAAAGACACCAACACTGATGGTCTGCGGAAACCGTACATCTAGCTGTGATTCTCCGCCCATCGTTTCCTGCATTATCCGCGGCTCTCCGGTTTCATCTGACTATGTTGGCATTGTTCAGGTCTGTAAAGGCGACCTTGAAATCCGTGGAAATGCCAGTCAGACTGGATGCTTTAATGTTTTGTCGGGAAAAACCACCGTGGCTATAGGCAGTCCCCTCGTACAAACATTGCCCGCGGGAATCAGCTCGCCTATCCCGTTAATTGACACATACAAGGTCCTAACGATTCTCGAGAAGTAGTCAGGAACGATCATTACGCATAGTTTCAACATGCATCGTCATCGGCGTATATTGCAATCGCACGCATGTATTGATAGCAGGAATTGCCATGGGTATCCCGTAACATAATGCCAGCACAATCGGACTGATTTGTCCCGTTGGAGCACTACGTTTTACGAGGCATTCATGAGCAAAGTTGTTCAGGTAATATCGGCAATGGTTGCCGCGGGGGGAATCCTTACGATGACGGCAGGGTCAGCCATGGCGCAATCGCCAGGTGTGAAGAAGACGGTTTTTGGCAAGCTAAAGTCCGGAGCAGTAGTCCACAAGTTTGTTCTTACGAACGGCAAGATTACCGCCGACATCATGACTCTTGGTGCAACCCTAACGGGAGTGCATGCGCCTGATCGCAATGGAAACATCGCGGATGTCTGCCTTGGCTTCGACACAGTTGCAGGGTACGAGGCTGGTCATCCGTATTTCGGCAGCACCGTTGGACGCGTTGCTAACCGAATCGGTAAGGGTAAGTTCAAACTGGATGGCGCGAACTATCAGCTTGCAACCAATAATGGTCCTAACCATCTACATGGTGGCGTAAAGGGATGGGACAAAGTCATTTGGCAGGCCGAGGTTGTGAAGAGCAACGCTGGCCCCAGTGTCCGCTTCCGCTATACGAGTAAAGATGGCGAAGAAGGCTATCCTGGAACGGTAAAGGCAGAAATCACTTACACGTTAACGAACTCCAATGCCATCCGGATGGAATACCGCGCTACGACATCCAAGGCGACTCCCATTAACATGACCAACCATGCATACTTTAATTTGGCCGGTCAGGGAACGATTCTCAACCACAGCCTTCAGCTGAATGCATCCAAGTACACTCCAGCGGATGCAACACTTCTTCCCACAGGCAAAATAGTTACCGTATCCGGTACACCCTATGACTTTACATCGATGCACGCCATTGGCGATAACATTGCGCAAACCGATGGAGACCCTAATGGATACGATTTGAACTATGTTGTTGATGGAAAAGCCGGATCGTTCCGAAAAGCGGCTACCGTCTCGGAACCATCGTCAGGTCGTATTCTGGAAGTTTGGTCGGACGAACCAGGTATTCAGTTTTATTCTGGAAACTTCCTGGATGGAACACTCAAGGGTAAGTCGGGACAGGTGTATGAGCGAAACTATGGCTTCTGCCTTGAGTCACAGCACTATCCTAATTCAATCAATACACCGTCGTTTCCATCGACTGTATTACGTCCGGGCCAGACGTACCGCCAAAAAACGGAATACCGCTTTCTAGTCGGTAAATAGTTAAGTTCGAGCGCTGCGCCAGTGCCAAACCGGCCATTGGCGCAGCGTTTTTGTTTCTGTGTATGCGAGGACGGCATCCAAATCCAAATAAGCTGCTCATTACTGTTCCCACATTTGTTGAGTCCGAATCGACTTCTCAGAGCGGTACGGCATACAGCTTTTGGGAAAGATGCACGCTACGTTTTTCAGAGCGACGTCCCTGCTGCATTAGTTAGTCGCGACTCTTACTTTCTCAGCCCCACTTTTGAGCAACTGCCGACAACTGCAACAATATGTTGAATCATGTTGAACCGTAAAAAATGTTTGCAACTAACGCAGAACTACGGTGTAGATAAAGCTGCCTTGATATCTGCAAGTCGAGCATGAAGTGCTGTAGGAACGTTTGTACCAAGTGACGCAAAGTATTCACCAACCGCATCAACTTCATCGTGCCACGCCCCGGCATCTACACTCAGGAGCTGTGTGATAGCGTCTTCGCTAACGTCAACACCTTCGAGCCCCATATCAGCTCTAAGCGGTACGTTTCCAACGGGCGTTTTGCAAACATCTACGGAGTCGGATATACGCTCCGAAATCCACTTGATTGCGTGGATGTTGCTGCCAAAACCTGGCCAAATATAGCGACCAGCATCATCCTGGCGAAACCAGTTGACAGAGAAAATTTTAGGTCGGTTGGATACGACGTCGCCCATTCGCAACCAATGTCCAAAGTAATCGCAAATGTTGTAACCACAGAATGGAAGCATCGCCATTGGATCACGGCGTAAAACTCCGACCGCCCCTGTGGCAGCAGCGGTAGTTTGGGATGCCATACTCGCGCCATATAGAACCCCTTGTGTCCAGTCCTGAGCCTCCATCACCAATGGAATCGTAGTCGGACGACGCCCGCCAAAGAGGATTGCATCGATACGCACTCCGTCAGGGTTGTTCCAGTTATCAGA
The DNA here is from genome assembly GCA_964606305.1 of uncultured Armatimonadia bacterium. GTDB lineage: Bacteria > Armatimonadota > Armatimonadia > Armatimonadales > Armatimonadaceae > CAIRTT01. The sequence continues at coordinate 19,136 of CAZSGJ010000004.1, forward strand.
CAGGGTTTTACAGTTTGTCAGAGGACTTGTGAAGCGACTGTTTGGATGCGCCATAGGACCTTCACCATCACCAAACGAACGGACTCTCCCCCGCCAATCGATGACAGGGGTACCGTTTGGATGCGGCTCAAGCCCCTCCCACCAAGGGTTGCCATCTTCAGTAACAGCAACATTGGTAAAGACGGTGTCCTTCTCCGTCATCGAAAGGGCTACAGGATTCGTTTTTGCACTCGTCCCAGGGGCAACACCAAAAAAGCCATTTTCGGGGTTGACTGCATACAGTCCATCCGGACCAGGTCGCAACCAAGCGATGTCATCACCCAATACCCTGATACTCCAGCCGTCGAGGGATGACTCAAGCATTGCAAGGTTGGTTTTGCCGCAAGCGGATGGGAATGCAGCTGCAATGTGTTGAATTTCGCCAGTTGGTGTGGTGAGTTCAATGATCAGCATGTGCTCTGCGAGCCAGCCACTGTCACGGGCAATAACGGATGCAAGCCGCAGCGCATGGCACTTCTTTCCGAGCAGAGCATTTCCGCCATAGTTTGAACCAAACGACCAAATCTCGCGTGTTTCTGGAAAGTGACAAACCCAGCGGTTTTCCGGATCAAGGTTTCCGGTGCAGTGCAATCCACGCACAACATCGGTTGGGTCAGCATGCTGAATTGCATCCAGAACAGATTCGCCCGTTCGAGTCATGACGGACATCGACAATGCTACATACGGTGAATCCGTTATCTCAACACCAAACTGTGTAAACTCTCCTCCGAGCGGAGCCATCGCATACGGGATTACGTACATGTGTCTCCCGATAAAACTGCCGGAAAAAAGTGTATGCAGTGTTGCCTTCGCGCTGTCTGGGTGGAGCCAATGATTTGTAGGACCAGCATCCTGCTTCTTTTGCGAACAGATAAACGTACGATGTTCCATGCGTGCTACATCTGTCGGGTCACTCCGGTGGAGCCAGCAGCCATCACCGCTCAATGGATCAATGATTCCAGCATCAACCATCGAGGCCTTGAGTGCATTAAGCTGTTCTGGTGAACCAGTAAAGAGGTCAATGTGGTCAGGTTGACAAAGCTCTACGACTTGATGCAACCACCGATCCAACGGCTCAACTCCCAGCATTACGCAGTCCCTCCGTACAGGTACAACAAAATAAGACAGTCTACATTCATAGGGCAGTCCTACGTACTATTGTTACCCAATTTTCGCTAAACTGGTTCCAGAGGATTTGGGATAACTCACTTTATGTTGGTTTTTGTTCCGTCGTTGGTTGGTCTTCGTGTGAACCGCAACTCCATTGGGATCACTTCCGGGGCTGGGTTGGACACGCTGCAGGCACAGCCATCACAGGTCGATTTCTTAGTGAACTGTTTGTAAACACGTCGCACAATCGTAATCAATGCCCAGACCACCACTGCATAGGCAATCCAGTCGTAAATCATGAGCTAGCCGCCATGACAATGGTTCTGACGATAAACGCCATAATCCAAGCGAGTACTAGATAGGATGCGGACTGCAAAACTGGCCATTTCCAGCCGTTGGTTTCACGTCTCATAACGGCAAAAGTGCTCATACATTGTTGAGCGAACGCAAAAAATGCGAGGAGGGCTGCTCCGGTACCAATGTCATATGCCGGCAGACCCGTGATTGCGTTTTTCTCGGCCCGCATCTTCGCACCGACGGCGACCCCAAGCTGGTCATCGTCATCGTTACCAGCATCGACATTGTAGATAGCTCCCATGGCAGCTACGAACACTTCTCGAGCTGCTACGCTGGCTAACAATCCGATACCAATTTTCCAGTCCATCCCGAGGGGCTTCAGTACAGGCTCGACAAGCGTTCCAACTCGCCCCGCATATGTTGATCGCTCATATTCCTTGGGTGCCTTACCTTGCACTTTGGGATGGCTGCTCAGGAACCACAGGGCAATTGAGATGGCAAGAATCATAGTCCCGGCGCGTTTTATAAACAACCAAGCCTGGTCCATCGATTCGCGGATGATCCGTCCCAATCGAGGAATTTTGTATGCTGGCAGCTCTAGCATGAATGTACTGGGTGCCGACTTCATAGCCGTTCGTGACAACAAAGCTGCCACGATAAACGACATTGCTATACCGGCTACAAAAAGCGAAACCATACAAATGGCTCGCCCATCGATGTGTCCGACACCTACATTGACCTTCCATGTCGCTGGAATAAAGGCAGCGATTAACATCGTGTAGACGGGAATTCTTGCTGTACACGGGATTAGCGGAATGACGAACATTGTTACCAAGCGTTCTTTTCCCGATTCGATGGTTCGCGTAGCCATGATTCCAGGTACAGCGCATGCAAAGCTTGAGAGCATGGGAATGAAGGACTTACCATGCAAACCAACACGGTACATGAATCGATCCAGCAGAAAAGCTCCACGGGCAAGATAGCCAGAGTCCTCAAGCAGTCCGAGCAAGAAGAGCAATGTCAATATCTGCGGGAGAAAGACAATGGTGTTCCCTACCCCACCGATAACACCGGCAATTATGAGATCACGGAGCTCACCTGCAGGCATCGTCGAAAGCGTAAACTGGCTTAGCACGTCAATGCCCAGCTTTACCCATTCTGCAGGTATCTGAGCCCATGTGAAGATCGCTTGAAAAACGAGAGTGATGATGGCGAGAAACACAAAGTATCCACCAACTTTGTGCAGGGCGACCTGGTCAATTCTTTCTGACAGAGATGTCCTAGCAGCTGTGGTTCGGATAACGGAACGTGCAGAAATTCTGCCGATTCCAATGTAACGGTCATCTGCGATTGCTGTGCTGGGATCGATATCAAGTGCGCACAGCTTGGCCCTGCCACTTTCAATAAGTTCTGCGTCAATCCCCGCAAGCCACTTGCTCGGAGTTTCCCTGACCAGCTGCGTCGAGATCAGTACAGGACTGATATCCGGTGAAAATGCACAGATTTCAGAAATTGTCGATGTTATTTCAGGCGAATAGCCGGCGTAAACAGGTGAGATATTGACACCAAACCCCTGATCCTGAAGTCGGCTTGCAAGCGCAGCCAATCCAGCGCCCTTTGGTGCATCAGTGGAAACGACAGGCACACCCATCTCGGTGGATAGGCGTTGCTCATCGATCCGGAGTCCACGGCGGGCGGCGGAATCAGTCATTGTCAACACCACCAACATCGGGATTCCGAGCTCAACCAGCTGTGTCGTCAAAAACAGATTGCGTTCAAGATTACTCGCATCCACAACATTTACAATAAAGTCTGGCGGAGCATCATCGATACCGAACAGAAACTTGACTGCAACATCCTCATCGGGAGAATGCGGTGTAAGCGAATAGATTCCGGGGAGGTCGACAATTTGGATTTCGGCGTTATCGACTCCACGCAAGCCACCGGACTTGACATCGATTGTCACCCCGGGATAGTTGCCCACTTTGTGACGTAGTCCGGTCAGCGCATTGAAGAGGGTCGTTTTGCCGGCGTTTGGATTTCCAACCAGCGCAATACGCGTCATCGACACCAACTAATCTTCAACAGCCCTAACGGTGATTCCGCTAGCTTCTTCCACGCGTAACGAGACACGATACGAGCGTAAGCGGACTTCAATAGGACCGCCGAATGCTGACTTGCGTGCGACTTCCACCTCGCACCCCCGGCTAAAACCGAGCTCGGCAAGACGGCACCGATTCGGACCTGTAACCGAACAGACTTCACCCTTTATTCCGTTCGCCAAACAGTCCAGCGTGCACTCGCAGTGTGGGGCCGGTTGATCAACCTTATCGATTTCACTCACTATGTTGTGCACTCGCTTCCTCCTCTATCGTACCAATACGGACACCACGAGGTCAATATCTCCGACTAAATGAGTCGGTGATATTACGTCCACATCAATGTAAACAAATACCGTGCCAATTCAGTATGATACGTAGACAGGAGGTTGGATTTATGAACACTGCCATTGTTGTTTCTGCTATGTTGTCTCTAATTGGTACGCCCACGAACCAACAAACATCGAACGCTGCCGTGCCTGCAATGCGCCTGATGGCGACGCCGTTGAAAGAAGTTGCATCAAGGCTGACTAAGTCGACTGGCATTACTGTCCTGGCAGATCGAAAGGTCGCGCAAAAGCCGATGGACTTTTCGACTCAGGGTGGACAGCTCGATGCCGTGATTCGAGCAGAGAATAATAAACTTCCAAAGGATGTGACACTCCGAACACTCCTGCTCCCTGCCCCTCGTAAGGGTGGTACGTACGATACCGATGCCATCATTTCACACATAGCCTCACTTGATGCCTTGGCCACCGGGTTGAACGATGTCCCATCAAAGCCAGAGGACATTCTTTATCTAGGCAAAGTGGTCAGTCGCGAGCGCGCTCAGCAGTTAAGCACACAAACGGATCTCAAGCTGGTCTACGTGTTTGTGAGCACAAAATCCGATTCACTCAGTCAGTTGAGTGAAATGCAAATGGATATGCTGAAGCGCTTTATGGCCCTTAGTCCGGAGCAGCAGACCGCATTAGTGGACCAGCAATGGGACATGATGATGAATATGGACCCGGCAACACGCAAAGGGTTCTTCCAACAAGCAATCCAGTCAGGCATGGGGGTGATGCAAAAAATGCAACAAATGCCACCTGCGCAGCGCCAGCAATTCCTGGATGAACTTCGAAGCGCTCTTCCTCCCGGGTTGGGCGGGCCAGGTTTGCCCCCCAACCCCTAAGGACACCACCGTATGCTGCCTCTTGTCGACCTTGTCACACACTCAACGGTACTTACATGCCTTGTCCTAGTCGTGGCGATTGTTCTCGTAACCGTTGAAGCTCTACTGCCACATACATTTGGTCTATTAGGTGTATCTGGGGTTGTGACTATCGCTGCATTGTTGTATGCGTATCAGCTGGCAGGCATTGGCTACTGGTTCGGTCCAGTTATCGCGACACTTGGGTTAGCATTCGTTTTGGTCGAAGTCGTTGGGGTTTCGTGCCATGGTTTATTGACGATGATGGGTTCGGCCGCAATTGGTACCGGGTTGTTTTATTCGCTCGGTGCTGGTGAGAACGCAGGCATTGCCACGACCGCCGGTATTACTGTGACTTTGAGTGCAATGTTTTTCGCATTGAAATTGCTTCCGCTTTCGACATTCTGGCGAAACTCAGGCTCCGGTAACACCTTGCCTTTACCGGAGGGCTTGTCATTGAAAGATGTCGACCAAGGCACGGTTGGCATCGCGGTGACCGACCTTCGCCCCTTCGGGTTTGTAATGATCTCCGGTAAACGATATCCCGCGAGGTCCACCAATGGTTACTCCAGTATTGGCAGCAAGATAATGGTCACTGAGATCTGTAAGCAAGAGTTACTGGTCTCAGTTGAACAGCGATAAGGACGAGATTTATGTGGATGATAGCCTCCGGCATCGGATTTGTGTTGCTGATCGTGTTTCTTCAGTTTTTCCCTGTTGGCCTTTGGATAACCGCTCTTGCGGCCGGAGTCCCCGGAGTAACACCTTTTGTCCTGATTGGAATGAAACTACGTAAAGTTCCTCAGGACAAAATCGTGCTTCCATTGATTGCGGCCGTAAAAGCAGGCTTGGATGTTTCTGTAAGTCAGCTTGAAACCCACTTTATGGCGAGAGGTAATGTTGAGACGGTTGTCATGGCATTGATTTCAGCCCAGCGTGCCAACATCGACTTAACCTTTGAACAGGCATCCGCGATTGATCTTGCTGGTCGCAACCCGCTTGAGGCGGTACAGATGTCGGTCATTCCAAGAGTGTTGGAAACTCCGGTTGTGGCTGGCGTATCGCAGGACGGCGTTGAGCTCAAGGCATTTGCCCGCGTAACGGTACGCGCAAATATCAAGGGATTTGTCGGTGGCGCTGGCGAAGCTACGGTACTTGCACGCGTCGGAGAAGGCATCGTCACCACCATCGGATCATCTGCAACACATAAGGTTGTGCTTGAGAATCCCGATGAGATCAGCCGCCTCGTACTTGGCAAGGGTTTGGACGCGGGAACGGCATTTGAAATCCTATCTGTGGATATCGCGGATGTTGATGTTGGAGACAATATAGGTGCGCGTCTTCGAACGGCACAAGCGGAGGCAGACAAGCAGATTGCGCAGGCAAAAGCGGAAGAACGCCGCGTTATGGCTGTTGCCAGAGAACAGGAAATGAAGGCATACGTTCAGGAAATGCGAGCAAAGGTTGTCGAGGCCGAGGCCACTGTTCCGCTTGCAATCGCGGATGCTCTGCGTTCTGGAAAGCTTGGAGCGATGGACTACTTCAGCCTCCGCAACCTGCAGGCGGATACCGAGATGCGACAGGGCCTAGGGAAACTCGCGGACCCTAACGATACAGAGGGCGAATTTTCGCATACGAGCTCCTGATGCAGAATCCAGAACATCGGCCTCAAACGGTAGACATTGAGACCCATGCGACCAAATCAGCGCTACAAACTCAGGCGATCCGAACGGGGCACAGGGCGCTGATTCCAAGAAGCAAACAGGACTTACTGCGTGCGGTAGTTATGTGTGAGGTACTTGGCAAACCAAAGTGCCGGCAAAGTTCAATTAAAAAACAATTTTGAAGGATATATGTCCTTCGGAAACGAAATAACGCACGTGAACACGCGCACTGATACGCTTTCCGCTGGCATTTTGAGAATGCGATTGGTTGATGGCGAGTTGCGAACCATCCGCATGGGTGGTGTGGACCTCATCCGCCGATTGTATTTTTGTGTCCGCACGCGAACCTGGGACACTGTGAATCCTAAGTTTACATCTTATGAGGTTCAAACGACCCGTGAGTCATTCCGGGTGAAGCTTGAAGCTACTTGTGAGCGACCGATTGGCGATGGTTACGAAACGGATGCCCATTACAAGTGGAACGCTGTCATCGAGGGCAGCCCGGATGGCAAAATAACCTTTACGGTTGAGGGTGAAGCGACTGCTGATTTTCAGTCGAACAGGATTGGCCTGTGTCTTCTCATTGGCACCAATGAGCTCGCTGGCGGGTCTTACAAAACATCCCTTGCCGGTAATCAGGTCCAGGACAGCCCGTTTCCGACAGTTATTGCCACACCACTGGTTATTGCGCCTAAGTTTGATTCGATCGCGTACAGTACGCACAAAAACTCGCACACAGTTACCGCCAAGCTTGACGGCGCAACCTTTGAAATGGAAGATCAACGCCATTTCGGAGATTCCTCGTACAAGGCGTATGCCCCACTACCATATGAATATCCGTCAATCAGTGCTGGAAAGCGTCTCAAGCAAACGATTACTCTCTCCGTAGCGGGAAAGCCACCTGCACGTGCGGCGTTCGTAAACGAAAGTAGAATAACAGTCTCCAGTGTACGTACGGGACATACGGTTCCGACACTGAAAGATTGGCTTGAGACCAATCCTGCATCCCGTAGTTTTATTGATCAGGTCGCCAAGCCAACGGAATTGGCAGAGGCACAAACGATACGCTGGGAATACCGCCCCAGCTTACACTTACATGACAATGAAACATATTGGGAGAATGCCCAGGCAGTTGTTGATCAGGCTTCCACAATGCGTCACCACAGTAAGTCTGCGCAGCTGGTAATCTCTCCCCTAGACCTTGATGTCCCACACCCGAGACCCGGACGTGATCCACGTACGATAGACCCATTTGGTGCGGCCTGGCTGGCTGCATTTACCGGGGAATGTGGCAAGGCCGGCATCTCATCCGTCGATGTGCGCCTTGGAGCCGGTATGGCACAGAAGGTCATGACGATTCTGGCGCCACTCGCAGGGCAACCCTTGCTGGAAACAAACAATCGGTCGACTGGTTTTTTCCCGGACTTGATGAGCTGGGCATGCCGAGGTTCCCGTGGACGCACGGTAGTGGTGATCAATCGCACCAGCCAACCGCAAAATGTTACTGTTGCGGGCCTTGCTGGAAATCAAGTTGCGGTAACACGGTTTAGTGAGCAACTCGGTGCTGATAAAGTCAAGCCGCGGACAATTCTCCCGATCGCACAGGGAGCTATTTTGTTTGCGATGGACCCCTACGAGGTCTTACTGGTTGCCGAGACTAAGTGATGTCCACCGGGTTTGTGGGAGTGTCCATTACCGATGGAGACTTACTGAACGGTATCGCAACACATTGCGGAGCACGTTTACTGGGTTTCCGATCACAATCTACGAAACTCCCTGACGCGACAAACACCATAATCTGTGTTGAGGGAGCAATCACAGCTCAAGACCAGTACGGAGTAGTCACGATTACACAGGGGATGTACGCAGTGATCCCGTCTGACTGTGAAATCCGGATGCACAATGGATTAGGGATTGCCATCGCATGTCCTGAAGCAGTCGGTTTTCGGCAGTTCGGCGGTCCCCTCGAACCCAAGGGTCGTCTTCGATACATCGATGGCTGCACAGATACGCTTCTTGTTTGTCCGCCACACCTCGGAGCACCCTGCCTCAATCACTTGCATATCCCATCAGGAACCAATCAAAGTTTTCACACACACCCAAGTGATCGCCTTGGCGTTATTTTGAGTGGCAACGGTTGGTGTGATACGCCGAGCGGATCCATGGAACTAACACCTGGTCTCGCTTGGTACATACCCGCTGGAAGTGAACATCGGTTTCGGACAGACGCATCACCGCTTAATGTAATCGCATGGCATCCTGATAGTGACTTTGGTCCAACCGATGACAATCACCCAATGATTAATCGAACGATTTTGGATTGACATGATTGAAGTCAAGTTAAAAACTCTTGAGAAGGCGATTCCATATACGCTTTCACTCCCCCGAGGCCTGTCGCCGACCAGCAGTCTTCAGATCCTTCGTGAAGAAGATGCGCGCAAGATGGACTTACGTGGTGATGCTGCCGTTGCCATCATTCGCGAAGAGCATTCAAAGGCAATCTTTCCAGAAATAGTTCAAGACATCTGTCGACGTTTTCCAATAGCATCGGAGTACAACACTGGAATACGATTACCACAGTTAAGCAAGGCTACAGGGGTTGTTGAGCTCGATGGAGTGCCACTCAAGGGCGGTAATGTACTTGTCAGCATTTATGCAAGCGCCGATGGCTGGTTGAAAGATACGACGAAGGCTGTCCTGACAGTGGTACATCCCGCAACGGACGGCAACCGCATTACCATCGATCAACTGCCCACGGGCAAGTGTTACGCCGTTGGAGTTCATTATGATGTCAATGGCAACGGAAAGCTTGATACGCGCCTTGGTCTGCCGGATGAACCATTCGCGGTTTCGAACAATGCCAGCGGAAAGATGGGCCCGCCGTCGTTTCAGGCGTCCGCATTTCTAATCACCGGGACAAGCCCGGTGTGGCACCGACAGATGTCGCTCAAAAAGATTAGCCTGCCACGATTCAGACTCTAAGCCACACAGAAAAGACTGCCTAAGTGAATCCCCGTTGGCAGTCTTTCGTTCCTGAGTAAATAGAATGGCTCCGGCGTCAAACCTTATGCTATACGGCTCTTGATGTAGTGAACGAGGTCATCGATTGCAACACGTTCCTGCAACATTGAATCGCGGTGGCGGACTGTAACCGTGTTTTCCATAGATGTATCTCCATCGCGGCCACGACCGATCGTGTCAAAGTCAACAGTGATACAGAACGGCGTACCTGCCTCATCCTGACGACGATACAGCTTTCCGATGGCTGCCGTGTCATCATAAACGGTACGCATGTCTCCACCACTCTGAAGCATCTTCTTGATCTTTTTGGCGGTTTCAACAATCGTTGGTTCATTTTTCTTTAGTGGAAGAACTGCAACTTTGATTGGCGCCAGCACTGCCGGGAGGCGCAGAACGATTCGCGTCTCGCCATTTTCCAGAACCTCTTCATCGTATGCTTCACACAGTGCGGCAAGGACACCACGATCAACACCAGCTGCTGGCTCTATCACAAACGGAACAATGTGTTGGTTGTTAGGCTGATCAAAGTACGTCAACTTCTCGACTGAATGCTCGTTAGGCATGACGCGGGTCTTTGTGTTCTCAGACAAAGGCAGTGTGTCCTGCGACCGTGAATGACTACCTAAATCCCAATCAGTTCGGTTTGCGATGCCTTCAAGCTCATCAAAGCCGAGCGTCGGGAAATCGTACAAAATGTCAACCGTACGCTTGGAATAATGTGCCAGCTTGACATGCTCAAAGAGTTGAATCTTTTCGCGCTTGAGACCAACCACATTGACCCACCAATCGATGTGGTCCTCAATCCACGCTTCATGAACGGCTTCGTCATCACCCGGGCGGACAAAGTATTCAATCTCCATCTGTTCGAGTTCACGAACTCTGAACAGGAAGTTGCGTGGCGTGATTTCGTTTCGGAAGCTCTTTCCAACCTGAGCGATGCCAAATGGGAGTTTCCGGTTGGTACTATCGACGACATTTTTGAAATTCACAAACATTCCCTGTGCCGTCTCAGGACGAAGATATGCAAATGATTCATCATCTGCCACAGGACCGACCTGCGTCTTGAACATCAGGTTAAACTGCCGTGGCTCAGTCCAGTCACCAGGTTTACCATCCTGCGCATCGATGACCTTAGCCGAAAGCAAAGCCGCCTGTGCCTTTGCTGTGTCCTGAAGCAGCGCATCCACGAAGACATCCATATCATCCGGGCGCTCCATTCCGAGATGTGCTGCTACAGCATCCAGAACAACTGAATCCTGGTCCTTCAGGAGGTGATCCAAGCGGTAGCGCTTTTTCGTGGTCTTATTGTCGACCAACGGATCTGAAAAGCCCTTCTCATGACCGGAATAGCGAAGCACGTAACGATTGGTCAGAAGGCTGGTTTCGATGCCCTCGATGTCATCCCGCTCGTAGACATTATGACGCCACCAAGCACGCTTGAGGTTATTTTTGAGTTCGACGCCCAACGGACCATAATCGTAGGTCCCCTGAAGACCACCATAGATTTCGGAGCCAGGGAAGATAAACCCACGGCGCTTACAAAAGGAGACGATTTGATCAAGTGATTGGGCTGCCATAACGGTCGTCATTTTACCGTCAGGCAGCCATCATTGGTTTTCCAAAGTTACGCGATCAGGCGGGCCACTTGGTCTGACCAGGTTCCAGAACGGTAATTCCACCAAGGTATGGCTGGAGCGCAGCGGGAACATTGACAGAGCCATCAGCCTGTTGATGTGTTTCAAGCATCGCGGCAACAACACGAGGCAGAGCCAGCCCCGACGCATTGAGGAGATGCACAAATTCAGGCTTAGCCGATGGTTCAGGTCTGAAGCGTATCTTTGCCCGACGGCTTTGGAAGTCGGTACAGCAGCTCGCAGATGAGACTTCAAGCCATTTGCCAACTCCAGGAGACCATGCTTCAATGTCAATGGTCTTGGCGGCCGAAAACGCGATATCTCCAGCGGCAAGTCCGAGTAACCGCCATGGAATCTCCAAAGCATCTAATATATTGCACGCATCCCGGGTCATCTCTTCCAGTGCGGCATCGGAATCCTCCGGACGGACGTAGCGGAAGAGCTCAACCTTGTCGAACTGGTGTACACGCTGGAGCCCTCGGGTGTCTTTACCAGCAGCCCCGGCTTCACGGCGCCAACACGGAGTATGAGCGACTAACTTAATCGGCAAGTCATCCGCGCTCAGAATCTCATCCCGAAAAATATTGACCATCGCAGGTTCTGCTGTCGGGACAAAGTATAGATCTGATTCGTCATCGTGATACATCTCACCGACAAATTTGACAATGTGTCCACTCGCCGTGATGGACTCACGGCTAAGCACATATGGAACGCCCACTTCAGTGTAGCCATGATTCGATGTATGTATGTCGAGCATCATGGCAATAAGCGCACGCTGAAGGCGGTTTCCCATGCCGGTATAGAGAACAAAACCACTGCCGGCGAGCTTTACCGCGCGTTCAGCATCTGTCAAGCCTAGAGCATCAAGGATGTCCCAGTGTGCCTTGGCATTGAAGTCAAACACTCTTAGCGGGCGGCTTGGCTCTGTGAGCACGACAGCCTGATCTTCCCCACCAGCGATGACATCTGGCAGAGGCGTATTCGGCAGCTTGCCAAGCATCGCTTCCTGCTGAGCATCCAGGTCACGTAACCGTTCTTCAAGGCCGACAAGGAGAGCTTTTAGTTCAGTGGATGCAGCCATGAGATCCGATGCATCCTCGCCGGCCTTACGGCGCTGTGCAATCTGTGGTCCTAGGCGATTCTGTTCTGCCTTTCGGTTTTCCGACTCAGTCATGACCCGGCGACGCTCAACATCAAGGGCTAACAACTCGTCAATAACGGAGACATTCTCACCGCGTCGTGCGAGCAACTCTTTGATAACATCGGGTTCAAGCCTGATTCGGCGTATGTCTAACATGATGTAATTCTATCGCGGACAGAAATCCGCTTTTTGATAGATAAATTTGACACGGAAGACCAGCTGCGATGCCACTTACCTTTGCCGCTATCATGCCTCACGGCGGTGAAATCATCCCGGAACTTGCAGATGACCCATCCCTGATGGCAATAACCCGGACAGGAATGTCGGCTATCAGCACGGAGTTTAGGAAAGCAAACATCGACACAGTTATTGTAGTCACGCCGCACGGGCTGATCTATGAGGGACATATATCGGTGTCGTTTTGTGAGAGTGCGAGCGGAGTTCTCGATGGTCCCAGGGGGGAGACGGTTGGAGCAACCTATTCGATTGACCAGTCCTTGGCTGGTCAATTGTTGGACCAAGCAACCATACCGTGGCTTGGACTGACGGTCGACAGAGAATGTGAGCACTTTCCCCTTGACTGGGGTGCTCTGATTCCGCTTTTATTCACCGCTTCCACGGCCGACAGACAACCCACGGTGGTGATAATCGCTGAAGACCGATCTCTTCAACGAGAGATATTGGTGGAGGCGGGCAGACAAATTGCACAGGCAGCAGAAGCTTCCGACAAGCGAATCGCTCTTATCGCCAGTTGCGATCTTGGACATGCACACGACCATAATGGACCATACGGTTACCATGAGGCCAGCAAAGTCCACGATGCCCTCTTCACGGAGGTTATTCGGGACAATACTCTTGAAGCATTACTCACTTGGGACGAAACATTTCTCGAACAAGCAAAAGTGGATGCTTACTGGCAGGCATTGATGCTTTACGGAGCCCTTTCGGTTGTTCCAATGAGCGTCACTGTTCACACGTACGAAGCGCCATCGTACTTTGGGATGCTCACCGCGAGTTATTCACGGGTGTAGTCGTTTTTGCTTGCGATGTCCCCGCGATTGGTTCATACCGATGCTCTTGAGTTTTTGGCTATGGGCGTGACAGATGGCGATAGCGAGTGCATCCGCTGCATCATCAGGTTTTGGCACTTCCGCCAGCCCCAGTAGCCGGACGACCATTTGCTGAATCTGGTTCTTGTCGGCGCCACCATATCCGGTTACCGATGTCTTGACCTGCATCGGTGTGTACTCCATCCATGGCAAACCCCTCTGGGCAACAGCTAAGAGAATGACTCCAATTGCCCGGCCAACGCTAAGTGCATTTGTGACATTACGATCAAAAAAGAGACGCTCTGTGGCAACGGTATCAGGATTGTACTTATCGAGCAGTGTATTGACATCGGTGTAAATGCTAAGGAGCCGCTCCTCTATTGGCATATCTGCGGGTGTCAGAATTACGCCAACATCGATCGGCCGAAGGACATCATTGACGGACTCGACAACGCCGAAGCCAGTGGTTGCAGTTCCCGGGTCAAAACCGAGAATGATCACTGTGCCGGCCCCCGAAGGACATTTGTGATGAACTTTCCACAGGCAAAGCCATCTATTGCCGTTACAACGTATGCGTTAGCACTCTCATGAGAAATGATGGGCGTTACACGGCCGGAGAGTGGTGAGACTTCTAACCGAGCCAGAACGGTATGAAACAGGCGAAGCCATGGCATCGTGTCTGGCGTTACAGCCAAACAAAATGCAGGAAAAGACGATAACAGGACAGGCTCCCCTTCACCACGTACTGCGGCTAACCGCTTGAGAAGCCATTGATTCACCGCGTTCGGAGCGAGTTCGAAAATTTGGGGAGCAGCATACCGCCACAGACAAATATCCCGAGGGAGCCATATAACCGCTTCACGGCTGAGCAGAAGTGCCTTTATTGCATCGGCATTTGCAACTCTTCCGTCTCCTGCGGGTGCAAATCGCCCGGGTTCGCGCTCTTTCAGTCGGGGATCGATGCGCAACTGCTGATCACTTCCTGTGTAGTCGTTTGCGTGGCCACCGACAACGAAGAGGCGCTCGATGATGTTCCTACGCACTTCAGGATGAGCATCGAGTATTGGAAGCATCGCATCGTAATTCGAAGTAACAATCCAGTTGGCAGATAAATCCATGAGTGCTGCAACATTCGTATGAAGGCAAGAGGTATTCGCTCCGCACAGTGCGATGAGTTCAGAGACAGTCGTTTGCGCCGAGGCCGGAGCTGTGATTGTTACATCATGTTTGTCTGACAGCAACAGATATGCAACATCGAAGTAATCAGCAATGTCGGTAAAGTCCGCAACATAATTGACTTTAACCATCAGCTAACAGTGGCAATCTTTACCGGCTCTGAAAGCACACCACATTCAGAGACAATGCGAACCCAGACGTCTGATGCTCCATCCGGTACTCGCCAGCTCAAAGATGTCGGTCCAATCATCGCTGCACGCCATTCTCCATTCACTTCAAACTGAATGTAAATGCTGCGTGTTGCAGGTGCGAGCGTTTGCCAAGTAAGCATGCCATCAGCGAGCGTAAAGTCCTTTTCAATGTCAACGCCCCCCAGATACTGACTCTTCCACGGAGTCGCCGGGACAACAGCTGGAGCTGTGTAAACCCTCGACCGTAAGTGGGCAGCATGATTCCGCCCCTTGCGAACATCGCCCTTTAAGAGGCTTTTTGTCGAGAAGTGGATATGTCCCGATGCACCATCCATTCCACGTGTGGTCTTGATCTGGTACTCAATCTCGGTTGCATCGTATTTTCCGGTATACAAGCCGGGCCAGATATGCCGGGAATGTGGATTTTGCCCAAGCCACCAATTGAGCAGTACAGGAAACGATTGAGGCTTTCTATCGATTGGCCAATATAGCTGAGGCGTAAAATAATCCACCCAGCCTTCGAGAAGCCACTTACGGGAATCTGCATATATCTGCTCATATGCATCGAAGCCTTTAATCTGGGCTGGATAGCCTGGCCGCCAGATGCCAAAAGGGCTGATTCCGACAAGGCAGGTAGTCTTGATTCCATGGACCCTCCGGTACATCGCCTCTACGAAGACATCAACATTTGAGCGCCGCCAGTCATCGCGAAGGAGAGTCCCCCCACCTTTTCGGTATGCGGCGTAGGTCTCATCATCAGGGAATGGAATTTCCTTTCCCGTGGATTTGTTAGTTTCCCGGTATGGATAGAAGTAATCATCGATGTGTACACCATCAATATCGTAGCGTTCAACCACGTCGGCAATGACATCGAGGGAATGCTGGCGGACACGGGGATCACCGGGATCCAGCCATTGCATCGTCCCGTAGGTGCGCACCAGTTCAGGATTGGTTTTTGAGATATGACCGGGGTGCGTTTTCCCTTTCGACACCGCTGGGCGTGCTCTGAACGGATTGAACCAGGCATGGATTTCGAGCCCCGCCTTTCGGCACTCCGTTATGAGATATCCAAGCGGATCCATTCCAGGACTCTTTCCTTGTACACCGGTCAAATACTCAGACCATGGCTCAAGTTTGCTTTCATATAGAGCATCGCATGCCGGTCGCACCTGAAAAACGATTGCGTTACAGTGCATTTCGACGGCCCGGCGAACGATGAAGCGAAGTTCATTTTGTAGCTGCTTTACGCTTAGCCCTTGCCTCGATGGAAAATCAATATTTCCAACAGTTGCAACCCAAAAACCACGAAATTCACGGGCAGGCTCTGGAGGAGTTTGCAGACCCGCCATTGGGTTGCTTGCACTAAGTCTTGGCGCGGCAATGGCCAACGTTGAGGCTGCTGTGAGAAAAGTCCGTCGCTGCATGATGAATCACTATAACCGTTTGTATCAGGAATCGTCCATGTCCAATCAGGGATAAAGCTGGACACGAATCATGTTCCAAATCAGTGCTGAGATTGCGCATTCCAATCGTTAAAACCGATATATTGGGTGCATGTTGGAGAGTCACAGCTATTTTGGTGATGACCTTGAGATGAAAGTAGATGTTGGTTTGCCTCCGTCGCAGCAACCTCTGCCTACTCTCCGTCCGGTGATACAGAAGGCGAATCAGCCATATTCGATGCAGCCGGCCAGCACATCTAATCTGGTACACGGGCGTATTGGGCGTGTAAACAGGCCCGCGCCTGTGCGGATATCCCATTTGGCTAACTCTCCTGTCCTGCACATGGTGTTTGAGGGACAGGCTGTGGTTGTTCTCGAACAGAGTACGACGCACTATGCGATCCTAATGCAGGATAGGTTGATGGGCTACATTCTGAAGGTATTCGTTGAGCTCATTCGCGAGGATGTATACGTGCCACGCCCAGGTGCTCCAGCGAGTTCACTGGCAGGTCGTGCAGACCGCATCGTCCACGAGGCCTTTACGTATCTTGGTGTCCCGTATGTCTGGGCTGGAAACACGCGACGCGGGTTGGACTGTTCCGCATTCGTCAAAAATGTGTTTAAGAAGATTGGTATCAATCTTCCTCGACATAGTGGTGATCAGGCACGCATTGGGACCGCTGTTCAGGATGCCCTGCAAACGGGCGATCGGCTATATTTCGCAATGAAAGGTGGCAGAAGGGTTACACACTGCGGCATTTATATCGGGAACAGCAGGTTTATCCATGCAAGCACGAACAATCGGTCGGTGGCAGTCGACACGATTGCAAAGGGTAGCCACTACGGAAAGCGATTGGTAACCGCACGTCGCTAGTGACAGCCAACTACGCGATTTATACTGCGGTGTGGCCTGTAGAAACGTCGAAACACCTTCAATAAGCCAAACAAAAACCGGCGCAAGGAGTATTCATCGCGCCGGTCTTAGTCTTTACAGAATTTTCTAGAAGCTATCGACTTCCCGATAAGCCTTGATAAGGTTGAGTTCGCCGTCTTTGGAACCACCTCGGCTGTTGCCATGTTCCATCCCGTAAATGCCGGTGAATCCCTTGGACTTGATGTGCTTGAACACATTCTTGTAGTTGATTTCGCCGGTCAATGGCTCAGCACGGCCCGGGTTATCACCAATTTGGAAGTAGGCGATTTCTGACCATGCGAGGTTGATGTTTGGGATGATGTTTCCCTCAGTGATCTGCTGATGGTAGATGTCAAAGAGAATCTTGCAGCTGGGCGAGTTCACCGCACGGCAGACTTCGAAAGCCTGTGGGGCTTTTGAGAGGAACTGACCTGGGTGGTCACGCCATGGGTTCAGCGGTTCTAGAACCATAATCAGGCCATGTGGCTCAAAGATCTCACTTGCCCGTCGAAGAGCATCCACGACGTTTGCCGTCTGATAGCCCATTTCGAGATTTGCCACAAGCTGCCCAGGGACAACTGTCATCCATTTCGCGTTGACGCGTTTGGCGACATCAACTGCTGCCTTACACTCAGCGAGAAACTTATCGCGAAGATCAGCTTTTCCTGTGGCTAGGCTTGGAATCCAAGATGTGCTTCCATTTACGACAAAGACACCCATACGCATTCCAAGGCGTTGCATTTCCTTTGCAATCTTTTCCTGGTCTGCGACCGAGCGCCCCGCCATGCCATTGTCTTCAAGGCTGCGGAAGCCTTGGTCGTGCATGAACTTGAGCTCATCGATGTCATTCGCTGCGTGAGAACGGAACATTCCAAAGTGCGGCGCGTAGTCGCATTGAAATGTCTTTCCCTGTGCTGGAGTGGCTGCCACAGCAGCCACTGGCGTTAATCCAGTGGCTGCGATAGCTCCAGCAACGCCGGTACCGATAAAGTCGCGGCGGTCCATAGTTATAGTCCCTTGAATGTGCCATCGGTCATTTTGAAACGACCAGGCACGGCGACAGGAGGAACTGGAATGCTGCCAAACTTGAATTCTGCAGGCATGATATCCAGTTCAAGTTTCATCGCTTCATCAAAGGTGATTTCCTGACCTGTATAGCAGGCCAGGCGTCCCATGATGGCAGTGAGACAGGACTCTGCGATGCGCTTGCCTTCGTTAAGCGGCTTACCTGCACGGATGCTGGCGATCATGTCAATGTGTTCCTGAACATATGGATCGACTTGCTTGCCTTCAAAGCGATAGCGGTTTGCACCATTAATGGATCCAGATGGATTACTGGTTCCCTTCGTTCCGATAAAGGACTCGGACACGCGTGCAGCTGTTCCATCGATTTGGCGGCACATGGACTGAATCTTTACACCATTCTTGTATTCAAGCTCGATGGCGAAGTGATCGTAAATATGACCATATGCAGGATCGGTACGTACCTGGCGTCCACCCATACCGTAGACCTTGACCGGATTATCGTTCATTACCCAGTTGGCAACGTCGATGTTGTGGACATGCTGTTCAACGATATGGTCACCAGAAAGCCATGTGAAGTACAGCCAGTTCTTGAGCTGCCACGTCATGTCATCCCATGCCGGTTGCCGTGGGTTCATCCACAGTCCACCCTGGTTCCAGTACACCTGTCCACCAAGGACTTCGCCAATAGCGCCGCCGTGGATGCGCTTGATGGTTTCAACATAGCCAGCCTGGTGGCGTCGTTGCGTTCCTGCGACAATGGCAAGCCCCTTTTGCTGTGCAACTGCGGATGCAGCAATCACCTTGCGGACACCATTTGGGTCAACCGCAACCGGCTTTTCCATGAAGATGTTCTTGCCAGCTTCTACAGCCGCCTGGAAGTGATAAGGTCGGAAGCCAGGAGGCGTCGCAAGGATAACGTAGTTACAGTTTGATGCAAGCACCTTCTTGTAAGCATCCCAGCCAGAGAATGTTGTGTCATCAGTGAACTTAGCACGACCGGCATGCTCAGCCTTCAGGCGACCGGCCAGTTCCTTTACGCGCTCGGGGAACAAGTCACCAAGTGCGACGATTTCCACATTTGGGTCTGCTGCGAGAACGTTATATGTCGCGCCGGAACCACGACCACCACAACCGATAACGCCAACGCGAATCTTGTCCGAGCCCTGCGCAAAAACAGCTGGAGCCGCGGCAAGGACTGCCGATGCAGCCGCACCACCAATAAACCCGCGACGGGTTACTGAACCTACTTCGTTCATCAATGTTCCTCCTAGAACCAATAACCGACGCATCCACGCGCCCGTTTCCCTGTACGCCTATTCGGCATCACAAACAACACGAATCCCTACATAAGGACCATCAGACAACCACCACTTAGACTTCGGAATCTGAGCATCCGCGAGCTGCCAATCAGGCTGCCATACCTGAACTGCTGCGTACTGGACGTCTTTGACCTTGTCCTTCCAGCATCCTCCACGGGCAGGCTCTTTGTTGTAAGGAGTTCCCTCCGGGGCCTGACACCACTCAGCAACATTGCCCAGCATGTCATAAAACCCCCAAGCATTTGGAAGCAACTTACCGACTTCCATGGCTTTGTCCCCTGCGTTATCCCAGTACCAAGCCACCTTACCAAGTTCCTTTGCTGACAACACAACAGGTTTTTCACCAGCAGTTGCAGCCCACTGCCATTCCTCTTCGGTCGGGAGGCGATATTTCTTCCCTGTTTTCTTTGACAGCCACTCAACAAACTTGAGTGCACTTTGGTAATGCATCCCAAGGCATGCATACCCTTTGTGCCCAAACCCGCGATCCGGGGCACCGTACGGCTTACTTGGCCGAGCTGCCGCATCGACGCCTGCGGCCTTTTCAGACTCTGTCAAATCCAGTCGATATGCAAAGATGTCGTAGACATCCCACTGAATCTCGTACTTGCTCATGAAGACCTTGCGACCATTTGGAAGCGCAGGTACTGGCAACATATCAAACGAGACGACTGAGTTAGGAATTTTTTCGACAAATGGAGACCGACCATCTGCAAGCGGATACGTGATTGTCCGTACTTTCACCGCTGGCGCCGATGTCTTTTTGGCAGGAGTACTTTTTGACACCTTCGCCTTTGGTGGCACAGTCTTTGCCTTTGCAGATTTCTGATAATTAGGTGCTACCAGCGATAGGATGCTAACCATAGTGAGAACAATAGCTGTCACGTCCCGATACTCCCAGTCCGGTGCAAACCCACAGCAGCAAGCCGCATCTGGGGATGCACAACGGTTCCAGTATACGGAAATCCACATGGGTGTGCCTGTAAGAATAACAGTTTCGTATGCAAATCAGTCCTTGGTCGAACGGGCAGTCAAGGTTGCATACAAGGCCATCGCAGACCTTGAACAAGTGACATCGGATTACCGTCCCACAAGCGAGTTGATGCAGCTTTGCGCAAAGCCATACGGCAAACCACACGAGGTGTCTCCCAAGCTGTACACGATTCTTAGAAAAGCATTGGAAGTAGCCGAGCTGTCAAAGGGTGCTTTCGATCCAACCATTGGACCGTGCGTCCAGTTGTGGCGCGAGACCAAGAAGACCGGAAAGTTACCTTCTCCGAGCGCACTTGCGTCAGCCCGGAACAAGGTCGGGTATCAGCATGTTGTTTTAGGGGATGAAAACTCGACGGTCACGCTAAAGCGTCCGGGGATGCGCCTTGATTTAGGGGGTATTGCCAAGGGCTCTGGTATCGATGTAGTTGCTCAAACGATTCGTCAGTTTGGTATCCGCTCCTACCTGATCGAAGCTGGCGGCGATATGTTTGCCAATGGCATCAAGGAAAATGGAGTGGCCTGGAAAGTCCAGCTGGGCAACCAGGTTGTTGACCTTCTCGGAGCTCTATCGATCAGCGGAGACGCCAGCCAATACATCGTGATAGGTAACCGGCGTTACAGCCATATCATCGACCCACGAACCGGCATCGGAATGGAATCTCCCCGCCATGTTGCCGTTAGAAGCAACCGCTCTGAGGACGCCGACTGCATAGCGACAGCCGCGTGTGTCCTGGGGCCAAAGGGTGCCGGAGTCCTGACCGCTTTATCTCCCCGCAGCCAGATTGAATTCCTTGACCGAAGCGATATCCCGTAATATGCAGACCTTCCCTATTGACATCAGTGTAACGACATCGAACCAAACACCTGTCTGGCCAAATCACGCGCAGGTGAATCTTTCACAAACTGCAACGCACGAGCGTGGAGATGTTGCAGAAATCACCCATATCAACATGGGCGCACACACTGCGACGCACCTTGATGCACCGCGACACTTTGTACGCGGAGGCGGATTGGTCGACGAAATTGCCCTGACCACGCTTATCGGAACATGCTATGTCCATCACGTAACACGCACGGGAGTCCTCAACGCAGAATACTTTGCCGCGCAGGAGCTTCCTGATAGTTGTACGCGGTTACTCCTGAAAATAGATGACCATGCGGGCAGGCTTTACCAGTCTGAGTTCTATGAAAACTACACGGCTATCGACCATACGGCGGCGCATTACTTGATCGACCGGGGGCTGAAGCTAATCGGAACGGACTATCTGTCGATTGGTCCGTACCATGCAGGGAATGTTGAGACTCATCAGGCACTGCTCGGAAATGACGTTGTCATCGTGGAAGGACTCAACCTTGCTCACGTTAGCGAAGGGACATATCAGCTGATTTGTCTACCAATACGAATTGCGTGTGATGGCGCACCCTGCCGTGCGGTCCTGATGCCAGCTACGGGTCTGGTCTAAGCCAAAGGAAAATGGAGACAGCCCCGGCGGAGCCGGGGCTGTCGACGTTAGTGACATCAGAACAAACTAACGACCAGCGTAGCGCTCCGCTACTTTGTCCCAGTTCACAACATTCCAGATAGCCGAGAGATAATCTGGACGTTTGTTCTGGTACTTGAGGTAGTATGCGTGCTCCCATACATCGATACCAAGAACTGGTGTCCCGGTGCAACCTGCAACACCGGCTCCCATAACCGGAGAATCCTGGTTGGCAGTGCTCGCAACGCTGAGCGTGCCATCCGCAGCGGCAATCAACCACGACCACCCACTACCGAAGCGCTTTGCACCTGCATCAGACATTGCAGCCTTCAGCGCATCTACCGAGCCAAACGCTGCATTGATAGCAGCAAGAAGATCGCCGGATGGTTCATTCGCTCCACCGGGTGTGAGGATATCCCAAAACAAGTCATGGTTAGCATGACCACCACCGTTGTTGCGCACTGCGCCACGGATAGCATCCGGTACTTTTGATAAATCAGAAATAAGCTCATTGACCGACAGTCCCTGAAGATCAGGGGTGTCCTTCAAAGCTGCATTCAGGTTGTTAACATAGGCCTGATGATGACGATCATGGTGAATTTCCATGGTAAGCGCATCGATGTGTGGCTCAAGAGCATCGAATGCATATGACAACGGCGACAATGTATGGCTGGCCATTGGTGGTTACTCCTTTGGTGTGTAGATCACACGACGCTTCAGTATACCTGCCAGTGAATCGTCATCTCGTAGACCAACTCAGTTTGACCATCCCTGCAACCTAAACTCCAGGGTCAATCCCCTGACGCAAGGCCTGTAAGTCTGCGTCATCATATGCGCGCGGAACGTCTCCAAACTGAGCGCGGTTACACCATGCAGCATCCGCGATCAAACCACGCGCAAGGGCAATCCCTTCAGCGAAGCCACGTTCGCAGTACTCTGCTGCACCTGCCGGATCTAAAAAGTTGCCGGCCACAATGCGCGGGAGCTTCGATATTTGCCTCACCCACTCTGGCAGCAGCGTTGCCGTTCCAAAATACCCCCGTCGGGACTCACGCCAACAAGAGATGTCCCAAACATCCACGCCTGCTTCCTCAAGTGCGCTCAGATACTCACCAAGTGTGGCAGGAGAGACAGGCTCATCCTGTGCAGATGGATCATCACTGTGAATACTAAACCGATAAACAATGGGTACCGCCCCGCCAACCACTGACCGAACGGCCTTTACAACCTCCGTCGCAAATGCGGTGGGATGACCCCATTTATCCGTACGCCGGTTGACATCTCGTCGCCAGAACTGATGTAAGAGATACCCATGTGCTCCGTGAAGTTCGACAAAGTCGCAACCAGCTTTGATGCTGCGACGCGCCCCTTCTGCAAAGGCATCGACAGTGGCTTCTATTTCCGCTGGGGTCATTTCACGGGCAGGGTCAAAACCATCCCGCTTCCACTCACTTGGACAAAGAGGTTGGTGCCCAAGCAAAGCATTATGGCTTGCAGCACCACTATGATATAGCTGCGTGCCAAACAGCGAACCTGCGGAATGGGCTACTTCCACACAGCGCTTCCATCCATCGATGTGATCATCTGTATGGATTGTCATCGCGTTTGCCCAGCCGAAACCCGATGCTTCTACAGCTGCAGCAGCTCCGATAATTGTCCCGACACCGCCCTCTGCACGTGCCCGATACCAATCGACAATCCAGTCATTGATACGACCATCCGACTCTGCCGTCGCAAGTGTCATCGGCCCCATAAACAGGCGGTTTCTTGCTGACAAAGTACCGCACCCAAAGTCAAATGGTTGCCATAGCAAATCGTACATAGGGATAACTTACCTGATTACATGGCTGTCTGGGTAGCGTCACAAAGTGAACGCACCCCGGGTTCCGACCGTAGTGACACCTTGACTTAATCACAATAGCCAGCATGTCCCGGATAATAACGACTAATCTTAGAACTTCGACGTCTCCTTCGCTTACATGAATCCAAACCAACATTGTTGAGCCACCATTGGCTTGATATAACCTTGCGTTGATATGGACAGCGAAACCCCGAAACCTCCGCGTCTAGAGGACATCGCCCAACGTGTCGGAATCAGCCGTTCTGAAGTTAGCCGCGTACTGAACAACCGTGTGCGTCCCGGCCGCACCGTCTCTCTCGAACGTCAGGCGCAAATCAGGGCTGTGGCACGTGAGCTCGGATATTCGCCCCATCCAGGCGCCCAGAATCTGGCGCGGGGAAAAACTGACCTCATCGCTCTAACGATGCTTATTGACAGCGGAGATGGACTTCCTCCGCACTATCAGGAAATCATCACGGCCGTAACATCCGTCCTCCGCGGCCATGGCATGAATCTGATTCTGTCGCAATCTGAAGCGGATGCACAGCTCGCCAGCGTGGAAAAGTTAGCGCGCTCCCGTCAAACCGATGGTGTTATCCTCACGGACATGATGGTCGATGATGAACGTCCGGCGTTGCTTTCCCGTTACGGACTCCCCTACGTGATTCGTGGTACCGCTCCCAGCTACGGGATGCCGGCAATTGGCCTTGATAACATCGCGCTTGGACGTATGGCAATACAACATCTCTACGAATATGGTCACCGCCGCATCCTGTTCCACAACGTAGGGAGAGATATGATGGCCGGCTTTGGTCGCCATACGGGATTCACGGCGGCATGTGCGGAACTTGGAATAGCCGATGAAGTCGAATATGAAGATTCCATTTATCTTGAGCATCAGGTGTTCTCCTATGCCATCGAAAAGTGGAGCAATCCAAATCCACCGACAGCCGTTTATGCAGCCGATGAAATGGCAGCTTCTGCATTTCTCCGCGCGTTCAATGAGCTTGGGCTTCGGGTTCCAATCGATGTTTCGCTAATGTGCAGTCTAAACGCAAAGTACATGCACCAGTTGATTCCAACCATCACCAAAATCAAAACACAGCAGCAAGCAACGGCTTTTGAGGCTGCTCGGCAACTATTGAAAATTCGTGGTCGAAAGCCGGTCCCTATGGAGCAGGTGTTTCTCCAGCCCGAGCTTATCGCCGGACAATCTGTCGCTGCCCCACCAACATAGCCCGCTAGCCTGTACTCTGCATCGCTGCCGCGATTCCGGTTATAGACAGTAACAACGCCTCACGTATGTCGAGGTTTTCCGGATTACGTGCAGCCTCGTTCATCAGATGAACCTGCAGAAGGGATAGAGGACGCACCAAAGGGTTTCGAAGTGCAACCGTAGCACGAACGACAGGAGCGTGCACCATCAGGTCGTGATTTTGCCCCGTGATCTTCTGCAGCCAAGAGACCGTTCTTGAATGTTCATCTGAGATGCGCTTATGAAACGTGGCCCCCAATGATTCAGGCACGCATCTGGCGGCATATTGCGCCGCTGTATCAAGCTGAGCTCTGGTGAGTTCTAGCTGGGCATTGTCCACGACCGCCTTAAAGAACAAGTAGTTTTTGTACATCTCCTGCAGCTCGGCCAGTACATCAGGATTCTGTTCCACCAATGCCTCTATCGCTGCCCCAAAGCCAAACCATCCCGGCACGGTGTAGCGTGCCTGAATCCAGGCAAAGACCCACGGAATCGCCCTCAAGTCATCCACAGATCCTATTTGTGCACCTGACCGGGACACTGGACGGCTTGCAATCGGAAGCTTTGAGATGTGTGCAATGGGTGTAGCCTGGGTGAAAAAAGACCAAAATTCCGGGTCATCATGGACCATCGCCCGATAAACGCTTCGACTCTCAGTTGCCAGTAGCCCCATTAGGTCCTTCCACTTTTGGGGCTCATCCACCTGAAACTGCGGAACCATAGCGGTTAGACAAGCAGAGACAATCTGTTCAAGGTGACGATGCGCAATGGGAGCCAGACCGTATCGAAAACTAACAACTTCCCCTTGTTCAGTAAAGCGAATCCTTCCCGCAAACGACCCCTTTGGCTGGCTCGCAATCGCCTTGTTTGCCCGGCCTCCGCCGCGCCCAACCGTTCCGCCACGCCCATGGAACAAGCGCATTCCAACACCGTGCTTACGGCACGCATCCGCGAGTCTGGCCTGTGTATCCTGAAGCGCCCAGTTTGCCGCAACGAAGCCACCATCCTTACTCGAATCCGAGTATCCAAGCATGATTTCCTGAAAATTACCCATGGCATCTATGTGCCGACGGTACTCAGGCACCGCAAAGAGCTCATCCATGAGCGCAGACGATCGCTGCAAGTCATCAATTGTCTCAAACAAGGGGACGATGTCCAAATCTTCATCAACACCGCACTCTTTTGCTAGTACCAACGGCTCGAGAATGTCACTGACGCCATGGGTCATTGAGACGATAGAACAACGGATGGTTTTCTTAGACAGCTCGCGATGCGCACGACGAACCGTTTTATAGACATCCAGTACTTCCTGAGTCTTCTCCGTCAGCGTTATATGCGCACCGACAAGGGGACGCGGATTGGACAGCTCATTCCGTAGGACTTTGACTTTTTCGTCATCTGTGAGGCGGGCATATGCACCTGCCGTTGGTAATACCCCCGCAACAAAAAGTAGTTCCCCCATGGCGACTTCATGGACATCTGAATGTTGCCGGATATCCAAGGTTGCCAGATGGAAACCGAAAGTTTTTGCCTGCTGCCAGAGGCTGGCAAGCGGTCCGGATGCAACGAGAACACCCGCATTTGCCGCGACCAGTGACTCTCTGAGGGGCCGAAGATCGTCGAGAAATGCATCGTCGGATTGATGCTCCCAAGGATGCGAGGTATGGCTTCCCGGACTTCCGGCAAACGACTCAAGCTGTTCAAGCCCTGCCATCAGACGTGCCTCGATTAGGTACAGCTTCATCACAAAGGGTTCCGCCCGATGCTGACGAACAATGTCTTCGGAAAGTTGAACGACCTCCATATCGCGAGTGATCGAAAGAGCGAGCGGGTTGTCAACCGGGAGGCGTTTATCGCTGACAGTCAGCTGCGCACGGACATCATGGAGACGTTCAATATAGGCGCGCAGAATCGTCCGACGATGCTCGAGCAACGTCCACCAGGTGACGCGTGCGGTTACATTGGGATTTCCATCCCGATCACCGCCAACCCACGACCGGAATCTTACAACCGATGGAACGTCAAAAGTCCGCCCAGGGAAGGCATCAGCCAATGCTTGTTCCAGGTCGGACTGTAGCCACGCAACGACATCGAGGATACTTCGGTCAAAGAAATAAAGAACATTCCGGGCTTCTTCAGCAACGGTAATGGGTGCGAGGCGAATCTCATCCGTCTCCCAAAGCTCTGTAAGCGCACGCGTCAGGCTGGCTTCTGCCCGCTCAGTGATACTTCCAAGTGGCTCTGTCAGTGGAACCGAATCTGGACCTGCCGCATGGTCACTGAGACACTCGGCTACCCGTAAGAGTTTGTCGAGGACGGCACGTCGGCGAGCTTCTGTTGGGTGTGCCGTAAGTGTCGGACCGATATCGAGGTTTCCAATAAGTTCGAATATCTCATCCGGTCCCAGACCGCTCTCTTTAAGTCGCATCACCGCTTCCCGGATAGACTCCGGCCGTGAAACTCCTGGAATACATCGCGCGCGGTTTACACGAATAATTTCCTTCTGTTCAGCGGTATTGATGAGTTGGAAGAATGCTGTCAACGCACGTAGTAGGCGTCCAGCAAAGACAGGGTCATTGAGTCGTGGAGCGGCACTCAGAATCGTAGCGGATGTAGCTTTTGAATCGAGAGATGCCGCAAGTGCATGTCGCATTGCATCCACGAGCTCGGTCCCCTCCTGCTGCTCAAGGACTTGACCGAAAACACGGTCCAGCCACTCAATATCACGCACAAGAGGTTGGGGAAGCGCAGACGACGTAGCATCCAGTCCAGCAAAAGCACTCACACAGGCATTCTAGCACGCAGATACAGCAAGGCTCGGTGCTAGAATAGACGCGATGAATGCACTGAGGGTATGGTCCGCGACGAATGGTACTGTGCGCTCCCAATGGGCAACATCCCTCCCATTTAGCATCGTAAACATTCAAGACCTTGCGTCGAATCAATACGTCCAGAAAGTGATTGATACTGGCGCAGATCACATGGTAGCGCTCAGCAACGAGGTGCTCGATACGGAGCATGATGGCAACCGTTACACGTTGCTTGCCGGGTTGTACGGTCCAAGCGGACGTCAGATTCAGCGGTATGCAAATGTGATGTATACAGCCGTCGCCCGCTCTCAGGCTGAGGCGATATGTTGCACCATCAGCACGCTCCGCTCGCAACAGCTGGCAAAGCTACGTCAACCCGTCCGCCTTGCCTGGGACACGGACACGGCATCAATCTGGATTTCCGAAATGAAATCACGCGTCCCAAATGTCGTTGGTGAGACGCGCACGACGAATGTCACCTACTTCGATGTCACATCACAAAAAGATCCGAATGAGTTTGCCCGCGTAATCGCACATGAGTGGGGACATTTAGCTATGCCAGCTGCGCGTGGGTTTACATCGCCGGAGCCGGATAGCGCTGGTCACCTCGGAGAGGCACTTGGTTTACGATGGCTCACCAATGCAACATCGAAAGAACCATTCCAGCCTGTGGTTCCATCGTCACCGTATGTGGCAGCATCCAGAAGCCGCTTCATGACTGCGTTTGCCAATACTCCTCCGGGAACGTCTGCCTTTACACGGCGAAATGCACAAGGGATGTTTGCTTATATCGGTGCGGTACTCCACGTAGCCGATGCTTACGGTGACGCATTTCTGGGCCGGGTTTTCCAAGCAGTGGATGCAGACTCTACGGATGCCTTCCTTACCGCCTGGGCCTTCGTATTGACTGAGGATGGAATAATCCGATGCACAGGGAACGCTTGGGTCCCGCTTGAAGCTGGTGTGTACACGGCCAGCAAACGCATCCAGCCGAGCAGCGTCAAAGGTCCTGCTGCCATCACATCCGACCCTGGTCTTCGTCTCACAGTAAAGCGATCAGGCTGGTACCTTTTCGCGGCACCACTCGATGGACTTACACTTCGGAGGAAAGGGCGATAATCATGCCAAACGGCGGTTGGAAGGTAGAGTGTTCATCACCTGCCAAGCTGAATATCACACTTGACGTCCAAGTCCCGGATGTAACCGGGTTTCACCCGATTGATTCCATCGTTGTTCGACTGGACCTATCAGATGAGATGTCCTTTACTGTGCGCCCCGGAAACCGCGGCGTTCGGCTCGTGCTAAAGGACAAACGACCAAATGCAATAGCACACCCGCCGATTCCCCGGGATGAGCGGAATCTGGTAATACGGGCAGCAAACCGCCTCCTCGACCTTGCTCCTGATTTTGATGGAACACTTTGGATTACGCTCATCAAGAATATCCCAAGCGAAGCAGGACTGGGTGCTGGTTCCAGCAACGCAGCAATGACGATTCGAGCCGTTGGCGAATACCTTGGCGTATCGGCACAGGATCAGCTAAAGGTCGCAACCGAAATCGGCTCCGATGTCGCCCTGTTTATGCACGACTCACCCGTACGAATGCAGCACTATGGAGGCGATATCACCCCAATTGACCTAAGCGGTCAGCTGAGCGGCGTGATTCTTCGGCCCCACACCGGGATGTCGACACCTCTCGCATATCGGGCTCTTGATGCAAAGCTCAATCGGATTCCAAGCAGTACCACGAAGGCAGTCATGGCAAGTGGCATCATTGAACCAGAAACCTTATCAAATGACTTTGAGCAGGTCGTACGTGAGACAAATCCCGATGTCGAATTTTTGTTTGCCAATATTTCCAGACTCGGAGCCTTGCGCACCCAGCTCTGTGGAAGCGGTTCGGCGGTTTTCGCTGTGACAGAGACGCGCGCAGATTCTGTGCGTATTGTGAAGGCCCTGAGTGGTGATGTTCCTTATATGAAACTGGTGTCTACCAAATGACGACAACTGCAGCCATTCTCCTCGCGGGTGGTCGAATCAAAGCAAAGGATCGTGAAGCCTGGCAATCCCTACTGCCCGTAGGTTGTGATAATCGCGTTTTGGTTGATATCGCCGGGAAGCCGATGTTCCGTTATGTAGCAGATGCTGTCGACTCTGCAGGTATCAAACTTGTCATTGCCGGTGATGTTCCCTTTGACGGTCCACATGTCCGTGTCGACGCTGGTGCATCCCTGGTCGATACCCTCCTCAATGGAATTGCAGCACTGCCTCCTGATGTAACGAAGGTCTTGGTTTTGACAGCAGACATTCCATTCATCACTGCCGCTTCCATCAACTCCATCCTTGACAACACGCCGGACGCCGATTTTGTCTACACTGTAATCCCGATGGCTGTTTGTAGAACCGCTTACCCGGATGCCAAACGCACATCGCTAAAGACTGCAGATGGAGAATTTACCGGTGGGAACATCGTCCTCGTCAATCCAGATTTTGTCCGCAGGAACGAAGCCGTAATTCGTGAATCGTTCGAGCGGCGTAAAGACGTTCTTGCTCTCGGAAAGCTCCTTGGACCGGATGTCGTCATTCGCTTACTGCTGTCACGTCTTGTGCCAGGACTGCTGCCAATATCAATCCTCGAAATGGCCGTTTCGCGCCTTGTCGGAAATGCATCGGTGCGGGCACTAATCGTCAATGACGCCGCCGTCGGTACCGATGTAGACTCCGCAGCCGATGTTGTAATGGCACGCCAGGTGCTTGGAAAGTAGACTACCTAAGTGGCAGAAGGAAAACTTTACGTCCTCTCGGGACCGTCCGGTGTTGGTAAAGACACCATCCTGGCAGCTCTCGGAGAAATCGACCGTGGCTTCGCCACATGTGTTACAGCAACGACTCGCGCCATGCGCCCCGGTGAAGTCGAGGGAAGCCCTTACACATTCCTCACACGAACAGAGTTTGAACATCGGATTGCATCGGGAGACTTTCTCGAATATGCGGAAGTGAATGGTGGAAACCTGTACGGAACTCCTAAGTCCTGGGTTGATAAAACACGGGCAGCCGGAACAGATGCCATCCTGAAAATCGATGTCCAAGGCGGAAAATCCATTCGTGAGCTGGTCCCGGATGTGATTTTGGTTTTTCTCGCGCCTCCATCGCTAAATGAACTAGAGGTTCGTCTGCGTAGCCGTGGCACAGAGACCGAAGAGGCGATTAAGATTCGGCTTGATGATGCACGAAGCGAAATCGAAGCATCCTCCGGATATGACTACATCGTTGTAAATGATGACATCACCGCAGCGGCCGACCGACTGCGATGCATTTTGGTTGCAGAGAGGTGCAGGCGTTGAGTGAGCTAAAAATTGCCATTGCCACCGGACCGAGTGGGTATGTCACTGTCCGTTCAATCCTGGATGCATCCAATCAGCCAGGGACATCGCGTCTCGACTGGTTAGAGACCGGACTCGCTGCTGCAGAAGCCGATGAATCTCTTCACGATGTTGGGATTGGCGGTATGCCGGATGCGCTTGGTCGAATGTCCCTGGACGCGGCAATGATGGATGGTCCATCTCATCGTGCGGGGGCGGTAGCCGGTCTCCTTGGTTTCCGTAGCCCGATTGCCATTGCACGCCGTGTCATGGAACGGACACCTCACGTAATGCTTGTTGGTGAAGGCGCCAAACGCTTTGCCGAGGCTCAGGGATTCACAGATGAGGGTGCATTGCTGACAGATTACGCCAGGGAGCGATATGAGGCTTATCTACGTGGAGAGGTAGATCTCGAGGCGACCGGTGATCAACATATCGATGGTGGGGATACCGTGGGCGCAATCGTGATGGACTCTGATGACCTTCTGGCTTGCGGCACATCAACGAGTGGTCTTGCGTTCAAAATGCCCGGCAGGGTTGGTGACTCCCCGATCATCGGCGGAGGCCTCTACGTTGAGCAAGGCATCGGAAGCGCCGTTTGTCTCGGAATGGGCGAGCAAATGATGCAGGTTGGAATGGCGATGCGCACGGTCACCAAACTTGCGCAGGGGATGAGCCCTCAGTTAGCAGCAGAAGAGGCGATGCGCGACATGATTCGCTTGCGCCCAAGCTGTCTTGGCACAACATGCCTTGTCATCGCCTTGAATCAGGCCGGGCTTGCCGGAGGCGCACGGACTAAGGAACATCCTGACTTTCACTACTGGCAGGCATCACCAACCGGTGTCATCAAGGTAGAGGCTCCAGTGATGGGTATCTAGGCATCAAGGGTGAAGCCTGGCCGATTTGTGGATGTAATTGTTCAGGTAGAGGTTCCAAACCTCCGCCAGCCGTTTACGTATGCAGTACCGGATTTTGTTGATGGGCAGAGTCCACTGGATAGTGGCGATTGTGTTGTTGTTCCCTTCGGTCGTCAGGTGATGCTTGGTTATGTTGTCCAGCGGCGTGATGCCCTCCCGCAGGGTGTTTCGGCAAAGTCTGTTCGGGATGTCCTGGAACGGGTCATAGGAGATGGTGCAAGCGTTCCGGATTCCGTGATGCGAACTGCACGTTGGGTAGCACGGGAGTATGTAGCAGATCTCGCGATGTCGATACGTACGGCTATACCGCAGCTCCAGAGTGCCCGAATCGAGCTATTTTATCAATGGACGGGACGACGCACCGTTGATTCTCTCGCACAAAACCATCGATCCATAGCGGAAATTCTAAGCCGTTCACCAATGCCACAAACACTGAAGGACATTAGTGATGCGATTGGTACTACGATTGATAAAGCATCCCTCAATGCAATGGTTCGCCTGGATGCTATTAGAAAGAACTACCAAATCCTGCCGCCAAAAGTAACCGCTCGGAACGTGCTGGCAGTTACGCTGACAGTGACAGCTGAGGTTGCCATTGCAGAGGCAGAGCGCCGGCGACGCCGGGCAAAACAACAGGCAACTGCACTCGAACTCCTTGCTGGTTTGCCATCCCACACACCTGTTTCGATCATGGATGCGCTGGAAGCTTACGGTATCGGTCGTCCTGTGTGGAAACGCCTTGAGAATGATCTATTAGTATCCATTGCACCAACACCTGTAGACCGGATTCCTCTCGTCATGACAGCTGAAGGGAAACGTCCGGATATCCTGTCATCCGATCAGCAACACGCATTATCAATCATCGATGCACCACTGACCGCTGATGGCCAAAAGCCCATCCTGCTTCACGGTGTAACCGGCTCAGGCAAGACGGAGGTCTACCTGGCAACGATTGAGAAAACGCTTGCTGCCGGTCGTACGGCTTTGGTACTCGTTCCGGAGATTGCACTGACAGCGCAGCTGATGAGTGTGTTTCGGAGTCGCCTCGGAAACCGTGTTGCCGTTCTTCACAGTGCACTCTCGGATGGAGAACGCAGGGATGAGTGGCACAGGATTGGAGTTGGCAAGGCGGATGTTGTCGTTGGGGCGCGAAGTGCCATTTTTGCACCACTAAGCAATATCGGGTGCATTATCGTCGATGAAGAGCATGAAGGGTCTTACAAACAGGAATCCGGGGCTCCCAGATACCAGGCCCGCGATGTTGCATTGGCCAGAGCCCGCTCAACCGATGCAACTGTTATCCTTGGCTCAGCGACCCCCGGCATCGAATCTTATTACAAATCCATCAGTGGCGAGTACACACTCGCTGAGATGACAGAGAGACCGGCTGGTCGCCCGATGCCTTATGTAGAAATCATCGACCAGCGCATAAAGACCGGTGCGACAGGTTTGAAGATGTTTTCGCCATCACTCCTTGATGCCATTAGCGAGTCACTCGGCTCTGGCCACCAGGCGATTATATTTTTAAACCGACGTGGCTTTGCCAAGTACCTTTTGTGCAGAGAGTGCGGGCATGTTCCGATGTGCCCAAACTGCGCCGTGTCTCTGACGTTGCACCAAGGTGCCGAAACACTGCTTTGCCATCATTGTGCGTATACCATCCGGACTCCGACAACTTGTCCCAGCTGTACGGGTAAGCGCATTCTGTCCTACGGAATTGGCACGGAACGTATTGAGTCTGAATTGCGCGGGCTATTTCCGAATGCCCGTCTCCTAAGAATGGACCGCGATACGGTAGCAAACAAAGATGCATTGCCGACGATGATTGAGCAGTTCAGAACGCGTGAGGCGGACATCCTTATCGGTACGCAAATGGTGGCAAAGGGCCTCGATTTCCCCGGGGTGACATGTGTCGGGGTAGTCGCTGCAGATACATCGCTTCACGTACCTGACTTCCGAGCTTCGGAGCGTACCTTTCAATTGCTTGCTCAGGTCTCCGGGCGTGCGGGTCGGGGCGATGTCCCTGGCAGGGTCATGATTCAAACGTTTAATCCGGATCATATTGCCATTCAGGCTGCGGCACAGCACGACTATGGATCGTTTTACACGTCTGAAATAGAAAACCGCCGAGAGCTGCTTTATCCACCATTTTCGCGACTATGCAATGTGATCGCATCGCACGAAGATGTCAACAAAGCTGCGGGCGCCGCGGCTGATTTTGCATCACGGATGCGGGTTCACGATGCACTCACTGTACTGGGTCCTGCCCCGTGCCCATTATCCAAAGTGCGAACAAAGTACCGATTTCATGTTTTGGTGAAGGGTCCACTCGACGATACACTCCGGCAGCTAATCCGACGTGAAATCGGCGGGCTCCCGAGTGAACAGCGTGCAATGTTGATGATCGATATTGATCCGCAGAGTGTTATCTAAACATTAGGTTACTTATGCCTGACAAGTACCAAATCCTTGCCATAGGTCATAGAGTGCTTAGATCAGCTCCGGTAAGAAGATATCGCGGAACGCTGATGGCCAGCGGCGTGGTTTACCGGTGATGCCATCTATACAGACGCCTTTGGTTGTTCCAGTGGCAACGCGCACTTGGCGTCCCTTGCATTCAATCGTGTAAGAAAAAGTTACACTTGCACCTGTTGCGGCCTCGCACCAGCAACATATGGTTAGTTCATCGGTAAAAAACGCGGGTGTTAGGAACTTGATGTTCGCATCTGCTATTACGATTTGGATGCCTGCCCGTTGGATCTCCGGAAACGGAATGCCTGAGTTTGCCATCCATTCACAACGGGCAACTTCAAAGTATTGCAAGTATGTAGCGTTATTCACGTGCCCAAAACTATCCAGTTCGTAGGTACGTACCGAAAGTGTCGTCGTAGTCATCATAAGTAAAAAGCACCACAGCGAATCGCCGTGGTGCATAGAATTTGGCCTACAGTTTACTTGCTGAAATGATCAGCGTTTAGCTGAATGAATGATTTCCACTTTTCAGGGACTTCGTCTTCCATATAGATTGCATCTACCGGGCACTCGGGCTCGCACAAGCCACAGTCAATGCACTCGTTCGGATTAATGAAAAGCTGTGTATCGTCATCGCCGCCCTGAATGCAGTCAACCGGGCACACAGACTGGCAAGAGCGGTCCTTGACACCAATACAGGGCTCCGCAATTACAAAAGGCATCTGGATCTCCACCTGCAGGGCCGTTGATTTGCTGAATCATTGTCCAATTCCATATCCCTGCCGAGTCAAAATTATAACGATGCAAGGAGTGAATCGCAAACTGAGAATCCTTCTCATCTTTTTAGCACTATCTCGTGTGCATTCACTTTTGGAACGGGTAGACTGTGATGTAACTACATTCGGTGCGTGTCAGCCGTTCGCTTGGTGATGTGCACTGTCTAATAAGGAAATACTTATGTCGTTCGTTGGCAAACCAGCCCCGGATTTTACAGCTCCTGCCTTCTTCCCTGGAGACACAGCAGCTTCTGACGTCAAGTCGCTTTCCCTGACGGATTACCGTGGAAAGTGGGTTGTGTTCTTCTGGTATCCTCTCGACTTCACGTTTATCTGTCCTACTGAGATTCTTGCTCTGTCGGACCGCATCGATGAATTTGAAGAGCTTGGTGCTGTCGTGATTGGTGCATCCACTGACTCCGTCTACTCCCACCGTGCCTGGGTTCGCACGCCACGTGCCGAGAACGGCATTGAGGGAACCGCTTACCCAATCATCGCAGATATGACCCAGAAGATTGCAGCAGATTACGGTGTCCTGATGGAAAACGAAGGCATCGCACTCCGCGGCTTGTTCATCATTGACCCGGATGGTGTTGTAAAGCACTCCACCATCAATGCACTGAATGTTGGTCGCAATGTGGATGAAGTTATTCGTACACTGCAAGCCCTTCAGAGCGGTGGTCTCTGTGCAGCGAACTGGAAGCCAGGTGCCAAGCACCTCACTCCTGGAAGCTAATCATGCCGCTTCGCCGTGGCGCTGAGCTTCCATCGCTTGCTGGTGCAACCGAATGGATAAACGGTGAAACAACACGGGAGAGCCTTGCTGGCTCTCCCTGTCTTGTTCACTTCTGGTCATTGTCGTGCTACATCTGCAAAAACAACCTGCCTGCGCTTGCCGGATGGAAGACAAAATACGGACCGCAAGGACTCAAAGTAGTTGCAGTCCACATGCCTCGCTCCGAAGACGAAACCAATGTTGAGCTTGTCAAACAAAGCATGCTTGAACATGGCATCACGGAAAGCTGTGCGATTGACAATATGCATGATGTGAAAGATGCTTTTCTCAACGAGGCTGGTTTCGTTCCTCACTATTACGTGTTCAACGCAGAGGGCATTTTGGAAAGCCGGGCTGCCGGGGATGCCGGTGTCGCTTCGATTGATGCGGCTCTTGCCAAGCTCTTTCCAGCCTAACATCACATAAACATTTACGGGAGGCATTGCGGCACTTTTGCACAATGCCTCCCGTATTGCATTTCCAGGAGAACTTCAAGAACCCATGGATCAATTTTCAGGAAAGACATCTGATGAACGCCTTCTGGCCACCCCTAGCCCTGCCGAGGCGTCCTTCATTCACAGCGACCCCTGGAGGGTCCTCCGTATTCAAAGTGAATTCGTGCGCGGGCTGGATGCTCTGGCAGACCTTGGACCAGCAGTAACTCTATTCGGCAGTGCTCGTACCCGCGTCGGTGACCCCTATTACGCAGCGGCGGTGGATACAGCCCGCCTGTTAGGAAAAAAGGGCTATGCAATCGTTACGGGCGGCGGTCCTGGAATCATGCAGGCCGCCAATGAAGGTGCGAGGCTTGCTGCCGTCAAAAGTATCGGTCTCAACATCGAGCTACCATTCGAACAGCACTTGAATCCTTACTGCGACGTTTCCGTGGACTTTAGGTACTTCTTTGTCCGAAAGGTTATGTTGGTAAAGGTAGCCAGCGCGTTTGTAATCTTTCCTGGTGGCTACGGAACACTTGATGAGCTAATGGAAGCGCTGACACTGGTTCAAACAGGAAAAATCTCTAACTTCCCAATCATCCTTTTTGGCTCAGACTACTGGAGTGGCTTGGTCAAATGGCTCAAGGACACCGTCCTTCCGGATGGCAAAATAAGCGCATCGGATATTGATCTCCTCCGCATCGTGGATACTCCTGAGGAAGTTGTCAGTATTGTCACAGCAACGACTTCACTCGGAAAAGAACACGATCACCAGCTCGACATCGAGCGAG
Organism: uncultured Armatimonadia bacterium; assembly: GCA_964606305.1. Lineage (GTDB taxonomy): Bacteria > Armatimonadota > Armatimonadia > Armatimonadales > Armatimonadaceae > CAIRTT01. The sequence goes on from CAZSGJ010000004.1 coordinate 56,357, forward strand.
CAAGCCTTGCGGATGTAGCAAAGGCTTATGCGCCTCCCCCGTTTGCAGAACAGTAAGTCAGCAAGAACGCCCTGATGCGAAAGCATCGGGGCGTTATGTCTGTTACTCGTCCTAATGTGTCAGTCGACGAAACGTACACCTTCTCCGGCCACAACCGCTCCAAGAATACAGGCACGCTCACCACATTCGTTCAGCTCATCTACCAGAGACGCGGCCTTGGATGCCGGTACAACGACAACCATCCCAATACCCATGTTGAATGTCCGCATCATGTCATCAAGCGGCACATTTCCCGATTCCTGAATCAGGTTGAACAGGGCTGGTATTGACCATGCGCTCCGGCTGATTTCTGCACCCGTTCCATCAGGAAGAGAGCGGGGAATATTGTCCACAAACCCTCCGCCTGTGATGTGCGCCATCGCACGGATTTCATGAGAGACGATTCGGGGAAGAAGGGCATTTGCATAACAGCGGTGCGGCGCGAGGAGTGCATCCCCCACTGTCGTCCCGAGGGAATCCACAAAGGTATCGACCCCAAATCCCGCAACATCGAATAAAACTTTGCGTGCCAACGAATATCCATTCGTATGAAGACCATCGGATGCGAGGCCAACCAGGACATCGCCAACTTCTACTTTTGAGCCATCGATAACGGCTCCGCGGTCAACAATACCAACGATACAGCCTGCCAAATCGTATTCGCCTGACTGGTACATCCCTGGCATCTCTGCAGTTTCCCCACCAATGAGGACACAGCCATTCGTACGGCATCCTTCCGCCAGCCCCTTGACGACATCGGCTGCCACCGAAGGTTCCAGTTTTCCAGTCGCGAAGTAATCGAGAAAGACCAATGGGCGCGCGCCCTGCACGAGGATGTCATTGATACAGTGCCACACTAAGTCACGACCAATGGTGTCATGCTTATTCATCATGAATGCGACTTTTAGCTTTGTACCAACACCATCCATGCTGCTTACGAGAACGGGATCGCTTCCCAGCTGCCCGGCAAGCGAAAACATTCCCCCGAAGGAGCCTACGTCCGCCACCACATTCGCATTAAAGGTTGAGCGAATATGCTGCTTCATTTGGCGCACCGCCTCGTTACCGGCATCGATATCGACACCTGAATCAGCATACGTGGTTGTCTTCACTTCATCGGACATGGGGTAATCCTCCTGCCAAACTGTCAAACAAAAACCCACCTGGCATGGTGGGTTGAAAAAGAGACTATCGGGGCGAGAGGATTCGAACCTCCGACCTCTGCGACCCGAACGCAGCGCTCTACCAAGCTGAGCTACGCCCCGGCTATCCCGCCCACTCCACGACCGTGGAGCGTTACCGCGCGATGTTATCATGTGGCAATGATGCAAGCAAAGCCCGATTCCTTGGTCATCCTGACGATTGATGCAGGCGGAACGACGGTACGTTTTCGGCTCCAACAGGGTACGTCATTGCTCTGCGATGATTGGGCAGTTCCAGCGCAAACGGATGGCCTTCCACCGCAGTTGCCACTTGATTTCAAGTGCCCCGACATCATTGTGGCGGGTATCACAAAAGTGAGTCGTACAGGAGTCATCGATGCTTGGAATAGTGCATTCGCAGCCTCCTATCCAGCAGGCAAAGCGATAATCGTTCCTGACTATGAGCTGGCAGCAGCGGCGGCCCTTGATAGGCCAAATGCAGTGATGCTACTTGCCGGAACGGGGTCTCTCGCTTGCGGCTTCGATGGCACAAATCTCATCCGTGTTGGCGGGAGAGGTTGGGAATACGGGGATGAGGGTTCTGGAGCGTTTATCACAACTGAAGTCATACGTCGCTGCGTCCGGGCACTGGATGGAATGCTCCCAATGAGCGGGCTTACTAAGTCAATTGTAGATCTATCGAGTACACGTGATGCGGGAGCGTTTGCAGGCTGGGCTCGGAACCAGGCAGCCTTACACGGGCGAGGATTTCTTGTACCGCACCTGAGTATCGAGGCCACACGTAGCGACAACGAAGCAATCAACCTGTTTCATGGCGCCGGCGGATGGCTGGCGCGACTTGCATATACCGTGCATAGGCGGACCAATGGCACTGCGGATTCTATCTCGATACGCGCCGTTGGCGGACTATGGGATTCAGGAGCCTTCGTTCAGGATGGCACTGTTCGGGCATTGGGTAAGTGGTTTAGCAATGTAGAGTTTGCCCGTTTTGGTGAAAGCAACCTAGCTGGTGGCATACGTATAGCACATAGTTTCCAGGGTGGTCATTCCACCCGGCGATAGTTTAGAGGTTGAGAATCCAGCACGGGTTTACAGGGAACTGTGTATCTGTGCATCACGTACAGTCAACAGGTTGTACATTGGAGTGCGACAACGATGTCGATTGTCCCTCTTACTTGAATCCGGTTAGAATGCTGCAAAGTGCCTGTTAGCACTTGGAAAGCTGGTTATTGCACATGAGTATGGACCGAAATGTTTGGATTTATGGCACGGGATTGCTGGTAATCGTAGGTGGATGCTTTGCCATCGGCTACACAATGCTCCCGACCAAACCAGCATTCGGTACAAAGCAAGTCGCGTCTGCCCCGGCTACAAACGATGTTGTTGAACCGGCAAAGCCTGATGTCACCGAACCTCAGGTTCCCAGGTTGGTCATCGAAGATATAACCGACGAAAAAGCAGCCACAAATAAAACGCCGGACGGACCGGTTACTCCACAGCCGGAACCAGACCCTTCGATACCAGATGAACTTGATATCAAAGTGGATACATCGAAGAAGACAGAATCAACAGATGTCGCTGAAGATACCGCTCCTGAGAATCCCCCATCCTCTCCAGTCGTAGAGCCAAACAAGTCTCAGAAACCTGTGCGCGTCCCCAAACCGTCCTCTGATGATAATTCCACAACGCCTGATTCCAAAATCCGTGTGAATCCGCCTCTTGACGACTCTGTTGCATTGTTCCGTGTCCGTATCGCTACTATCAAAACAACCCGAAAAGAGGCAAACGCACTTGTTAGTGAGCTAAAGGACAAAGGCTTTTCGGCGACCGTTCTGCCGCTCGCGGGTAGCTTTGTCGTTCAGACGGGTGCCTTTAAAGATCGCAAAAGTGCCGAGGCGCTACAGAAAACGCTTACTGATAACGGCTACGACACCAGCATTACAAACTGAACAATCGACTTCGTCCCTGGACCGAAACGTGAATCGCAAACAAGGGCCTCTGTTTGACACGTACGATGCCGCCTGGATACTTCAGCCTTCATTGGCTGAACCTGAGTCTCTTGCCTTAACAGGATTAGTGCACGACTGCGCACTCAACGGTTCGAAGCAAAATGAACACACCTCCGAACGCGACGTAAGCGATGTACCAGAGGTGACCGCGTAGAGACTTAGCGCCGTGTCTTTCGCGGGTCAAGAGCATCACGCAAACCATCGCCCAAGAAGTTCAACGCGATAACGGTAAGACTTAGCATCGTCGCCGGGACAATGACAAGGCGTGGCTCAGACTTGTAAAAGTCGAGCGCATCATTAATCATACGCCCCCAGCTTGGCATCGGACGCTGTACACCAATTCCAAGATAAGAAAGCGTCGCTTCGGCCAGAATGACACCGGCAGCATCCACTGTGACAGCCACAATCACCGGCGAGACCAGGTTTGGCAGAATGTGATGTAGAAGGATTCGTCCGTGGCCCGAACCAATACTGCGTGCTGCATCCACAAACTCACGTTGACGTAATGCAACGACTTGACCACGAACCAATCGCGCCAGCGGTGGCCAGCCAGTAACGCCCAGACTGACAACGACCAATATCGCCGATGTTTCCGGTTTTGAGCTTGTCGCTCCAAGCGTGCCAAGGAGAAGGATTGCAAGCAGCACATCGGGAAACGCCAGGAGCACATCAGTTACGCGCATCAACAGGCTGTCTATCCAACCGCCACGGTAACCAGCGATAAGCCCCACCGTGACGCCGAGCAACACGACAACGCACTCGACACTTACAGCAACCATAAGCGATATTCGCGCGCCGACCAGAACACGGGTCAGAATGTCGCGTCCAAGATCATCTGTGCCAAGTATGTGCTTACCACCAGGCTGTAGTAACCGGGAGTCAGCCAGCTGCTGTTCATATCCATATGGAAGCAGCATTGGTACAAACACTGCTGCCAAGACCAGCAGTGCAAGGAAAATGATGCTGGCGAGGGCTATTTTGTTCGCAGTGATGCGCTGCCATGTTTCCCGTGGTGTCATCTCAAATCGCCTTCTGGTCCGAAACACGCGCACGGGGATCAACGAAGCCTTGCAGGATATCAACGATGAGGTTGACACCAACGAAAATAGCAGCCAGCAACAACGCAAGACCTTGGATGACTGGATAATCACGGGCCGTGATAGCGGTGATACTTTGATTTCCGATCCCAGGAATGGTGAAGAATGTTTCTACGACGAACGAACCACTGAGAAGATACCCAAACGTGGTTCCTGCCACCGTGAGAATAGGCGACAGTGCATTCCGCAACGCATGTTTGAAGAGCACTCCAAACGGTCGTACGCCTTTTGCCCGTGCGGTCCGAATAAAGTCCTGGCTGAGGACATCCAGCATTGCAGACCGAGTCAGCCGTGCAATCAGTGCGCTTGAGCGGGCAGCAAGTACAACAGTGGGCAGAATAAATGTCGCAGGATCAACAATACCCTCCTGCAATGAAAATCCACCTACTGGAAGCCATCCCATACGGACTGCCAATAAAAGCGTAAGAACTGGTGCCAATACAAAGCTTGGCGTTGCGACACCAAGCAGTGCAAAAGCCATTGCGAACCGATCAATCCAGGAATTGTGCTTGATGGCGGCAATAACGCCTAGTGGGATACCCGTAAGCAGTGCAAGACCGAGCGCTGAAACAGCAAGAATAGCCGTGTTTGGAAAGCCGCGGGCAATAAATTCCGTGACTGGCTCCTTTGTCTGATAACTTCGTCCAAAATCGCCCTTGGTCACGACCGCGACAACATACTTTCCATAGCGTTCGAGGGGCGGTCTATCCAGTCCCCACTCATGCCGGACACGTGCCTTAGCCTCAGGTGCGGCCCTCTGTCCCAGAATGATGTCCACAGGATCTGCTGGAGAAAGGTATGCAGCAAAAAACACCAAAAAGGAGATGGCAAGAAGCGTTGGGACCGCCAATCCAAGGCGCGTCAACACATAACGAAGCATCCAGGTTGCCTATTCGACCGATGTCGTTTTGTGCGGCAAGTGGCCCATGAGAGAATCCTTGATTCCCTTTACCCACGGCTTTACGAGCTCAAGGTCCTTTTGGAAGTACAGGGGTACCCACGGGGCATCATCCACAACAAATCGCTCCGCTTTTGCATACAGAGCCATCCGCTTCGCAGCATCCCGCTCACTGTCTGCTGCGGCACACATCGCGTCATATTCTTTGTTCGCGTAGCCTGTGCGGTTTTCCGGAGAACTAGATGTCAACAATAAACTGAGGAAGTTCTGAGGATCAATATAATCCGCCTGCCAACGCATGTGGAAGAGGTCAATTTCCTTGTTGTCAGTAGCCTTTAGGAACGTACCCCACTCCATCTCACGCAAAGTAACAGGAATCCCAACCTTGCCCAGTTGTTCCTTCATTACTTCTGCAGCCTTAGCTAAGTCGGTCTGCTTTTCGCGGAAACTCAGAACCAGAGGTGGAAGACCCTTGCCACCTGGATAGCCTGCTGCGGCCAGTAGTTCCGATGCCTTGGCAGTGTCGTACGGTAATCCCTTAAACGAGGCATCGTAGCCGGGTAGACCTTCAGGAAGCACACCCTCCGCACGTTTATTGATACCAAGGAGAACGGTCTTGATAATCGCATCTTTATCGATGGCGTGTGCTACAGCCTGTCGAACCCGCTTGTCCTTAAAAGGAGCATAGTGGGTTTGATTCAATCCCAGATAGAACGTGGCAGCGCGTCCAAATGTCTGTATTTCACCAGCGACTTTAGCATCCGCCTTGTCACGCTCATAGTCGCCCTTCTCAAGAGTAACAATGTCTAGTTGGCCAGCATCGTAGCGGTTTCGTGCTGTTTTTGCATCAAGGATAATCGGACGCTCGATTTTCTTGAGCTTTGGTGCACCGGCCCAATAATCCGCGTTCGCATCAAGCACTACTTTCCCCTGACGCACATAGCTGCCCAGTTTGAAAGGACCCGTTCCTACGACATTCGCCGATGTGACCGTATATGCGCCACCCTCAACTTTTTCCCCCTTCTCAACTTCCGTCTTGTCAAGCGCATAGGCTGTTGGGAACGTCAGTTTTCCCAGGAAGTAGCTTCGCGGTGCTGTGATTGTGATTGCGATGTGGGTGTCGTCGATTACCTTAACCCCTGCAAGCGTTGTAGCCTTTCCGGCCGCGAAATCCTTCGCACCAACGATGTCATCGAGATAGTTAAGGGCAACGGGCGATGCGAGCTTTGGATCAAGAGAGCGGGTGATTGCGTACGCATAATCACCAGCGACTACAGGCTTTCCATTCTGAAACTTGACTCCGGATCGCAGCGTGAACGTGTATGTTTTGCCATCCGCAGAGACATCCCACTTTTCAGCGCCCAGAGGCACGACCTCATTGCTGTCATTCCAGCCGACCAAACCCTCGTAAATATTGTGCAGGAGATCAATGGTTGGACCGTCCGTGACGAGAGCCGGATCAAGCGTAGTTGGTTCTGCAGTAAGCGCATAACGTAAAACGCCAGTGACTTTACCACCACCAGCGTTCCTGCCAACACAGCCACTCATTACCACTCCGGAAGAGAGTGTCACAAGTGAGATGACAGATGCAAAGAGAACAGACTTACGGGTCAGAAGGACTGGGTTTGGCATGACCCGCAATTATAGCACGCTGAAACCATCGAGCGTTTCGTTGAGTTCACTGCATCGATAGCCACATGTGAGTGTATATGGAGCTTGTTTACTCGGGTGCCGAAATGCCGAGCCGAGGCGGTTCGAGAAGACTTATCAGTTCCAGCAACTTGTTTTTTTTCTCAGAATGACGTTGCGCTTCTTTGGCAGTTCGCTGCGTTTGTGTTACAACGACGGCCTCCTGCTTCTCCAGATTAAACTTACACTGTTCGTAAAGTAAACGGGTTTGTTCCTGACGCTCTTTTAGCTTACGCTTGAATGGGTTTGTAATACTGTATGCATGTAGTTCAAATCCACTCTCTTTCGCCTCAGCCTCGATGCTCCTCACGGAATTCATCCAGTAGTCGCGCTCTTTGATCGCTCCCGTGACAAGCCTTTCCAGTCTTGACAGCTCTTTATCGGTTGCAGCCAACTGCTCCGTCAGAAAAGAAATGGCGTCGGCTATGACAGAATCCAAATCGGATGCATCCTGACCTGGCGAAAAGCGATCAGCCATCGATTGCAAGCGATTCGCCTGCTCGACAATGGAAGCAGGCACATTCAAGTCAAATGAAACTCTTGCTGTTTCACAAATGGTGAGTAGTGCCGCGAGGCGCGCATTCCAGTCGCTACGCTGTTGTATTCCTTCTAACAGCGTAGTTTCAACGGCACGTGCAACGTTGGATGCAATGGCAGTATTAGGATTTGCCATCATGACAGTCAACGCTTCGAATAATCGAGGGCTCCGTACCAAACGCTCGCTGAACTCGGGAAAATTGCCATCACTGACCAACAAAGCAAGCCCACCTATTGTGGAGCAAAGACCAGAATGTATGGATGTATCCTGCGGGCTTCCCCCTTCGAACAACAACATCATCAGTCTCGCAACGTGCAGGACATCTGTTTCAACACCACGCAACAGTCGCTGTGCGTGGTAGAAGCACTCCGCAATCTTTGCATGAGGCTCACTGGACGCATCCAGAATCCAAGCTAACTCAAACCAAACAAAGCCATTACGAGCACCTATCGGATGCGCAATCACTGCTTCCAGCAAGCGACGGGCATCGGCGAGCTCTGCACCCCGCTCACGTCCTGATGATGACCATGCATTCGATTCCGCTGAAAGTCCCAGCTGTGCCATCTCTGCAAACACACCTTCGTAACCGCGGATCGATGATTCATATTCAAGCCGATAGTCACTGGCACATGCAGCAGCGTTCGCAAAAACGCCTTCGACATCGGACAGCAGCGCACTATGAACACGCTGAATAAATTCTGGTTGCGCATGAAATTGCGCCTGAAACACTCCTTCAACCGCCATCCACACCGGCCCTGTAACCCGTTCAATGGCGCCAATAGTTGACGCACCTAACATTGCGCGGTGCAGTTCCCGGTGCAAATCGACGATAGGGGCGAAGACTCCGCCAGCTGTAAGGCAAGGTTGCATACGTTTGAAACTATACCGCGGAGGTAGCACATACACCTATATAGTGTGAAGAGTCCGTCTCTTGACGCTACAATCAATGGAAATCCATCCCGTTAGGAACCTACGCCATGCCACGACTTATGTTGTCAGGGTTGACAGTCACACGTCGCACTGTCCTTGCATCCCTTGCCGCCCTCCCACTGATCCTTGCAGCCGGATGCAACAACGGGGGCTCGGGCTCCGCAGCCGGCACATCGGATGTCAAAATCGGGTTTATCGTAAAGTCGGCAACAGAGCCCTGGTTCCAATCTGAGTGGCAGTTTGCCGATGAAGCAGCCAAAAAGTATGGCTTCACGCTTGTCAAGCTCCCGGCAACCGATGCCGATCAACTTATGTCTGCATTGGATAACCTAGCAGCGCAAGGTGCGCAGGGTGTCATCGTATGTGCGCCTGATACAAAACTTGGGTCATCCATCGTCGCAAAGTGCGAGGAAAAAAATCTCAAGCTGATGTCCGTCGATGACCGTCTAGTCGACGCATCCGGTAAGCCTCTTGAGAAAGTCCCGCATCTTGGTATTTCTGCCTCTGAGATTGGTAAATCTGTCGGAGAAGCAATCGCCGCTGAAATCAAAACCCGCGGCTGGAATGCAGCCGAAACCGGTGCAGCGGTGTTGACGGTCGATGAAATAGAAACCTGCCGCTTGCGAACCGATGGCGCAGCAGGAGCACTCGAAGCATCCGGGTTCAACAAAGCCAACATCTACCGTACACCGTGGAAAGCTCCCAACGACATTAACACCGCTGTCGATGCAGCCAACATCATCCTTACGCAACATCCGAACATCAAGCATTGGGTCGCATTCTCAAGTAACGATGACGGAGTCCTCGGCTTTGTGCGCGCATCCGAACAACGGAACATTGCTGCAAAGGATGTCATCGGCATTGGCATCAATGGCACATCCGGCAAGGATGACCTCAAGAAAGCCACACCAACCGGCTTCCATGCATCGATTCTTCTCAGCCCGAAGACACATGGTTTCGGCACTGCTGAAGCGATGTACAAGTGGATCAAGGATGGCACCGCTCCTACGGCGGAAACCTACACTAAAGGAACGTTGATCGACCGAACGAACTATGTCGAGGCACTGAAGGCCGAAGGTATGACTCCGTAAAACATGCCGATTCCCAGTGGTCTGTCCGTTCAGGACATCAGCAAGTCGTTCCCTGGAGTGCAGGCACTTCAAGACATCACCTTTGATGTGCCAGCAGGAACGGTTCATGCGCTCTGCGGCGAAAATGGCGCCGGCAAGTCGACACTTCTTAAGGTCCTTGCCGGCGTTCATGCCGCCACATCCGGTGTAATCACCATCGATGGAAAGCCGCATGCTCCCCAATCACCCGCCGATGCGCTTAGGTCCGGTATAGGAGTGATTTATCAGGAGCTTCATCTTGTGGATGAGCTCTCTGTCGCTGAAAACCTCTTCCTCGGTGCACTGCCATCGAAATCCGGCATTGTTGACAAAACGAAACTTATTGCAGATACGACTGCTGCTCTAGCGCGTATCCAACTGGATGTGCGTCCTGAGACACGCTTGGGTGACCTCTCACTCGCACAGCGGCAAATGGTTGAGATCGCAAAGGCGTTGGTCCGGGATGCACGCGTTGTTGCATTCGATGAACCAACAAGCTCGCTCTCGGCCCGCGAAGCGGACACGTTGTTTGAGCGTATTGCTGAGCTCCGTGCTGCTGGCAAGGTCGTCCTCTATGTTAGCCACCGGATGGACGAGATAAAGCGCATCTGCGATGGTGCGACCGTCTTTCGCGATGGACGGCACGTTGTCACATACTCATCACTTGAAGATGTCAGTATCGACCAACTCGTCAAAGACATGGTTGGCCGTGATATCGCCGACATTTACGGCTACACGCCACGCGAAGCCGGCGATGTGCTCCTCGAACAGGAAGGCGTCACTGTTCGCGCAGGTGAGATTGTCGGTCTGTTTGGCCTCGTCGGTGCCGGACGCAGTGAGCTCCTCCACCGTATCTACGCCGAACCGCGCAAGTGCATCCAAAATGGCATCGTTCTCTGCCCAGAAGACCGCAAGCATGAAGGCATCATCCCGATGGGCTCCGTCGCGGAAAACATCAACCTCAGCATCCGACGTGTCTATGCGGGCCTTGGTGGAATCTGGATTAACGATGCCAAGGAAAAAGAGAATGCTGAGAAGCAGGTTGCTGCGATGCGTGTCAAGACACCATCCCTGACGCAGGAAATTCGAAACCTTTCAGGCGGCAATCAGCAGAAAGCAATTCTTGGTCGCTGGCTGAGCGAAGATATCAAGGTAATGTTATTGGATGAGCCGACGCGCGGCATCGATGTCGGTGCTAAGAGGGAAATCTACGACATTTTGTACCGCTTGGCAGCCGATGGCATCGGCATCCTGATGGTATCAAGCGAGCTCCCGGAAGTCCTTGGAACGTGTGACCGTGTTTACATCATGCGAAACAATCGGATATCGGCTGAGTTTTCGCGCTCGGAAGCGACACCTGAGCGATGTTTGGCGGCGGCACTCCCGTCGGCAGAGGATTCACAATGAAGCGTTTGCTAGAAAAGGGAGGAATGGGACTGGTCTGCGTGATCATGATCCTCCTCTGTGCAATTTTTGTCCCCCACTTTGCGAGTACCAATAACATCACGGCACTCCTGATGAGTATCTCCACCATCGGAATGGTCGCTTGTACCATGATGCTTTGTCTCGCAGCAGGAGACTTTGACCTTTCAATTGGTAGCACGCTCGCGCTCGCCGGAGTTGTATCGGCGATTGTTATCAACGCAACCGGAAATATATTTCTGGCCGTCATTATTCCTTTGGCACTCGGTGCATTTATTGGCTCTGTCAATGGCATCGTAATCGCACAGTTTCAGATCAACCCACTGATCGCAACGCTTGCAGTGCAGCAGGTCGTGCGCGGTGCCGCCCTGCTCATCACTAAAGGCAGCTCAATCGGAATTTCGAACGAAGCATTCGGTGGTCTTGGTAAAGCAAAGCTCTTAATTCCCGTTGGTGTGCCTCCACTTGCACTGCAGTCCCCGGTTTGGGTAATGGCGATAATTTTTGTCGTGTTTGGCGTCATCCTTAATCGCACCACGTTTGGTCGCAACACACTGGCAGTTGGCGGAAACAAAGAAGCCGCACGCCTTGCGGGCATCTCGGTCACGAAGACCAAGATTGGCATCTTTTTGCTTCAGGGGATGGTTGCTGCCCTCGCAGGAGTTCTCGCCGCAAGCCGTGTCTCGAGCGGTCAGCCGAATGCTGCACAAGGGTTGGAGTTACAGGCGATAAGCGGCTGCGTTTTGGGTGGCGTGTCGCTTACGGGCGGTGTTGCGCGTATTCAGGGTGTTGTCGTTGGTGTGCTGATTATGGGGATCCTGCAGAACGCGATGAGCCTTCAGAACATCGATGCCTTCTGGCAGCTGGTTACAAGCGGAGGCGTCCTCCTTATCGCGGTTCTTCTGGACCGCTGGAAGAATCGCGCGTAGCGAGCGAGCCAAACATCTAACCGACAAAACAAAACCCCGCGCGGCAAACAAGCCTCGCGGGGTTTCTGCATCACTGTTAAGCCGATTTACATCAGGTGCGGTGGTTCACCTTGGCCGGCTGCAGCGCGATGGTACTTGCATAAGCCGCTTCCACCACTTCGACGGCGCGCAGGCCATCGGTGCCGCTTGCTGCCTTCTCATGCAGTTTTCCGCTGAGAAGGCTTTCAACGAATGCTGCGACCATGCCGCGATCAATGGATGAACCCCAGTTTTGGACGCCGACTTTGCCCTTGATGTCGCTGTACAGCATGCCTTCCTGGTTGAACATGTCCATTTCGAGCGTACCTTTGGTCCCTACTGCGTAGAGGGTGACATTTCCCCACGTCGTGAATGACTTTGGACGGCTCCAGCTGGCATCGAGAGTCGCAAAGACATCCTTCTCAAACTCAAGCGTTACCACGCCTGTGTCTTCGAAGTCGCCATGGAGCAGACCATTGCCAAGCTCACAATAAACACTCTCAACTTCGGAACCCGTTAGGTCGCGTAGCAAGTCGGTCACGTGAACGGTGTGGTCTGTCACGGCACCGCCGCCCGAAAGTTCCTTTTGCACAAACCAGCCACCGGGACACATCCCCTGGTTGGTACCGCGCAGTGCACGGATCTCGCCTATTGCCCCGCTGTTCACCAGCTGCTTGAACTGCTGGTACGCCGGGCTAAAACGGCACGGGAATGCCGTCATTAGGAGAACGCCTGCGGTATCTGCGGCATCAACCATCCGGAGAGCTGCCTCAGGGGTTGTCGCCAGCGGCTTTTCACAGAGAACATGCTTGCCAGCCTTGATTGCTTCCAGGGCGAACATTTCATGATGTACGTTTTCGCTGCAGATGATGGCCGCATCCGATGCGCCAAGAGCTGCATCAAGGGCCGGGAACACAGGAATGCCGTAACGGGTTCCCGCTGCCGCAGCGCGAGCGGGGTCATTGTCATACACGCCGACGATACGGGCATCGGAGACGGTGCTCAGCTCGTGGATATACGCATCGGCGTGCAGGTGGGCGGATGAAAGCAGAACGATGTTTTTCACAGAGTGACCACCTTTCGAGTACGGGATGATTCGAGTGCGGCGGCAGCAACGGCTATGGCTGCACGGCCGTCTGCGCCCGTCACTGCAAGCGGCGTCCCTTCGACAATCGACTTCGCAAATGCTGCAATCTGCTTGTTGTATGGCTCATCGGCATCTGAAAGCGGAGACATTGCTTCCTGCTTCTCAGCTGTCGAGATGAACAATGTCGCATTGTTTCGCGAGTCGTGGGTCAACAAGCCGCCATCACCTGCGATTTCGAATGCGTTGTACGAAACCACAGGATCCGCCCAGCAGGCTTCCATGTGCGAGATGACACCGCTCTTGTGGCGCAGCGTTACAAGCGCAAAGTCCTGCTTGCTGTCCTCGCTGAGCGATTCTGTAAGTGAACGGGCGTATACACGCTCGACAGGACCGAAGAGCCACAGCAACCAGTCGATCTCGTGGATACCGACATCATAAATGGCTCCGCCAGACTTGTTGACATCATGGAACCACGTACCCCATAGGGGGAAAATCCCACCGCGACGGCAGCGTACAACCGCAGGCTTTCCAACGGCGCCAGCGTCGACTGCACGCTTTGCATTCTCATATTCAGGGAAGAAGCGTACAACCTGTCCGATGGTGAGCAGCTTGCCGGATGCCTCTGCGGCAGCCTCAATTGTGTGACAATCTTCGACAGTGAGAGCCATCGGCTTTTCGAGAAGCAAATGCTTACCCGCTTCCAATACCTTGACTGCGGTCTCCGTGTGAAAACATGTCGGGATACAGACGCTGACGACATCAACATCGGATGTAAGTACTGCATCGATACTTGAGGTCGCCACAGCATTGAACTCGGTCGCCAGTCTACTGGCAGCTTCGAGGTTGAAGTCACAGATGGTAGTAACGGTTGCATAGGGTACCTGCGTCCACGAGCGGGCATGTTGCTGCCCCATCACGCCGGCGCCGATAATTGCTACCTTTAAGGTCGGTCCATTCATGCCGATGATTGTATCTGCCGAACGCTGGCGGCGATATACTACGCGCAAAGTTCAACAGTGCGAATTGCTGCATCGTCCCTAAATACTCGGACATGATCTTGCCAATCGCGAAGCGCTTCAGGAGCGGTGATATCAATGCAGCTTTCTCCATCCGGTCCCATCAAAGTACTCGTCATTCATGGTCCTAACCTGAACCTGCTTGGAATGCGGGAACCGGATGTCTACGGTTCCGTGACCTTTTATGAGCTCAATGAGCTAATCGTGCAGGAAGGAAAGCGTATCGGATGTGAAGTTCGTATTGAGCAAAGTAACCATGAAGGTGTCTTGATTGACCACATTCACGATGCACGCGATTGGGCTGATGCGATCGTAATCAATGCCGGTGCGTACACACACACAAGCATTGCCATCGCAGATGCGCTCCGTGCAGTTCGCCTTCCAACGATTGAGGTGCACCTCAGCAATGTCCATTCACGCGAGGCATTTCGTCATGTTTCCTATCTCGCAGCGGTCGTCACAGGTCAAATCTCCGGCTTCGGTCCGCATTCGTATTTGTTGGCAATCAATGCTGCGAAGCGCCTTGTAGATGAGGGGCGCTTCTAATCGTTGCTCTCTGTACCCAAGTGGCACAGATTTTTTAGATATCAAACTTTGGAGTAATCGCTATGTCGTTCCGTTTTTCGCGCCGTGTAGAAGGAGTCCGTGACTGGTTGGCATCCCAAACCGATGCCAGTGCTGTCCTGATAACGAACCTCGAGCATGTCAAGTACATCACCGGATTTACCGGTTCGAATGGCATCGCACTTATTTCAAAGGATGCCGCCATCTTCATTACCGATGGCCGCTATCTCCTACAGGCAAGCGTAGAAGTGACAGGGTTTGATACCAAAATCGTTGGACAAGCGGTCTTACTCCTTGAAGCGGCACGTGTGCTGACAGTACAAGGATTCAAAGGCGGACTTGCAATCGAATCAAACACGCTATCCGTTGATGCATGGAACACCCTTGTCGGTGGTCTGCCATCTTCTATCAGCCTCGTACCGTCAAGCGGTATTGTGGAAGCCATCAAGGCCATTAAAGAGCCACAGGAAATCGATGCCATCCGACGTGCTTGTGCACTTGTCGATGAAGCATGTACGCATATCACGGAGATTGTCAAAATCGGCATGACGGAAGCGGAACTGGCATGGCGTATCGAGGTTTATCTCCGCGAACGCGGTGCCGTCCGGATGGGCTTTGACAGCATTATTGGGTCAGGGCCAAACGCCGCGATTATCCATGGACGTGCAGGAAGCCGGGGAATCGGTTCCAGCGGCGAGCCAGAGTTCCTCCTGTGCGACTTTGGCTGCGAAATCGATGGCTATAACTCAGACATCACCCGTACCTTTGTCGTAGGCGGAGAGCCAACGGAACGGATGCTTGATATCTTCAACACGGTGCATAAAGCGCAGGATGCTGCATGCAATGCCATCAAGCCGGGAGTTGCTGGCAAGGACATTGATGCCCTTGCACGCGGAATTCTGGCGGATGCGGGCTATGGAAACATGCCTCATAACCTTGGACATGGCCTTGGACGCCTGGTTCATGATGCCGCCGGTTTACTATCGCCATCTTCGAAGCTGACTCTTCATGAAAATGTTGTCCTCACAGTTGAACCGGGTATTTATATCGAAGGCTATGGGGCTGTACGCATCGAGGATGACGTTTTAGTTACGGCAACCGGCTTCGAGCGCCTGACACAGTACACGCGCGACCTCGTTGTAATTGGAGGCTGAAATGTCAATGCTGGATAAACTCTACGAAGTGGATGAAAGTGCCATTGCATCGTTTCAAACAAACGGCTGGGTCAGACTTAATGGCGTTCTCCCAGAGGCGGACCTTGCCCCCCACCGGGATGCAATCATCAGTCACACGATGGGCTTTGCGGAGAGTCGGGGCGTTGTCCCGATGGAGCAGCGCAACACCTACGGAAAAGCGTTTATCCAGTATTCAAACCTGTGGGCAATGCACCCCGATGTTGCAGCCTTTGCACTGGCACCGCGCTTTGCCAAGATAGCCGCTGACCTGATGGGCGTTGCCAGCGTTCGGATGTACCACGATCAGGCACTGTTCAAAGAGGTTGGTGGTGGTCTTACACCATGGCATCAGGATCAGCAATATTGGCCACTCGACGGTGCAAAGTGCATCACAATGTGGATGCCACTCATCGACTGCTCAAAGGTCATGGGTACGATGCGCTTTGCAAACGGTAGTCAGGCCCTTGGCTACCTCGGACCGCTCGACATTTCGGATTCCTCGGAACAGCGTCTGCAAAACCTTATCGAAGAACATGGCTACGCCATCGGTGAGGCGGGAGACATGCTTGCAGGGGATGCCACATTTCACGATGGCTGGTGTATTCACGGTGCACCGGGAAATGGCAGCGATGCCATACGCGCCGTAATGACTATCATTTACGTGGAAGCGGATGCTGTTGTTACGGAACCTGACCATGTTAGTCGGGAAAACGATCTGAAAACGTGGCTTCCTGGCCTCAAACCCGGCGACAAAGTTGCCAGCCCACTAAACCCTGTGCTTTGGCCACAGGGTGAGAACGTGTAGCAGGAACAGCTTTTTATCAAATAACGTACTATGTATAGGCATCATTGTGGATGCATCAAAATAAGGAAAATTTCATGAACTTTAAGCACCTTCCATTGGCTTCAGTTGCGGTCATATTCAGTATGGCAAGCGCTGTCAGCGCCGATATCACGGTAACGCAGCGGATTACTATGGATGGCATCCCGGAAATGGCCGGCGGCGGTCCCGCTCCAGCGCCTGCGCCAAAGCCCGCACCGAAGCCAGCCCCGGCAAAGAAGCCAGCGCCAGGTAAAAAAGGTGGCAAGATTTCGACATCTAAGCCTGCTCCGGCGCCGGCACCTCCACCAGCGGCACCCGCTCCAATCAATGCGGATGGCGTACGTGAGACGGTGATGCAAGTAAAGGGAAACATTATTCGAACGGTCGCAGGTGATATCGTTACCCTCACCGATGTCCTGACGGACGACGTGACGATGTTCAATACCAAGGACAAGACCTTTGCGGTACTCAAGGGCGGAAAGATTCCTGGAATGCCCGATATGACCGAAATGATGGACAGTAAGGTCATTGGTGAGCTGAAGCCCGATGGTGCAGCATCCGAGGTGGATGGCCGTTCTGCGCAGGCCTTCAAGGGACTGATAAAAGTGGAGATATCACCCAAGGCCGGAGTCCCACTCCCGTTTGATCCATCCAGTGGTCCCCTTCTTACGATGAACATGAACTTTTCGACCGTTGTTACAAAGGCAGTCAAAGTCGATGAATCGATATTGGCAAAGCTTGGAGCAAAAGCCGTCTCCGGTGGCATGGCAGGCATGATGCCCGGTTCCGCAGATATCGCAAAGAAGTTCCAGAATGTCATTGGCTTCCCATTGTCATCAAACATGGAAATGTCTATCGAGAGTGCAATGGCATTACCTGGGTTGCCAGAAAAACCAATCAAGATCAAGACAGAGACAACAAAGATCGATGAAAGCGATTTGGACCCATCACTCTTCAAAGTACCTGCGGGTTTCAAGCAGGTCGACCCTGAATCCATGATGGGTGGAATGGGCAGTATTCGCCTCGGCGGCTAGGCCCTGATCAAGCACCTCAAGAACGGCACCCCGGACAACCCGGTGGTGCCGTTTCTCTTTCTGTATTTCATCGGCTACGATAGTGCATGAATTATCTTCCATCCCCAACACGCTACGATGTCGGTCGCTATCGACGAACGGGCCGAAGCGGTCTGCACCTCCCGGAGATCTCACTCGGGCTTTGGCATAACTTTGGTGGCGTAGATGTTCTCGAAACGCAGCGCGCGATGGTTCGCTATGCGTTCGATCAGGGCATCACCCACTTTGACCTTGCTAACAACTACGGACCGCCTCCAGGATCGGCTGAAGAAAACTTCAAACAGCTTCTTGATAGCGACCTACGACCATTCCGTGATGAACTCGTCATCAGCACCAAAGCCGGATACCGGATGTGGCCCGGTCCATACGGCGAATGGGGATCACGAAAGTACTTGATTTCGAGCTGTGATCAGAGTCTCAAGCGGATGGGACTTGAGTACGTCGATATCTTCTACTCACACCGTCCGGACCCGAACACTCCTCTCGAAGAGACGATGGGTGCGCTCGACCAGCTCGTGCGGAGCGGCAAGGCTCTTTACGTTGGTATATCGAGTTACTCGGCTGAGCAGACTAAGGAGGCAGCAGCCATTCTAAAGTCGCTGGGAACCCCCTGTCTTATTCATCAGCCTGTCTATAACATCTTGAACCGCTGGATTGAAGATGGCCTCACGGATGTCCTTGAAGATGAAGGGATTGGCTGTATTCCATTCTGTCCGCTTGCGCAGGGCCTGCTGACAAATCGTTACCTTGATCGCATCCCTGAGGATTCGCGTGCCGCAAAGGCTCACGGCTTCCTCCAGACCAGTGAAGTGGAGCGGCAGCAAGGCCGCATTCAAGCCCTTGCCGCCATCGCAGCCGCCCGAGGAGTCTCACTTGCACAGCTGGCGTTGCAGTGGGTCCTTCGCAAGCCGGTCATTACCAGCGCGCTGATAGGCGCAAGCTCGGTAAAACAGATTGAAGAAAACCTTGCTGCACTCGGTGGCGCAGAGCTTTCATCCGATGAGCTTGCGGCTATTGATGCCGCGTGTGCCCTCTAGCGATGTCTCATGGCCGCACTTCAGGTTGATAAAACGTCCTGGAGTGCGGACTGTAGGTCTGTGACGTCGGCAGGCTGGATGCTTCGCATATCGATAAGCAAACATCCATCCTTTAGTTGCGTAGCCACCGGTACGCATCCCGCAAGAAGAGCATCGTGAATGCGCTGGACTCCGCCACCGGCGATACGAATCGCCCGACTCGGTACGCCAACAGTCGGCGCAGCCCCTGCTCCAATGGCACATTGATTGTCGACCACATCGATCGACACCCCCTTACTGCCTTCGCAGCCTTCAATAATGCACGAAGCGCGTTGATTAAGGTCGTGAATGGAGAGATCCAACGCCGCAATGAACGGGATGTTTCTTTCGCTCATCCGAATGTATTCAAGAAGCGTCGCCTCAAGTGCGGCGAGAGTCAGCTTGTCCGGGCGCAATGCACGCATGAGAGGATGTCGTTTGCAGGCATCGATGTAGCGCTTGCTACCCACAATAATGCCGGCTTGAGCTCCCCCAATCAGCTTGTCACCACTAAACCAAATGAGATCAGCTCCGTCATTGACCGCTTCCTGAACCGATCTCATCCCATCGATTCCGTAGCGCCGGAAATCGATAAGTGCACCTGCACCGAGATCCTCGCCGTAAGGAACGCTGTGCGCCTTGGCGATTTCCGCAAGCGTCGCCGAAGGAACGTCTGAGACGAAGCCAACCATGTCAAAGTTGGAGCGATGGCACCTCAAAATGCAGCCGGTTTGGTCATTGATGGCATTCGTGTAGTCGTGCGCATGCGTCCGATTTGTTGCACCAACGCCTACCAATCGGCAGCCACTCGCTTCGATGACATCGGGCATACGGAACTGCCCACCAATTTCGACCATTTCTCCACGCGAAAGGATGACATCTCGTCCCTTTCCGAGAACTGTCACAGCAAGCAGTGTTGCAGCAGCATTGTTGTTCACGACTACAGCAGCTTCCGCAGCCGTTAGGACCTGCAGCAGCTCACTTACATTCGCGTGGCGATCGCCGCGCTTACCCGTCACGAAATCAAACTCAACATCAACCGTTGAAGCGGCACGAACCAAGGCATCGATCGCTTCCTTCGACAGGACTGCTCTACCAAGATTCGTATGAAGCAGTACGCCGGTTGCGTTGATCACACGAACCATTGCAGGGCGTGTGTCATGTATGTGTGCAACAACTTCCCGGCAAATTGTGTCGACCGATAGTGACTGCGCGCCTTCTGTGATGACCGTCTTACGATGCCGCTCAACAACATTCCTGACGATTGAAGTCAGATGAACATGATAAACGCCCTGCCCGTTGAGGTTCTCAATGATTTTGCCGACGGACGGAAGGGTTTGTCGAGGCTCTTGTGTTTTCACATCCCGCCTCCGGGCGACGTTGCAACGTAATGTGGAATGAGCGAATCGATATCTGAAAATTTGCCCTGAACCATGAGCGGCTCGGCGAGGAGGCAGGCAGATAGAGCCAGGTTTCCAGACGGAGTACGTGCGGATTCTATGCCCTGACCAATGATGTTTTCGGTTCCGGGTAAGTGATCCAAAAGCCAATTTTGCCATGTGTCAGTCGATACAGCGACAGGACCCGCGGTTGCCGTCTTTGAGAATGCAGGGTATGCCGCCGCGATGACTTCATTGCGTTTCGATGTACAGACGACAACCCGATTTACGGACACCGCTTCGTAGGCGGCTGCGTCAAAGGATGAAACTCCGATGATTGGCTTGCCAAGGGCGAAAGCCAAGGTTTTCGCATACATCACACCAACCCGCACGCCTGTAAAGCTTCCGGGTCCCGTGCCACACACCAGGCAATCTATGTCATCGAGCGTGGCGCCGTTTTCTTCGAGAAACGTCTTGATGGCCGACGGAAGCTGCTCGATAAGCTGTCGGTTATGACTGAACTGTGTACAGCAACGGCTCTCAGCGAACGAATTAAGAAGTCCGATATAGCAGACATCTCCCGAAGTGTCGATGCCAAGAATCATCCCATGCCTCCGCATTCATCAATCGTGATTGTTCGTTGGTCTGGATGACTTTCGACTTCGGTCAGAGTCACTATAATGTCAGGCACTGGCCCGGCATCCCCAAACATTGCCAGCCACTCAATCAGTAAGACGTAGCCATCGTTGATATAGTCGTCCATTCCGAGGTTAGGGACATCCCGCGCGCTACAACGGTAGGCATCAATGTGACATAACGACAACGATGGCGTTGGGACCTCATGGATTACGGTAAATGTTGGGCTGGAAACCGGATGTTCAGAGTTGAGTACCGCTGCGAGGGCTGCAACAAACGTTGTCTTCCCGGCACCAAGATCCCCCACGAGCGAGACTACCATGCCAGGTTGAAGGCGTCTGGATAGCGCCTCAGCGGCATCCCGGGTCGCCTGAATTCCACCTTTGAACGTCTGCACGTGGTCAGTTTAGCATGCCTATCATGCTACAATAACAGGTCATGTCAACCGAACTTCTGCGAACACCTCTCGCCGAGCTGCACCGGTCTATCGGAGCAAGAATGGTGCCCTTCGCCGGCTGGGAAATGCCGGTTCAATATGCCGGAGTTATCGCGGAAGTAAATGCAGTCCGCACAGCGGTTGGCATTTTCGATGTGTCCCATATGGGAAGGATGATTGTCCGCGGGGCGGATACGCTTGCCTATCTGCAGTCACTCGTTCCAAGCGATTTGAGTCGTCTGAAGGATGACGGCGGATGTTACACCTTCCTGCCAAACGAAAATGGTGGAGTCGTGGATGACATCATTGTCTACCGCCGCACTGCAACTGAGTTCTGGGTTGTTTTCAATGCCGGATGTCTGGATAAGGACCGCGCGTGGTTCCAGCACCACACGACAGGCTTCGATGTCGTAATCGATGACATCACAGAGCGAACAGGTCTGCTCGCAGTGCAGGGGCCGGCAGCGATGGCTTTGCTCGGTGACTTTGCAGAATCGCATCCACGCTTTGGTATCGGCGAGACAACATTTGCAGGCATTTCCATTACTGCCGCGCGCACTGGCTATACAGGTGAGGATGGCTTTGAGGCATTCGTTGCTGTTGAGCATCTCGAACAGCTATGGACCGCATTCACAGATGCTGGCGTAGTCCCGTGCGGTCTTGGAGCACGTGATGCTTTACGGCTGGAAGCTGCATATCCGCTATACGGTCACGAAATGGATGACGACGTTAACCCGTTTTCAGCCCGCCTCGGCTGGGTCGTCCACAAGAAAAAAGCTGAGGATTATGTCGGTCGGGCCGCGGTTGAAGCAGGTCGCGGCAACGGGGATATTCCAACATTGGTTGGGTTGATCATGGATGGCCGCCATATCGCCCGCGATGGCTATCCTGTGCAGGATGATGCAGGGAATCCTATTGGTCACGTTACGAGCGGTACATTTTCGCCGATATTGCAGAAGGGTGTCGCCCTTGCGCGTCTGACGCGTTCGCACTCTGCGCTTGGCACCACTGTCTACGTTGTTATCAGAGACAAGGCCTTGCCGGCGATTGTTTCCGAAGCACCATTTGTTCCAACGATTTAGTTCTGAAGGGGTTTCATCAATGTCTAACATTCCAGCAGATTTGCTTTATTCGAAGTCGCATGAGTGGGTACGTGTTGATGGTGACACAGTCACAATTGGCATTACAGACCATGCTCAGGAAGAGCTCGGCGATGTTGTATATGCATCTCTCCCGACAGTCGGGCGCGTGCTTGCCGCTGAAGATGTGTTCGGAACCGTCGAGTCTGTAAAGGCTGTCTCCGACTTGTACAGCCCACTGGCAGGCGAAGTCATTGAAGTCAACTCAGCCCTTGAGGATGACCAGACGGCAATCAATGGTGACCCTTACGGCGCTGCGTGGATGCTCAAGCTGCGTCTTTCTGATGCAAGTCAACTGTCATCCCTGATGGATGCCGATGCGTATCGGGCTGAGATCGGAGAGTAATCGGTGTCTTATCTCCCCAATACGGATGCCGAACGTGCCAAGATGTTGGCTGCGATTGGCGTCAGCAATATCAAGGACCTTTTCGTTCACATCCCAAAATCTGTTCAGGATGCTGCCGATTTTAGTGGTCTCACCGACTCGCTGGATGACCTGACTCTTCAACGAAAGTTGATTGCTCTGAGCAGCAATACGGCTGACCTCAATGCAAACGCATGTTTCCTTGGTGCGGGCATTTACGATCACTACATTCCGCCTGTTGTTGGTGCAGTCTGCAACCGCTCGGAGTTTTACACAGCCTACACCCCATACCAACCCGAAGTGTCGCAAGGCGTCCTACAGTCGATTTACGAATTTCAGAGTCTGATTACGCGGCTGACAGGCATGGATGTCGCAAATGCATCGATGTATGACGGTGCAACAGCGCTCGCAGAAGCTGTAATCATGTCCTGTGACCTGACAAAGCGACGCAGTGTAGTTCTTCCTGCAAACTTGCATCCATCGCTGCGCTCTGTCGTTGAGAC
>CAZSGJ010000004.1:79547-86059 GCA_964606305.1 uncultured Armatimonadia bacterium
CCAGGCTCGCTGGGCGTTGACATCGTGGTTGGCGAAGGACAGGGTCTTGGATGTTTCCCTGCTTTTGGCGGTCCACTCCTAGGCTTGTTTGCCTGCAAAAAGGAATATATCCGGCGTATACCAGGACGTATTGTCGGTGGCTCATTGGATACATCCGGGCGACGCGCCTACACAATGACCTTGCGAACCCGTGAACAGGACATCCGTCGCGATACGGCTACATCCAATATATGTACCAACCAGGCATTGTTTGCGCTTGCGGCTACCGTTTACCTTTCAGTGATGGGTAAGCAGGGTTTCAAAGACGCAGCGACGTTGTGTGTGCAAAAGTCGCATTACTTGGCAGCAAGGCTCGCCGAGGTTGGAATACACCAGCGCTTTACCGGACCATTCTTCAAAGAGTTTGTGGTCACGTGTCCCACGCCGGTAATTGATATCAATAAGGCCTTGTTGGACAAGAAAATCATCGGAGGTCTTGCGGTTCCAGGCGCTCCAAACGAAATGCTGATTTGTGTAACGGAGAAGCGAACCAAGGAGGAACTCGATACGTTTGTCGATGTCCTGGCTGGCTTTGTGAAGGGTGAGGTGGCATAAGATGTCAACAGAACCGACCATTTTTGAAAAATCCCGCAGCGGTCGCGTCGGAGTGCAAATGCCATCCTGCGATGTTCCGGTTATCGGACTCGATTCGCTTCTTCCAGGCGTTGCACTTCGCGATAACCTCCCGTTGCCTGAGCTGTCTGAAGGCGATGTGATGCGTCACTTCCTGCGTATTTCGCAAAAGAACTACTGCGTTGACAAGGGCTTTTACCCCCTGGGTTCGTGCACAATGAAGTACAACCCGAAGATCAATGATGTAGCTGTCCAGATGCCTGGATTTGCGCGCGTACACCCTTTCCAACCGGAAGAAACCGTTCAGGGTACTTTGCAAATTCTGTTCGATATGCAGAACTGGCTGAGTGCAATCCTCGGTATGGATGCGGTTTCGTTGCAACCGGCGGCCGGTGCACATGGTGAGCTCCTTGGGCTGATGCTGATTCGTGCGTACCACGTTAGCCGTGGGGACGCGCATCGTAATCTGGTTCTGGTCCCAACAGCGGCACACGGAACAAACCCGGCATCCGCTGCTCGCTGTGGTTACAAAACCGTCCCAATTAACACAGATGAGCGCGGACTTACGGACATCGAAGACCTTAAGCGGCAAATTGCTGCCTGCGGTGACAATCTTGCCGGAATGATGCTGACGAACCCGAACACGGTTGGGTTGTTCGAAGAGGACATCTGCCAGATTTGTGATCTGGTGCACGCAGCTGGCGGTCAGATGTACTGCGATGGCGCGAATATGAACGCCCTGGTTGGTACCGCGCGCCCCGGAGACATGGGCTTTGACGTTATGCACGTCAACCTCCATAAAACGTTCAGCGTGCCACACGGTGGTGGTGGTCCAGGCTCCGGTCCGGTTGGTCTCAAGGCGCACCTTGCTCCATTCATGCCAGTTCCGGTGGTGGTCCAAGATGATGAAGGTGTCTACCGCCTGAACTATGATCTCCCACAGACGATTGGAAAAGTCGGCCCGTACTACGGTGCGTACCTTGCCGTTGTCCGGTCCTGGGCCTACATCGCGCACTTCGGTAACCAGAACATCCACAAAATCAGTGAAGATGCAGTCCTCAATGCTAACTACCTCCGCGTAAAGCTCGGCAAGACGATTGACATCGCTTATGACCGAATCTGTATGCACGAAGCTGTCTTCAGCCTCAAGAATCTGAAGGCGCAGACAGGTATCAAGGCCCTCGAGGTAGCAAAGCGAATTATCGACTATGGATATCACCCACCGACGATGTACTTCCCGCTGATTGTTCCCGAGTGTCTTATGATTGAGCCAACGGAAACCGAGAGCCTCGAAACCATTGATGACTTCATTATCGCGATGGAGAAAATCGTTGCCGAGTGTTCAACGGATCCTGAAACTGTCAAGTCAGCGCCACACACGGCTCCAGTGGGTCGTATCGATGAAGCAACCGCTGCGCGTAACCTCGACCTTAGCTGGCCGCTGGACGCATAGGAATGGTGACTCTCACGGTCAACTACACCAGTAGTAAAAAATGTGAGATTGTCCACGAGCTGGGGCATTCGGTGAAAACGGATGCCCCTAAGGACATCGGCGGAGATGCATCTGCCTGCTCTCCAACCGATCTGGTCGTTGCTGCGCTCGCAGCGTGCGTACTGACAACGGTGGGGATGTTTGCGGAGCGGCACGATATCGACTTGAGTGGAATGACATCCACCGTAACGAAAGAAATGAGTTCCAGCCCAAGGCGGATTGGACGAATTGGGCTTACGGTACACTTTCCGATGAACGTCCCAGATGACATCCGTGCAACGCTGGAAAAGGTTGGAAATGGATGTCCGGTGAAGGCCAGCCTGCATCCGGATGTGGATGTTCCAGTACGATATGTCTACGATATTCCCTGATAAATCCCTCGGACGCGACGCAGCATTTCAAACTCAAACTAAAACAGATAAGACGCAACCCTACCGTTAGTGCAGCTGTCTGCTAAAACGAGGGTTGCGTTCTGTTTTTGAGGCAGCCTTAAAGGGCCTGCGCCATCTTGAACGTGACCTGCCCACGTGTATTGGCCTTGTTTGGATCACCAACGATCAGGAAGTAATCAGTACCGCTCCGGGTCCGCTGCGAATAAGCCATGTAGATATTCGTACCTGGTTCACCGGCCACATTTGCTACGTTACCTGTACCGTTTTGCCCTACAAGCCGCGCAGAAATACTTCGCTCAGAATCGATTCGCAATGTCGTCGTGACAATAACCTGCCGCGTCTCAACGCCTCCCAATGACTGGCGCAGAGCCGTTAGTTTGGCGTTCCATAGCCGGCTCAACAAGAATCCCTGTTGAAACTCAACCAAGTGATAGGCTTTACCATTTTGGCGTCCCGAGTCGTATCCGATGCCACCCGTCGAAAACAACGTACGCCGATTCCAGAGACCCGCTACATGCGTCACACGATCGATATTCCGATCTCCTCCCAGCTGTTGAATCCGACGCTGGACAATCAGACCAACGTTGATCCCAAAGCCTCTCCGGTTCTGAACATCGGCAACGAACAGATCCCGATCATAGAAAAACTCTCCCGTCGATTGACGCTGAGCACCCGATTTACTGTAATCAACGGTATATGCCTCGATGGCACCTTTATCAAAACGATTGCTTTGAAAAATGTTGACAACGGAGCCACGCCGGTCCTTGTCAATCAATACTCCAAGAGGACTATAAAAGTCGCTGTCAAGTTGCGAGATGCCGACTTTGGCATTGATGCGTCCTGGGACATCCCGCCAGTTTGCGGCAAATTCTCCGGCCATCCCGGCGGCGCTTCCAAGATTCCAGGACTGCAATAATCGGGATGTCAGTGAATAGCGTCCGCGCCCTGACATCTCACCCCAATCAGCACTAATCCTCGCGACGCGGGAATCGGCTGCCCCGGAGCGGTTGTCCGAGACCATCGCCGCACCCACTGATTTCAGGGGCGAGAAAGCTTTGTCGTAGCGAAATGCGCTTGATGTCCGATTAATTCCATCTGCCGAAGACGTGACAAGAGCGCCAAAGGTTTGATTCCCATCCCGGCCAACAAGCTTTGCACCGGTATCTACCGATGTAATGCGACGCGAATAAAAGAGGTCACGCTCGGGCATGAACTCACTGCCCTCAGCAAAAAATGAACGACGGTCCTGAAGTGCCTGCTCGTTGTAACTGAACGCGACGGTATTGACATCGTTTTCGATATTCTGAAAATCAGGAAACAATGTTGCAAGAGCGGTAATGCCAGTCGTCAATGGAGCTTTGATATCGACACCAACTTTGGCCCGATTGGTTGCTCCCGCTGTTACGTAGCTATATGGGAGGATTACGGGAGCCGACGGAGTATCTGGAAGCGGCCCGGTGTCGAAACGCCCCATGAACTGAGCGAGATTCTTCGTGGTCTGTAAATTGGCCGGCAATGGTGGGCTTGCGACAGGATTGGACTCTCGAAAGACCCGACGCATTGCTACAAAGCCGATAGCTGATGCCCCTTTCGGGTGCCTCAAGAGTTTCCAAGGAATCGCAACTTCCGCGGTATATCCGGCATCGTTGCGTTTGACAGCAACTTTCCAATCCCCTGCCCACTTCCAGTTTGAAGATGTCCCGCCTTCAAGCTCTGTGTACTGTGTGCCAAGTGTGTTGAACGCAAACATGGAGAATCCGATACCAGCCCCTTGAGAATCAACATGGATACGTATCGAATCGTCATCAAGAACAGCACTGCTCCCCCGTTGTGTCTCGTTGGCTCGAATCCGAGATGCCAGACTGTCAGTTGCTTTTACCAGCACAAAGAGATATTGACGATCCGAAAGTAGCCTGACCTCTGTTTCTTCCGTTACCGGAGTAGGTCCGCCAAACCGTTCCCAAGTACCGGAGTTTGCTGCGGCATCCCAATCCTCCGCTTTGATTGCGCCATCAATGATGATTGCAGTAGTAACCGAGGGAATTTTTACTGGCGCGGTTTGTGCATGCGTAGGTAAGGATAGGATAATAGGAGTCGTAAAGGCAAGCCCCGTAGCTGCACGTAACCACGTGATCATGGGGCATTATTGCAGACAATCCATGTTTGGCGCACGACTGTCTGCGTAGGTAGAATTAGACACTTCCTGATAAGGAAGCATAAGGAATGGTGACTTTGAAATGAAGCATGCTGTCGTAACAGGTGGAAGTGGGTTTCTTGGATCGCATTTGACTAAGAGGCTTCTTTCCGAAGGCTACAAAGTCACAGTGTTCGACAACTACATCACTGGTAGCCCTGACAACGTCGCTGATGTCATCGACAATCCTTCATTCACGCTCATCGAACACGATGTCATACAGCCATTTACAGTTGATGGTCCGGTAGATGTTGTTTTTCACCTTGCTTCGCCGGCAAGCCCTGTGGACTTCCCCACTAAACCGATTGAGATTCTCCAGGTCAACAGCGTGGGAACGCACAACGCACTTGAGCTCGCACGAATCAAAAGCGCCCGCTTCCTTATTGCAAGTACATCTGAAGTCTACGGTGATCCGCTCATTCACCCGCAGCCTGAATCCTACTGGGGAAATGTAAATCCTATTGGTATCCGTGGCGTCTACGATGAGTCAAAACGTTTTGGTGAGTCCATAACGATGGCATACCGTCGATTCAAAGGCGTGGATGCCCGTATCTTCCGCATTTTCAATACGTATGGTCCTAATATGCGGCTTGATGATGGTCGCGTAGTGCCAAACTTCATTGGACAAGCGCTCAGAGGTGAACCTATCACGGTGTACGGCACAGGGCAGCAAACGCGCTCGTTCTGCTACGTACGTGACCTGATCGAAGGAATCTTCCGTTTTAGTGAGCTCGATGGCAATCACTCCGGGCCGGTAAACCTCGGCAACCCTACTGAGCGAACAATGCTCGAATTCGCACAGGAAATCAAACGCCTGACAAACTCATCAAGTGAGATTGTCTACCAGGAACTTCCGACATCCGATGATCCAAAGCAGCGGCGTCCAGACCTCACAATCGCAAAGGCACTTCTAAACTGGGAGCCAGTTGTGTCCCTAGAGGAAGGTCTTCTTGAAACGATCGCCTATTTCAAAGGAAAGGTCGGCAACGACTAGCCTGTGCTGAAACAAACGGACATCCCGGCAGAGGACCAGGCTGAAATCTTTCGCATTGCCGATAAGCTCTACCGAGAGGAAGCTGAGCAGCGGCGCAATGCGGATGCCAGTGCGGCCGCGGCCGAAGAACTGGGTGTCCCCAAAGAATATTTGGATCGCGCAGCTCAGGAACTGCATATACAGCGCCTCGAAGCCATTCGGAGCAACCGAGTCCGGAAACGTGCGATTATTGCAGCGTCGATTGCAGGTGTTTTGGCTCTCACCATCATCCTAACGGTGACTGTCTCCCGAGCGCCATCACCTGCAAATCCGATACAGGCATCGACAGCATCGGTCACGAATGTTTATGACCTCTCAAATGCGACTGTTCGCGCAAATCCGGAATCCAAGGGTTCGATCAGTGCAACAAACAGTGCTGCAACGCTGCAAATCGACCAGTTTGTGCCCGATGGTAACGGCGACTTTTACGGCAACATCCTTGTACCTGCTGGAAATGTTCGTGAGGCTCAAGCAATAACCGCTCAAGTGTCAGGAAATGGCATTCCCAATGTGCGGGTTGACCTGGAAGCTGGAGAAGTGCGCTGGAGGGGCCCCGTTTCGCAAACCGGCACATCGGTTTCCATATCGGCTAACGAGTTTCAGCGACAGGTACGCCGGGGCTCCAACTGGAAAAATACTTCCTGGCAACCACCCTCAGGCAATCTGAAGATTGCGTTCAAGACGGGAAAGACCGTCAATGATGTATCCACTCGGGGAACTCTTACTGTTACCAATGTCGAGCTCCGCGCAAAACAATAGGATTGCAGAGTCACGAAGGCGTTTCGGTGC
>CAZSGJ010000005.1:0-46224 GCA_964606305.1 uncultured Armatimonadia bacterium
TGTCGAGCTCCGCGCAAAACAATAGGATTGCAGAGTCACGAAGGCGTTTCGGTGCAGCCCGGCCATTGGTGCATTCGCCAACGTCCCCCGATACATCCCGGCAGGCACTCGAGTCGTATCTGACCACTGGCTGGATTGTGCCGCCCTTTCATATTCGCACCGGGTTCGCAAGACCATTTGTCTATCAGCGCCCACAAGTCGCAACCTCTGACCAAAATGACTATCGAAATATCCGGGAAGTTCTCACACATGCCGTTCAGGCACGCCTTCTCCCTTCGTATCAACGCATTGGGATAGCACTTTCCGGGGGGCTGGATAGTGCTGCGATTGCTGCAATTTGTCGTCAATCTCTGGACCGAAGAAATCTGGTCGCGTTTACCCTTGACTTCGGTCCTCCATGGAGTGATGAAGTTGCTATTGCACGTGACATCTGCCGCTTACTGGATATCCCTCTCTATGTCGTAGATGCATCCCCCCGGACTGTTCATGATCAACTTCACAAAGCCACGGCTGCGATGGTCAGTCCTTACGGCGATGCTGTCTGTGTTCCGTGGTTTCTTCTCGGTAAGGCTGCCTCGGATGCCGGCTGTGATGCCCTTCTTAGCGGTGAAGGCGGAGATCAGGTCTTTGGAGGGTGGGCGAACAAGCCGATGGTCAGCGAGTTAGCGCTTACCGGTGCTTCACTGGAAAACATTTATGGCAAGACCTTTCATCGCTTTCTGGATGACATCCCGGAAATGCTGGACGCAACGAGGCTACTATCAACAGAAACGCGTCCATTAGATGTCCACGCCTGGATACAGAGCTGCCTACCTGACGAACAGAATCTGTCACTGCTTAAACTTCTGCGTCACCTAAACTTTGCAACCAAGGGAGCAGGGACGATACTTCCACGCTTTACAGAGCTCGTTGAATCACACGGGATCGATGCCCATGCACCCTTCTTTGACTCCGAGCTCGTAGGCAGCGTGGAGTCACTCCCGGATACTGCCATCCTCGATGGAGCTACAGATAAAGCCCTGCTCAGACAAATCGTCGCTGAAATGACATCGATAGATATCGCAACTCTGCCAAAACGCGGTATGGGTGTTCCATCAACGTATTGGTGCACTGGTGATCATCACCTTGGGGTAAGTGTCCGGCGACAGCTCAGTTCAAAAAATGTTCACCGAGATCTTCGGATTCGCCAAGAGTATAAGGACAAGCTGTTGTCTGGTATTGTGGATGCGCCGGATGCGTATCGAAAGCGTCGCGTTGGCGAACGGCTTTGGACTCTGTTTCAGTGGGAGGTTTTTCGTGAAGTGCATTCATTGTCAGAGTAATACACCAAACAAAATTGCACGGGCTACGAGCAAATGCTCAGCGTGCCTCCATCGGTTTGCCTTCACAGGACTCCCTCAAATGGATTTTGTCGTCCAGTCAGATCCACTCGGAGGCACATCCCGTCAGCGCCCTCCGGCTTATGCAAATCACATTGCAGTGACCGATATGTTGTTCCACAAGACTATCCTCGGAGTAAGTTCTGGTGGCAAGTACTCATTTACCTGCAAACAGCTTTACTACGAATTTATGCGCCGTCTCCCTGCCCCGTCGCGCGCTGGCTGCGCAACGGCCATGGGAGTCGTCGCGCTCGTTCCTCTGATGCTGGCCATGGGTATTGCCGGTCCATCTGGCGGTAGCGCACAGACTAAAGTGGCGGGGCCACCGATGACCTTTGACACGTTCACCCATTACTATTTCAACCAATGGGTACGCATTCATGGAGAACCAGAAGGTCTGGTCGATGCCAATCCAGTGACAACCACACCGACACCTGTCCTCCCAGAGCTGCTGAACTACTCATTTGATCGCTGTCTTATTGTGGACAACGCAGATATTGCAGCGATGCTCGTTGCAAACAGATTCCATTTCGAAAACAATTGTGCAATTCTCAGTGCCGATGGTGCTTATCCGGCGCCAGACCGGCGCGATGCGATTATGACGATGCTCGGTCGGAACCCGGAGCTTGTTGTCGCGTACCTGCATGATGCATCAGCCGGCGCATTCGCATCAGCCTCAAATCTGCGTTCTGCAGACTGGTTTGGCGATCGGCGGATTTGGATTGCAGACATCGGACTCACTCCGCGTCAGGCATGGGCCCAGCGTCTTTTTGTTGAAAACTGCACTACCAGTAATGTGGATACCCGCCTTCCATCCGATGAGCTTGATTGGCTAAAGCAAGGCTACATGTGCTCGCTGTCAGGGATCCGCCCCGCAAAACTTCTCAAAACAGCCTACATGGGACTTACAGAAGCTTCCCGTATGTCCTATGAAGAAGAATACGACACGATGGGTGGAGTCTTCCTAATGGGTTATATGTGGAGCCCGGTGGGCTATGCGTATCATGACACAGGATTTAGTCCGTGGATGGCTGGGGGAGATACTGCTGCATTCGATGCATCGGCGCCGGACAGCTTTGGATAACCTTATACGGGATGCCATCGGCGAGGAGACAGTTTACTATCGGCATCGCCAAAACCAGATTGAGACTGCATCACGTCCGATCGACCTTGCGGATTTCCCAAGACGCATCGATGAAAGCGCGCTTGTCGAATACCTCTGCTGCGCCTTTGTACCAGGTGGCAAGACGATGTTTTCCGATGTCTCGGAGCTACGGCCTGGTGTTAATTGGGATGGTTATGGAAATGCTCCCCTTGATGCCCCGCTGATGCTGAATCCCAATCATTTCGACAAGTCGCTTGACTGGTATGCACAGCATTTGAGGACATTACTAACAGCTGTCATTTCGGAGCATCTCGCACCCCTCGCAGGACAATCCGTTGGCGTATTTCTCTCTGGTGGACTGGATTCTTCGCTGGTTGCGGCATTTGTCAAACAACTCCATCAGGGAGATGTTCACACGATCAGCATCCACTTTGGAGATGCATACGCAAATGAACTGGCTTGGTCGGGCTCCGTTGCAGAGCACCTTGGGACACACCACCATGTGTTGGAAATCACCGAGCAGATGATAGTTGAGCGTACATCCGAAGTTATGTCGATGCTGGATGATCCGATTGGTGATCCGCTCACGACGCCAAACCTGTTGATGTTTGAAAAAGCCGCGTCGCTTGGTATACGGCACATCTTTAACGGCGAAGGTGGCGATCCAACATTTGGAGGACCGAAGAACGTCCCGATGGTTCTGCATCAGGTTTATGGCGGTAACCGGGATGAGCTGGCGGCAATGTACTTCCGATCGTTTCAAAAGTGCTTTGATGATCTGGAAACTCTCCTTCAGCCAGCGATTCATCAACTGGGTATGAATGCACTCGCCCAGCTGTTGGTCCCCTACCTGAGCGATGAATCCGCAGTGATGCAGTCATTTCTCAACCGACTGATGTGGATGAACGTTCGGCTCAAGGGTGCAGATCACATTTTGGCGAAAGTTCGCAATATCGGAGATTTCACTGGAGTCAGAGCACACTCTCCCCTATTTGATGCACGTATTGTCCAAGCTGGTTTTGAGGTTCCAGCCGAATTCAAGCTGGATGGCCGGCGGGAGAAAGCGGTTCTAAAGGAAGCCGTAAAAGGAATGCTTCCGGACAGTGTCATTGAACGTCCTAAAAGCGGAATGATGGTGCCAGTACAGAAGTGGTTTCGTGGACCTCTCAAGCCTTGGGCAGAGAAAAAATTGCTCGGTGCAGAAGCCTGCATTGCACCGATGATTCAACGCGAAGCAATTGCTGAGTGGTTGCGCTACGGCCCAATGACCTATCCGCGACACGGTGTAAAAATCTGGTTGTTGCTTGCGCTCGAGCTGTGGCTTGAAACGCATGGCTTTGATCGCCATCCGTGGCCACAACCCGCGCGTAAGCAACCTCTGTGGACTAGAGCTTTATTCCAACGCTAAGCGATACATGGTTTGGCGCCAGGGCCCCGACGCCCGGTGTGAGCGTGTAGCCAAACTCAACGCTGGTTTTTTTCCCGAAATTCTGGCCGACACAAATGCGGATCAGTCTGCTGGATGCCTGCTTTGAAAAGCTGACTGCCGCACCGCCAACGGTTCCCTTTACGTTTGCCTGCGTAATACCGAAACCGAGTCCAAAGCCAAAATATGGAACCTTATCGATGTTGTCGTCATCGCGTGTCACGCCCAAAGGGATACGCTCCGTCAGCATCACACCATATGTAGTAAACGCACCACCGGTGCTACTGGAACGGGATACGTAAACATCAAATGAGTTAGTCCCGATCCCCGGCGCAAGTGAACCAGCGATCGTCGATGGAATCGATACGATTCCAGAAAAACCTGACTGACCGCCAACAGAACGCTCCAGTGAACCGCGGAGCTGAGATGGTCCGAGGTAGATTGTCGGGCGCTGAGTGTCTGCATTTGCTGCAATCGATACTGCAAGCGCTGCGGTCACCAATACTGACTTGCACATGGCTGTCGATTTTTGCCGAATAGTCATAAATGTCCTCTCCAAGTGAATCCATAAAGGAATCACGAATCACAATCTTGTTGTCGGAAAGTGCAAGGGAAATCTACATGGAGTGTTGTAACATTCAAGGTGATTCGACTAATGGACCCGCGAGGCTCCAGCGGTCGTCCAACTAAAACTAGGAGATCGACGTTGATGTTGCTTTCTCGACGGATTCTCATTTGTGCTGTTGCAGCGTTTGGCATGGCAGCAGGCTGTAATACGGGTAGTACTGGCGGTGGTAAGGCTGCAGATGCAGGCTCATCCACGAAGATCGCTTTTGTTACCAACTGTGTTGCTGACTTCTGGAAGATTGCAGAGGCTGGCACCCAAAAGGCGGATGGTGAGCTTGACAATGTTTCGGTCGAGTTCAAAATGCCCGCACAGGGAACGCCGGAGGAACAAAAGGCAATTGTTGATGGTCTCCTCGCAGATGGTGTAAAGGCAATTGCAATTTCTCCAAAGGACCCTGCCAACCAGACCACTTACCTCAACGAAGTTGCTGACAAGGCTATCCTGATCACACAGGACTCTGATGCTCCGGAATCAAAGCGAACCGTTTACATTGGCACGGACAATGTCGCAGCCGGTAAGCAGGCAGGTGAGCTCGTTAAGGAAGTCCTTCCATCTGGTGGAAAGATTGTCCTCTTCGTCGGAACTACCGATCAGGCGAATGCAAAAGAGCGAATTCAAGGTGTCAAGGATGCTTTGAAGGGCACGAACATCACCGTTGTCGATACACGTACAGACAACTTTGATCAGGCAAAAGCTAAGACAAACGTAACCGAAATTCTGTCGGCAAATCCTGACATTGTTGGCATGGTCGGTCTCTTTGCCTACAACGCACCGGCAATTGTCTCTGCGCTTAAGGATGCCGGCAAGCTTGGAAAGATCAAGATTGTTGCGTTCGATGAGCAAGATGAAACGTTGCAGGCAATCAAGGACGGACACGTTGCTGGAACGGTTGTTCAGCAGCCTTACGAGTTTGGCTACCAGTCTGTCAAGATGATGTCTGCTCTCCTAAAGGGTGATAAGCCTGAAATCCCGGAGAACAAGCAGATCATCGTCCCGACCAAGGTTATCAAGCAGACGGATGTAGATACCTTCTGGGCAGACCTCAAAAAGTTGACGGGCAAGAGCTGACATTGTCAGTTCCTGTCCCCGCACTTACCATGTCCGGGATATCCAAGCGGTATCCCGGCGTGGTTGCACTAAACAATGTTTCCCTATCCGTATTACCCGGAGAGGTTGTTGCCCTCCTTGGTGAAAACGGGGCCGGTAAGTCCACGATGATGAAAATCCTCGGTGGAGTCGTCCAGCCTGATAGCGGCACAGTAACCATCGGGGGAATCCAAGCAAAACCGACATCACCAGCGGATGCCGGCAAACTAGGCATCGCGTTTGTTCATCAGGAACTATCGGTTCTGGACAACCTTGATGTCGCTGGCAACATCAACCTTGGGCGTGAACCCCGCAAGCTGGGAATGCTCGATGTTCCGGCGATGCATGCCATCGCAGCGAAGGCGACCAAGCGTGTTGGTCTTGATGTCCACCCAACCACACCACTTTCCAAACTACCAATCGCGCATCGGCAGCTGATTGAAATAGCCCGTGCATTGGCTCAGGATGCAAAAATTCTCATCCTTGATGAGCCGACTTCATCACTTACACCTACCGAAACCGCGACGCTTCTGGACCTCATCCGGGAACTAAAGTCCCAAGGAGTTGCCGTCGTTTATATCACCCACCGCCTTGGAGAAGTCACAGCCGTTGCTGACAGGGCAGTCGTTCTTCGTGATGGTAACAATGCGGGTGAGCTGGCCAAGGCGGAGCTTACGCATGACCGGATGGTTGCGGCGATGGTGGGTCGCAAGATATCCGGTGATTCATCCTATGTACCATTGACTCCTGGCGAGGTCGTCCTGGATGTCAAGGACTTGACCACATTGCGCCACCCGACAGGCAAGGCGACGTTTACCTTGCATGCAGGCGAAATCGTTGGCATGGCGGGCCTCGTCGGTGCCGGGCGAACTGAACTTGCCGAGGCACTGTTTGGTATCACACCGGCGATATCGGGATCAATCAGCCTTAATGGTAAGCCTCTTTCAATCACGAGCGCACAGATCGCTATCGCAAATCGGCTCTACCTTGTGCCTGAGGACCGTCGACACCACGGCCTGGTTGTCTCACTCAGCATTCGCGAGAATATCTCTCTGCCGGACCTTGCCAACATGCAATCCGCCGGTCTCGTGAACCGTGCACAAGAAATCCGCGTAACGCAGGAGCGTGCGAATTCCCTGACAGTTAAGGCTCCCTCCGTTGAAATGGCTGCAGCAAACCTGTCGGGAGGTAATCAGCAGAAGGTTGTCCTCGCGCGTTGGCTTGCCTTGTCACCCAAGGTGATGATCTTTGATGAGCCGACCCGTGGCATCGATGTCGGTGCGAAGGACGAGATCTATCGGCTCATTCGTGCACTCGCTACTGAAAATGTGGCGGTATTGGTAATTTCCAGCGACATGGAGGAAGTCCTCCGGATTTCAGATCGTGTCCTGGTGTTGCGTAACGGTGAAGTGACCGGAAGTATTCCGCGTAATGACGCGACAGAGGAATCCATTTTGAGATTGGCAGTACATCATGACTAACAAGGCATCCCTAAAGACATTTCTCGCCCGAAAAGAGCTGGGAATCTTTGGACTTTTAGTCCTTCTCTGCCTGATGACCAGTGCTCAGAATCCAAACTTTTTACGCCCAGAAAACCTGCAAAACATGGCACGCCTCACGGGCATCTATGGAATCTTTAGTCTTGGTCTCGCCTTTGTGGTGATTACTGGCGGTATCGACCTCTCCGTAGGGTCTGTGTTCGCATTACTTGGTGTTGCACTTGCGATGTTGCTTGAGCGCGGAACGCCTCCGGTGATGGCAGTGCTTATTACCGTCGGGCTGGGTGCGGCAATTGGTGTGCTCCATGGCATGCTGGTTACAAAGGTAAAGCTTCAGCCATTTTTGGTGACGCTCTGCGGCTTGCTTGTCTACAGAGGGATAGCGCGAACGGTCGCAAATGATGAAACCAAGGGTTTCGGTATGGCAAAGGGCTTTGAATGGCTCCCACCTATCGCAAACAGCAATACCTTGGGTATTCCAAACACGTTTTGGCTTTTGATTTTGGTGGCAGCCATCCTCTGGGTTGTTCTCCACCGAAGCGTCTTCGGACGCCACCTGATTGCTGTTGGCCGCAGTGAGGATGCTGCCCGCTATGCAGGAATCAATGCCAACAGCGTCATCATGAAGGCGTACATCATTTGTGGCGTCCTTACAGGTGTCGCATCGATACTTCTGGCTTTTTTCACAAATACAGTTGGTCCTGCCACACACGGTAACAGCTACGAGCTCTATGGCATTGCCGCCGCTGTCCTAGGTGGCTGTAGCCTTCGCGGTGGAGAAGGCAGCGTTGTTGGCGTTGTCCTCGGTGCAACCCTCCTTCGTGTGCTACAAAACCTTGTGACACTCCTTCACATCCCATCATCGCTTGAATTCGCCGTCACTGGCGCAGTGATCATGGCGGGTGTTCTCACCGATGAGATTCTCCGCCGACGCAGAAAGGCATAGTTCTATGGCAAACCTCCCTATCGCAGTACAGCTATACAGTGTCCGCCACGAAGCGGAACGGGATCTACCCGGCACATTGGCCAAAATCAAAGCAATGGGCTTCGACGGTGTGGAATTCGCTGGGTGGTACGGCCATTCCGCCGCTCAAATTCGTACCTGGCTGGATGCTGAAGGTCTGAAAGTAGCAGGCGCACACGTTGGAATCGAAACCCTGCAAGGTGAGCAACTCGATGCATCAATCGAATTTGCAAAGACCATTGGAAATGAATACCTCATTGTTCCTTGGTTACCGGCTGCGTCTAACGCCGAATGGAAACAAGCAGCAGTTGAACTAAGCCAAATCAGTGCAGCACTCGCTCCTCATGGACTACGAACTGGTTATCACAACCACGACAAGGAGTTCAAGGTCCTTGATGGTGAGACAGAGCTGCCATGGGATGTCTTCTTTGGCAATGCAGACCCGTCGGTGATCATGCAGTTCGACACCGGAAATGCGCTGTCAGGCGGCGGAGACGCACTCCCGTTCCTGAAGGCCTACCCAGGACGAGCAACCACGGTGCATCTCAAAGACTACGATGTCGCGAATAAGAGCTACGCTCCGCCGGTCGGCGAAGGCGATGTTCCATTTGTCGATATTTTTGATGTCTGTGAAACGACAGGTGGAACCAAGTGGTACATCGTTGAGTACGAGGACGAAGCTCTCCCCGCCCTCGATGGCATTAATCGCTGCCTACAAAACCTGCGAAAGCTGGGCAAGTAGTGGATCAACTGACGAAGGTGGTACTGGTTACCGCCTTCGAGCCGTTTGGGGACTCGGATATCAACGCATCCGAGGTCATTCTTGGGCGCATCACCGTCAATTCAGCACGCCTTTGCATCGGCACACTGCCTGTCCGGCGAGCGTCTGTAGGCTTCTGTCTGAATGAACTAATCGAGCGGCACTCCCCGGATTCAATCATCATGCTTGGCGAGGCGGGGCCGGAGGAAGTCGTCCGCCTTGAGCTGGTCGCCCTCAACCACGATGACTTTAGGATTCCCGATAACGATGGACTAACCGTAGAACCATCCAAGATTGTTGAGGGTGCACCAGCTGCGTACTTCACCAATCTTGATATTCACGCGCTCGCTCAAAGTGTCCCAATGGATGACAGATTTGCAAGGACTACGGTGTCCCTGTCAGCCGGGTCGTTTTTGTGCAACCATACCTATTTTCTCGCACGGCACCTTCACGGTAACTGTCCGGCGGTCTTTATCCATATTCCCTGCTTACGTAACGAAACTCACGAACCCGATGCGTTTGACCGCGTAACAAACACTGTCAATTGCATCGTTCAGGAAATCACCGCTACACTAGCGGCATCCACAACCGATTAGGTCCTAATGACTGAAAACTATCAACTGACTA
This sequence comes from uncultured Armatimonadia bacterium, assembly GCA_964606305.1. Lineage (GTDB taxonomy): Bacteria > Armatimonadota > Armatimonadia > Armatimonadales > Armatimonadaceae > CAIRTT01. The sequence goes on from CAZSGJ010000005.1 coordinate 9,475, forward strand.
CCCTGCCAAATGGCCTTCGAATTGTTTCTGAACACGTCCCACATGTAGCATCAGCTGCCGTCGGATTCTGGGTGCAAGCCGGTTCCCGTGATGAGACGTACGTGGAACAGGGGCTTTCTCACTTCCTGGAGCATATGCTGTTTAAGGGAACGACAAAGCGCCCCTCTCCAAAGCAAATCGCCGATGAAGTTGATTCCATTGGCGGTTATATGAACGCCTTTACCGACCGTGAGCACACGTGCTACTACATGCGGACGCTGGCAGCGGATGTGGTCACGGCGATTGATATTCTGTCCGACATGTTGACAGACCCGCTCTTTCCAGTCGAGGAGACCCACCGGGAGCGCGGTGTTGTGCTGGAGGAGATTAAGCAACGGGATGATGACCCGGAAGACCTGATTCACGACATTTTTGCGGAAACACTATTTCCTAACCATGCACTTGGCGTTCCAGTCATCGGACGTGCGGATGTCGTGGCATCGGCTGAACCTGAGCATCTGAGAAAGCTGATGGCCGAGCGCTATCAGGGCAGCCGGATTACTGTTGCCTTGTCAGGGAATGTCAACCATGATGCGGTCGTCGAGCAAATAGCGGCTTCTATGGGACACCTGAGCCGCGGTGTTGAGCGCACCAGACTTCCACTGCCACATGTATACAAAGGAAAGAACTTTGTTGCAGAGGACACAGAGCAGGTTCACTTCTGCCTGGGACAAACCGGTCCGACTCACCACGCGGATGACCGCTACGCCGCGATGCTTCTTGATTGCATTATTGGTGGCAGTATGGGGTCACGCCTTTTCCAGGAAATCCGTGAGAAGCGTGGCTTGGCGTACACCATTGGATCGTATGTCCAGCCCTACGATGAAATCGGCGTTACTGGTGCGTACGGCGGTACATCGCTGGAGTCGTTTGAGCTTTGTCTTGATGTCATTCAAACCGAATTTGCCAAGCTACGTCAGGCTGGTGTTGAGGATGGTGAGCTATCGCGGGCCAAGACCCAGTTTCGGAGCGCTCTGATCATGGGGCAGGAATCGATGTCCAGCCGTATGACGCGCCTTGGAAAAGCACTGCTCACCTATAATGAAATTACGCCCCTCGATGAAGTCGTGCGTAGGATTGACCGCGTTTCGCTCACCGATATGAATGCGGCAGCAGAAAAGTATCTGCCACAGTCATTGGATGACTGTGCCGTAGTAGCACTTGGACCGTTTGGAGAATCAGAATGATACGCGTTGCTGTGACCGGCTATCTTGGTCGAATGGGTAGTGAAGTTGTACGTGCCGTAACCGCCGAACAAGACATGGAAGTGGTCGCAAAGATTGAGGTCGGAGACGACCTTGCGGCTTCGCTGGATGCGTCCAAGGCTCAGGTGATGGTCGATTTCACCGTTCCAGAAACGGCCTTTAGCAACATCATGACTGCGCTAAGCTGTGGCGTCATCCCTGTGGTTGGAACAACCGGACTCACCACGCAGCAGCTGGCTAGCCTTGACCTTAAATCCCGCGAAGTAGGTGTCCCGGTACTCGTCATCCCTAACTTTGCTATTGGTGCGGTGCTCATGATGCAAATGTCGGCTCTTGCCGCAAAGTACCTCCCGGATGCCGAAGTCATTGAGTACCACCACGAGAAGAAAGTGGATGCTCCGAGCGGAACGGCGATGAAGACGGCTCAGATGATCCATGAAAGCCGTACGGCGGCACCATCCCCCATGCCAGCCGGTGCCTTTGAAGCCGTGCCGGGTGCGCGTGGAGGCTTGGCATTCGAATCGGTCCCTGTCCATGCAGTCCGCCTCCCAGGTTATGTCGCCAGTCAGGAAGTGATTTTTGGTGCACCTGGACAACGTCTCTCCATCCGCCATGATTCGATTGATCGCACAAGTTTTATGCCCGGAGTTGTGCTAGCTGTGCGAAAGTCGATTGGGCGGGCAGGCCTGACATATGGTCTGGAGCACTTGTTGACCTGATGCCCACGCCCCGACAGCTGGTTCCAAAGTCATCAAGGCTGGCACGCCGCCTGATGTTCGGTTATGCCATCCCGCTGTTTGTTCTGGTTGTCGCAGGTCTCCTTGTCCCGATGTATCTCTGGGTGACATTGGACAAGTACCGCATCACCTACGATGTTCACCTTGACCTTTACAATCGCTGCGTGGCAATGCGCAGTGCCGTATTGGATTACAGGGATATTGTGTTTCAGCGGACATCTGAACCTCCGGGGCGTTCCCGCCGAACTCGCGACGGTGCCCGAGACGAATACTTGATGTCGTCCATCAAGATACGGCAGTGGTTACAGGATAATCCTGATCCAGCAGTTGAGCGGTTGTTCGTACCCGCCGATCAGGCAGCAGCTGACTTCATCAAGGCTACGTATCCACAGGATGCAGCATTGACATCAAGGGAACGCTTCACACAAACGCAGCTTGCGCTTGATACCCTTGTGTCAGTCACCGGTAAGGTGAGAGACGCCGACCTGGATGCCGCAACGAAGGCAGACATGCTCCGCAATGCATCCTTTGTAGCGTTCCCAACCCTTGCTGTTCTCCTAGCACTAACGATTGGCCGGATCGTTGCGTACAGTCTTGTACGACCATTGATTGGACTAACGAAAGCAGCCGTCAATATCGAGACGATGGGCGCTGATGAACGACTCCTTGACGTCACACTTGATCCACCGGATGAAATCGGAGATCTGAGGCGTGCATTCCGAAGCATGGCAAACGCCATCAACCGACGCGAACAAGAACTCATAAGTCGTAACATGGCATTGGATGCCGCGACAAAACGCGTTGAAGCCGTACTGAACACGACGGAAGATGGCATCGCATTTATTGACAGTAACGCAGTGTTCACCATTGTGAACCAACCTTTTCTGCAGATATTGCAGATCGAAGGCAGCCAGCTCTTAGGCAAGTCATTTTTGGCGGTAGCCCGGCACCTCTTCCGTCATGTAAGGGATATTCCAGCGATAATCGCACGCTTGCGCGATCTTGTGCGCACCCCGCACTCCAATCTTCTCATGACGGTTTACCTAAGTGGCGAACGGACACGAATCATCCGCGTCGCAAGTGTTGGTGTTCGGGCAGAAACAGCACCAGGTGCAGGAGCAGAATGGCTGGGACGGATAATCACACTCCGTGATGTGACCCGTGAGACAGAAGTCGACCGCATGAAGACTGAATTCGTCTCGACAGTCTCACATGAGCTCCGTACCCCACTTACGGCCATCAAAGGTTACCTCGATCTGATGCTGGATGGTCAGGCTGGTCACATCACCCCTACACAACGAGAATTTCTGGCACTGGCTGGTGAGTCCACCGACCGCCTCACTACCCTGATCAATGACATTCTGGATATCTCCCGGATTGAAGCTGGCGGCACACGCCTGCGACGCGTCCCAACGGATTACCGACCGATTGTTCAGCATGTCGTGCAAATGCTAACCGGACAGGCAAAGGCAAAAGGCATTGCACTTGGGATGCAGTTTACGAAGACAAACCCCTGGGTCGAAGGAGATCCTGACCGAATCTCACAGGTCATGTTTAATCTCATCTCAAATGCCATTAAATACACACCACCACAGGGCAGAGTCACAGTGCGGGTTACGTGCGACGAAGATGTTGTGGTAACGCAGATCACTGATTCGGGTTCTGGCATTGCCCCGGAAGACCTCGAACGTGTCTTTGAACGTTTCTACCGTGCTGATAACTCATCAACGAGAGAAACCGGAGGGACGGGTCTCGGCCTTGCGATTACGAAAGCACTTGTTGAGCGTATGGGGGGAAGTGTCAATGTAACCAGCACTTTGGGTCTCGGAACGACATTTTCGGTAAGTATGCGTCGTGCTGCCGCGACTCCGACTAACGGGATCCCAACCGATGAAGAAACGTTGCGACTGTATCTCGTGGTGGACGGCGATCCTATTCGACGTCAGGCGACCGCCAACTCGCTTCGGGGACCCCGCAGTGCTGTTTCGGCCGCAACGTCCACCGGTGAAGCTCTGCGTCGATCCCGAGGTCTGCGCCCGGATTGCATTTTGCTTGCACCATTTTCATCGGGAGTTGATGCGCCATCATTATTGTCTGACTTACGGGCAAGTACGCTGACTGGAAACATCCCGGTTATCCTTACGGGTGCAGCGCAAAGTGCCCTCGTAATCGCCGAAAATGATCGGGCAGCAATTGTGGATGGTCTGCGTACACTGAGTGCGAATTCGGCAGAGACACTTGTTATACTTACGGGCTTCGAGGAAGATATCGCCAGAATCGCTTCGTTCATACCGGAGGCACTTATCGTCCCATCGGGTACAGCACCGCAAATTCCCGAGATTCCAGTATCGACATACCCCCCTATTCTTGTAGTCGCCAGCGGACATGGCGGTGAACAGCTTGGTATTGATGTCAATACTTTGATATCCCGATTACCAAAGAACACGTTGCTGATGCTTGTAGGGAGTATCTGGAAAGATACTCGGCCGGCGAGTGATGTGCCGGGAATTCAGACGAATCTTGAGCAAATCGCATCCCTAGCCAACACGCTCGCTGTCATGACCGAACAAAAGGCTTCAGAGTAGACTATTCTCCGAGTAGTTACCACGCGAGTAACATCTCGGTAATCACTTACTGTTTCGTAGTGCTGCGCCCCCCAAACGAACAACTTTTACGCTATGACCATTAACCATATCAACATCGTCGTCACGTCAATGGAGGCCAGTCTGGACTTCTATGTCGGGTTACTTGGCATGCGCGAGACATTCAGGTGCGAGCTCGAAGGCGATTGGATTGATACTGTTACCGGTCTTTCAGGAGCACGGGCTTCCTGCGTATTTGTTCAACCATCAGGTGGCGGTTGCCGGATTGAACTCCTTCAATATCACATGCCAGCGGGAGAGAATGTCGTCAACAATTCTCTACCAAATACGGGCGGACTGAGGCATTTTGCTTTGGATGTTCAGGATTTGGACGGCACTGTCAAGAAGCTCGAGGCTGCCGGGACAACTATCTTTAGCGCCCCCGTGCGTGTGCCATTTCGTATCGTCGAAAATATACAGAAGAGGTTATGCTACACGCTGGATCCGGATGGCGTCATCGTTGAGATTAGCCAGCACCAGCGGGATTAACCCACTGTAGCTTCCTGAGTTACTTTGGAATCGAAATGTCCGGACTGAGCGCCTTTCGGATATCCGCTGGCAAATTTACCGTTGCCAACGCACGGCGGAACGCATCCTTTGATTCCAAGAGCTTTTGAGCAGCCATCGCGGATGTCCCAACACGATACCAGTCGATTCCACGCCCCCGGGACTTTGCGAGCTCGACTCGAATGGCATGTGCAGCGTTGTGGTCACCGAGGACGGTGTAAAGATGCCCCATCGCCGTTTGAATTTGGTACTTGCGGACCTCACTTGGTTTTCTGACCAGCTCTGCCTGATACGTGAGCATGCACTTCTCAATCAGTCCCCGCTTTTGAATAGAAACAACACATTCAAGATCGGCTGCCTCAACTGTTTCAAGAGCTGTACGTAACACCTGCTCAGCGAGAGCAGCATTACGTAGACCATCCGCGGCATCCGCCCGACGGCTATTCCACTTATCAATCAGCTGTGGAAAACGCTTGAGGCCTGTGTCCAAAACATCCATGGCCTCATGAAAGCGTCCAGCCGTAAGGTAAACGTCAGCCAGGCTTAGCCGTATTGCCGGCTCCGATGCTGCATATCCACCACGGATGGCCAGCTGCAACGCATCCGTATAATGTGAGGCTGCTTTCGCATAATTCCGATCAAGTCGCTCGACATCTGCGAGTCCAATAGCGGGTGCTGGATTGAGAGGAGCCAGTGTGCGTGCAGCCTTAAAGTCGCTTCTGGCGCGGTCCAGATTTCCGCGCTTTAACTCTGCGATTCCCTGCGTCACAACACTGTCAGGGCTCTTACTTGCCCGATGAGCATCCGGCGAATGGCCTTGGTCTCCCCCCTTCATACGGGCATCGCCAAGGAGAAGTGATGCCTTCGCATCATTCGGATCGAGCGCTACCGCACGCTCAAGCACCCGGATTGCAGCATCCACTTGTCCGCTTGATAAAAGTGCCAATCCGTAATTAATATGTGGCCTCGGCCAATCCGGTTGCTGCTTCAATATCGTCCTGTAAATCTCTTGCGAAGCCTTTGGATTTCCGGCGAACTGATACAGATCTGCGTGTAATAGCATCAGGATGCTACACGCCGCATTACCGTCCATAAATGACTGAATTTTCCGTAAAGATGCAGAGAGATCCAGTACACCTGTATCTGAGCCATATTTACGGGTGATCTCCAACCAGGTAGCATTCGCAGTCGCATCCGTGCCGGCAAGGGACTGAACTGCATGCTTCAGGAGCATCGTAACAGGATCACCATGAGTGACAGATTGTGCCTTAGTGAGGAATTGATTGGCAGTAACCAGGTCCCGCAGCTGGATGTATGCCAACGCTGCGGTCCACTGAATGACAACATTGGCATTTTCCTTTGCCAAGTCTCCCAGTAGCCCGGCAGTTTTACGAACATTACCACTGCGAAGCGCAACATCGGCGGCTCTGAACGCAGAGACGACACGTTTCGTATCACTCACTGGAGCAGACTCCGCAAGCGGTTTTGTGACTCCGTCAACTCCATGGCAGCAGATGGCGTATACGTGACAGGAGTTGCGGTACCCGAAACCTCATTTGATGACATGTTGTCTGTCGCGACTTGATTTTCGCTCTGATCGATGGAGGCACTCGACTTGATCGCTAATCTGGGGACAGATGGCGACTGCGCATTTATGGCATCGGCACTAAAATCCATGGAAACCTTTTCTGATGGAATCTGAGAATAGGGATCTGAGTTGGTTATGGCTACAATTGTTGGTTTTCGCACGCCTTTCCACTGTTGATTCGATGGTGGGTCACTTGGAGATTGAAAAGCCGGACGATTCATCGATATCGGCGCGCGCTTTGAAAACGGGTCGCTTTCACTGGCATCAACTGTAGCCACAGCGGCTGCCTGCTGACGGGTAGCCGCAAGTGCCGCATCCTGTTCGGGTACAGCAGATTGTTCGCTCGCTTGATTCTCCTGTGACGGCATTGCCTTGGAGGCGATATCTTGCGGCACTGCCGTAGTTACTTGCCGGTTACCTCGGATGAAAATCGTAGCAAAGGCAACTCCTGTACACGCGACAGCAGCCATCGCGATAGCCCGTGGGACAAAGTTGGTTCTCACATGGGATGGTGCGGACTCAGGATGATAGACACTGGCATCCCGCGTCGGTAGCGAAGCGGAGAGTCGAGCCCAGGAAGCATCACTTGGAGTGTTGGCAAAGTCGAAATCGAGATTTGCGATTGATGAACCAAGCGTTTCTATGGATTGAATTTCAGATTGACAGTGAAGACAATGCTTTACATGATGACGGATATAAGCGTCCCGAAGGCCAGAGTGCTTCGATTGATACAAGTGATGAATCTGTACCCAGTTACAAATCGCTTCATGAAGAGATTTCATCGCTCAGTCTCCATCGTATCTCTCAACTTCTTCATCGCATAGTGCAGCCTTGACCACACAGTCCCCACAGATGTCCCTAGGAGCTCGGCAATCTCATCACAGGACTTGCCATCGTAGTAGTACATCGTAACGACACTCCTATGTTTCTCCCCAAGTCGATCCACAGCCGCTCTTAACAAAACAGACTGATTCGCATTAATGGTCACATCCGCAGGATCGAGCAATGCCTGACGTGTAGCATCTGTCGGACTCTCACCAGCCTCCAGGACGTGCGAATCCCCTTCGAGATCCTCCTGCGTTCTGTCACGTTCGGATTTCCGCTTTTCTCTATGACGCAGTGCCGTATTGACCGCAATGCGATACAGCCACGTGGAAAACTGTGCATCTTGCCGGAATCCAGGCAATCCATTCCATGCCCGTACAAAGACATCCTGCAAAACATCGTCAACATCTACAAAGGAACCACCTACGCGGTACACAACGGATGCCATCGGTCGATAATAACGCTCATACAGCTGACGAAACGCGGCCTGATTTCCCCGTGCAGCTTCCTGTACCAGAAGAGCATCATCGGTAGAGGACCTTATTGCCATCCAAGTCCTCTTGATTGGGAGCAGATTGATTGCAAGCGTTGCCACCGTTTCACCACCTCGATGGTTAGAGTCTTCATGAGGCACAAACCTTCAAAGGAGATCTGCATGGTACGCTTATTCTACGATGGCAAGACGTGGGTTATTTCAAAATCTGTTTCAATCCGTAGATACGCTGTTTACAGGACGCGGAAAGGTCGATGATGATCTGCTGGAAGAGCTCGAAGAGGCACTTCTGGCAGCGGACTTGAGTTTGCGTACGGTTGACAAGATCCTGGACGAAGTGCGTGAGCGTGTTCGGGATGGCCGTCTTAAAGATGCGAACGATGTTCGGACCACTCTTATGAGTGTTATCGTAGACACGCTTGGCAAACCGGAAGACCACCGTCTTAGCGTTGCCCCCACCGGACCAACGGTTTATCTCATGGTGGGTGTGAATGGCGTTGGGAAAACGACCAGTCTTGGCAAGCTTGCATACAATGAAGTTCAGGCAGGTAAAAAGGTTATCCTGGCAGCAGCAGATACGTTTCGAGCCGCAGCAGCTGACCAGCTGGCCATTTGGGCAGAACGAAGCGGCGCTGAACTCATTCGCCAACATGAAAATGCGGATCCTGCTGCGGTCGTTTTTGATGCGATTCATGCTGCAAAGGCACGCGGTGCGGATTTAGTTCTCGTGGACACTGCGGGCCGCCTCCATACAAGAACCAACCTCATGGAGGAGCTTGCTAAAATTCGGCGTGTTTGCGAGCGTGAGCTTGGGAGGGCACCGGATGAGGTTCTTCTTGCGCTTGATGCAACCACCGGACAGAATGCTGTAACACAAGCAAAAGAGTTTACACAGGCTGCTGGTGTAACGGGGATTGTCCTCGCAAAGTTGGATGGAACAGCACGCGGCGGGATCGTGGTTACATTGCGTGAGGAACTTGGTATTCCGGTAAAGCTGGTTGGCGTCGGCGAAAAACCCGGAGACCTGCGCGAATTTCATCCAGATCTTTTTGTGCAGGCGATGCTGTCCTAAATCAGCCTACCAGATAACAAGAAAGTCCCCGACTGGCAGAACCCAGACGGGGACTATTTGTCTCAAGTCAACCGGGTCAGACTTTCCAGCCCTTGCGATATTCCTTACGCAACAACGCGTTTGCACGCTCATTGTTTGTCTTGAGTTTACGTGCATCCCACTCGATCGCTTCACCAGTGCGGTACGCAACGGTCCCAAGAAGAACGGTTTCAGTAAGTGCACCGGCATAGTCAAAGTTACAAGTGGTGGGTCCACCATTTCGTATAGCCTGCATCCACTCCTCGTAATGTCCAATCGAATCCGGAATGGACTTTGCCGGTGGAACAAATCCAGCGAACTTATCTTCTGGCAGCAGCTTGTAGCGACCATAGTCGGCAAGCAACATCCCCTTGTCACCAATAAAGAGTGATCCGTCCCCCCAGGACTGAGCCCCAGCCTTCTTGAAGGCTTCGCCAGCCATATTGCCGTCATACCAAGTGACCTTTACTGGAGGTTGGCTACCGCGGGCTGGGAAGTCATATTCAACTTTGACGCCTTCTGGAGCAAACTGTGCGTGTGGCGCAGGTCCGGATGCTGCAATTTTGGTTGGATGACGCAAGTCCAGCGCCCAGAAAACCAGGTCAATGTGATGGCACCCCATGTCACCCAGTGTTCCATTTCCATACGCCCAATAGCCGCGCCAGCGTGCAGGATGGAAGACAGGGTGGTAAGGCGCAACCGCACACGGACCAAGCCATTCATCCCAGTGCATGTTCTCAGGTGTGCCATCGGAATACGGCTCCAGGTCCCGACCGGACCAGGCCTTTCCAACGCGCGTGTGCACCTCGAGGACATTTCCAATCGCACCGCTGCGGATCAGCTCAACGACACGACGGTAGTTTGGCTCGGCATGAATCTGCGTGCCCATTTGGGTCACACGCTTCTTCTTTTTGGTGAGCTCGGCGATTTTGCGAGCCTCTTCGACCGTATGTGTCAGAGGCTTTTCACAGTAGACATGGAGGTTATGGTTAAGCGCAAAAGCCGTCGCAGGAGCATGGTTGTGGTCAGGAGTACTGATTACAACGGCATCGAGTCCCTTCTGCTCTACAAGCTTTCGGTAATCCGTGTATACGACAGCATTCGGGAAACGCTTTTTTGCAACAGCGATGTATTCATCATCGATATCACAGATCGCCGTGATGTTTTGTGACTGAACACCATCGATGTTAGCCAATGCACGGTTGTTTGTTCCGATGATTCCAATATTCAGCTTGTCGTTGGCTGACTGACCCAACGCCTGATTGCCTACTGCCATCCACAATGCTCCTGCGCTAAGCGCTGAACCGGAGATAAATCGCCGTCGCGAAAGTTCTTCCATAACCTTACCTCAATCCTATCGAAGAGTGCCCTCTTACATTCACCGTATTAGGCGCAAATCCATGCTGTCATCTGACTAATCCAGGGCAAATGCGATGTACTTGTTTCCTGACTTTGTCCCGAGTTTTCCACCGCCTCCGGCGGCAATCACGACGTATTGCTTCCCATTGACCATGTAGGTGCAAGGTGTTGCATAACCACCGGCACCAAGGTCAACCGACCAAAGCTCTTTTCCCGTCAACTTGTCGAATGCACGAAACTTTTCATCGGGTGAACCACCAATAAAGACCAGGCCACCCTTCGTGACAATGGTTCCTCCAAACGACTGAGCGCCAAGTCCCTTTTGGCCCTTTGCCTCGAGCTCCGGATAGGCTCCAAACACCTTGCGCCAAGCAAACGTACCTTTATTCAAGTCAACCGCTGTCAGCCATCCCCAAGGTGGCTTTATCCCCGGATAACCCTCATGGTCATTGAACCACTGGTAACCATTGAAGTCATAGCCACCACGTGAGTTCGCCGTAAGCCCCATCACAGATGGAATGTCATTCGTATTGATGTACAAATAACCCGTTTCCGGATCAAAGCTGGCACCCGACCACGTTGCACCTCCGTGAAAGCCCGGAGCGACAACTGTGCCCTGCACACTCGGGGGTAAATGTTCTTTTCCGTAAAGAAGGGATGTCAGTTGTTTCTTAACACTTGCCGCCGCTTCAGGCGTCCGGTTCGTTACATCGGCATCTGTGAAGCCAGAACGGGACAACGCCGGCGGAGCAAGTGGTACTGGTTGTGTCTTGGCTGTCCACTCACCAGGCACGGTTGACTTTGGAGCAGCCTTTTCGATAACTGGGAATAGGCTTTTCCCCGTGATGCGGTCGAAGACATAGATAAAACCAGTTTTTGTCGGCTGCGCTACGGCATCAACACGCTTGCCTTTACTCGAAACACTTACCACTAACGGTGGACACGGATTGTCATGGTCCCAAACATCATGATGGACGGTTTGGAAATGCCATAAACGCTTTCCAGTACGGGCATCCAATGCAAGAGTTGAGTTCGCAAACAGATTGTTTCCGGGGCGATCGCCGCCGTAAAAATCGGATGCGGCCGACCCTACGCCGCAAAAAACGATTCCGCGTGCGGTATCCACAGTAAAGCCGGACCATGGATTCGCTCCGGTGCGGTTCTTCCAGCCATCGTTCAGCCAAGTCTCCGCCCCGGCTTCGTACGGCTTCGGAACCGTATGAAAGCGCCAGACCTCCCTGCCAGTCCGGACATCAAATGCGCGAATGTCGCCTGGTGCTCCAGGTTGACCCTCAGAATTCACGACCGGGACAATGACTGAGTTTTGGTAAATGGCAACAGCCGATGTAACCGAGAGGTTGACACCGGACAAATCGCGTTCATAGCCATCCTTTAGATTGATAAACCCGTCCTTGCCAAATATCGGATCTGGCTTACCCGTCAACGCATCGATACTCCAGAGGCGGCCGTTCCCCGTGCCAAACAGGATGCGTCTCTTCCCTTTCGCCTTGCCATCGCTCCAGTACGCAACACCACGGTTTACGCCGCCAGCAGATGGATCAAACTGCCAGATTGTCTTACCGGTCGCTGCCTGCAATGCAACGACCTTCTGATTGACCGTCGTCAGATACATAACTCCGGAAACTACTATTGGGGTGCATTCCAGCGTACTCCGCTCGGATGCATCATCAACGGTAAATTCCCAGACCTTCCTGAGTTTGGAGATATTTGAACGGTTGATTTGATTTAGAGTGCTATAGCGCATCCCTCCGGAATCGTTGCCAACAACGCGCCAATCCTCGGATGTACGTTCATCCACGACAGGAATGCCATGATTGATCACAGTAGTCTTCACTTTGATGTTTCCTTTCAAGGGTATGTCACGGGATGTCGTCAGCAGTCTATTTCCATTCGATGCGTCAAAACCGTTTTCTACGATTGCATCGAAAGTCGCCGACACTACCGGTTTGGAGTTTGTCGTACCGCTCCATACCTGCAAATTATCTATTAATCCTGTACATGTCAGGCCATCCGGAGGGTAGCCCCCCACCCAAAACTCACCCTGTTCTGGCAACAAATCAGGTCGCGAACAGGACTTTTCAAGCGCCAACCGACCATCGATGCTCATTGCAACCCGAGAATCTGAAATCCTGACATCGATATCATGCCACTTGCCATCTGTGATGATCACTTCTGAAACGAACAGACTTGGAGAACTCCCTGGCATATAAACAGCCAGACGTCCGCTGCCAGCTTCCGAAAAAACTTCCCAATGGGACTTGCTCGACTTTAGTCCGTGTGCCACCAGAATGTTGTACGCCGATGATTGTGTCAACGTTGCCTTGAGTCCAATTCGTAATGGAAGCCTTGCGATATCCACACTTGGGGACAATCTGAGAGCCCCCCCGGAAACATCTGCGGCCATCCCGTTTGTGCCTTGAGACAAGACGGGTTTGCTTTGGATCCGCTCGAGAGGAAACGTAAGGACTTCCCGCCCGGCAGCATAGGCTAGTCCCCGGCGAATAAACTCAGCGTGTTCCGGTGTCAATACAGCACCGGCATCATGCCCGAGAAGTGTCTGAACAACGACACCACGCCCGGCTCTATAGGTGTATGCCAGCGGTTCAGCTTTTCCCGTCACCTTTGACACTGCTGATAGCAGTGGAATCACAGGGTCTAAACCTACCTGTGAACAATACAGCTCATCCGTGGTGGCAAAACTCTTGAGCCCCCGTGTAAGGATGTGGTTTGGCTCGGTAACATCGACGGTGAAAGTGCCATATGCATCATGATTCGCTTTACCATCCACCCAAACACGGCGTGAGAATCCTCCGTGGTAGTCCGACCAATCCCGCCACGCGCCATTGGCAAAGTGGAGCAAAAATAGCCCCCCGCCACCGCGGACGTAATTGGATAATTTCCTTCGAGCCGCTGCCGACAAGGTTGCCGACTCCCAGTTGCAATAGTTTATGAGAAGGACATCAGTTGTAGAAAGTACATCCCCAGAGAGCAACTCAGGGGCGTAAATGACTTCCAAGTCGAGACGTTTATCACTGGCGGTAATGTGATGCAGGGCTGCCGTAGTCGCTTTCCAGTCGTGAGCCGGGTGATGATGTCCTGTCAGTACCGTCACGCGAATCGGGTCATCAGTAGGGATATCGGCTGTTGCAACACCAGTCATCGGAACAGTTTGCTTTGCAGTCCAAAGGATAGCATTACAGAGCATTTTTCGGATGTTTGCATCCTTAAATGTCGACAGTGCGTGTCCTCCGGTGTATCCAAAACCGCGACCACCATCGGAACGGGTAACGGCCCACCCAACGGTCTGAGCCTTTCCCCCCTGAGGTCGAACGGTCTGAAGCAAGTCCGTACGCCGTGGATCGTCCTTTCGGAATCGAAGCTGCGTGTAGAACTCCTCCTGAACCTTGTATGGCTGAACTCCGCGTGCAATGGGATGCATTTGCAATGGCAAAGACACTGATGCCATCCAGTTATCAATAGCACTTGCCCAGTGGTTGGCACCTGATCCGCTTTCGTAATCAAAGTGGCCACCAACCCAGTCAAGATAGTGGTCACCATCAGCACCGAGCGGAGCAAACGTTGCATAGTGCAGCGTGACGAACCCGCAACCGCGTTGCATCTGCTTCTGAAGAACATCCATACGCCCTGGATGCAACAACGGGTGGTCTAGCCGCTTGTGGTCTGAGCCATCTGCATAGACAACGATCGTGTCGGCGGTTTCGAGGAGCTTTGGATCATCCGGCCAGCCGTACGGGACGACCGTCGTCTTGAGAGACGTATCGTGTGCGCGAAGCGTCCGGGCGAGCAGGCGGCACGCCTGCTCATATTCATGGTCTCCAGGTCCATGACTTTTTGTTCCAGCCAAAAAGACAATGTGCTTACTCTGCGCAGGCTTTGCACCTAGTGAAGCAATGGGCATCGCTCCGTGTAAAAGAACACAAAGTGCAACCAGCGCTCGAGACCATACTCGGATGACCGAAAAGCGTTCTCCATTCATTGCAGTAATTCAGGCATTTACTTAGGAAGTACCTGCAATGACTAACGGTTTAAGCCGGTGAAATGTTGATGCCACCACAATGGATTACTTAATACGACGAATTGCCAGTGTAAAGATGACATCTGAGACGTACGGCGTAGTGCGAAATGGACGGACATTTTCGGAAACAGAAAGTTCACCAACATCGGATTCAGACAGCTTTGTACGCACAGAGAATGTCATTTGACGACGCTTGTTTCCAGAAAACGGTAAACCAAAATCCATCCCGGCACCCATGTCCTCATACTGAAATCCAGCCGCCCAGCGGTCGCTAACCATCCGCCCCGCATGAAAAACCTGAGTTCCCCAGGATGGCATCAGGTCTATTCCACCAGCCAGAGTTCCACGTTGCCCTGCCGTTACGTGCTGGCCCTCCCATGTCAGCTGCCACGGACCGGCCATCCTCGATGCCGCAGCCGTTACCGCGGTGTCGATTCCCCCTCGTTCCATGAGGTTACCGCCAGCAAGCGGGAGTTTTGAGGTTACCCCGATGGCAAAACCGCGCGCGGGCGATGTTCGGATACCGAGCTCTGCCCGATTGATACGCCACCCGGATGAACCAGCCGTATACGTATCGTTGGAACTTTTCCACATCAGGTCATGCCTGCCATCGGGAGGCACCCCGAGTACAGGATCGGTATACGGAATCACTGCGCTGTGCCAAAAGCGCACCAGAGGATCCATAAAGCCACCATTGCGGGAAGATGCTTCCAGCGAAAAGGAAACATCAAAGCCTGATCCGCCAATCCGTGTCCCTGCTCGCAGACGGTGTAACTCATTGTCCTGACGCAGATTTGACAATGGACCACCGTGCCAACCAAGGTTGGATGCGACATCAAATTGGACGCCAGTTTCTCGGACGTTTTTCGGCAGGATATAGGTCCCGAGTGGGCGTGGTGACCACACTAAACCGGACATCGAATCACCACTCCGCGTCTGTGCAGGCGCCACTAATAAACTCTGCTGAACATCCGGTGGAGCTACGTAGTTGGGCAACATTTTTCCAGCCTACCCGCTTACGGTAGACTTTGACCATGCGCGATGTCATTAGCCCGCTCGATGGAACATTCCTTGCCAATGTGCCCGTTTCTACAGTGGCAATGCTGGACGAACAGCTGGAGTATGCGAACGTCGCGGCGTCAGAATTGGCACTCCAGCCACGATTCCAGCGGATTGCCTGGCTAAGAGCTCTCCACTCTGGGCTTCTCGCTGACATGGATAGCCTCACCATCACAATGGCGCATGAAATCGGCAAACCCGTTTTACTTGCCCGGACCGAGCTCGAACGCGCCCTCGCACTGATTGACCACACGATTGCAGTATTGATGACGGAATCCGGGGATGCGCCCTACGTTGATGACCAGCCAGCACATGCAGCGCGCACTGTTATCACAAAGCGTTTTCCCATCGGCATTGTTGCCGCAATCACGCCTTTCAACTTCCCGGTAAACCTTGTCTTCCACAAAATACTTCCGGCCATTGCCACAGGCTGCCCCGTAATCGTGAAGCCAAGCGAGCGAACACACGCCATTTCATCGCGGTTGGCAGACATCATCTCAAGATCCGGGATACCAACTGGCGCTGTACAGTTTGACTTTGCAGATGACGGACCACTACACGCCCGAATGCTGGCATCGGATAAGCGTGTTGCATTTCTCTCATTCACCGGAAGTGATACAGCTGGACGCACGCTTAGTTACGAGGCCGCAGGTAAGCCACAAATCATGGAGCTCGGTGGGTCTGCAGCGGTGTACATCGGTGATGATGCAGATATCAAGGCTGCAGCGAAAAAATGTGCGATTGCCGCAATGTCGTACGCAGGACAGGTATGTATCTCCGTACAACGAATTTACGTGCATCAACGTCTCTTTAATTTATTCCGTGATGCTCTGATTGCAGAAATAACTGCAATTACTCCGATGGACCCGCGAATTGATGGTCATTTTCTTGGCCCGATGATTGATACCAGTGCGGTTCATCGCTTTCTGGGGCACTGCGAATCGCTGTCTCCCTTACAGCTATTGGTTACGCCTCACGTGCACGATGCCCGATTCGTCTCACCATGTGTGGTTGCAGAAATCCCCAATGAGCATCCGCTGATCCAACAGGAAGCATTTGCACCCGTAGTCGTTTTGCAGCGTGTCGATGACTTGCCGAGTGCAATTGTACAGATGAACGGTACACAATACGGATTACAGAACGGTGTGTTTACAAACCGGATGCAGGATGCTCTGCAGGCGCACAATCAGCTCCGCGGCGGGGCTGTTTACATTAATGATGTACCAACCGTGCGAATGGACAAACTGGCATACGGGGGTGAAGGTGCGAGCGGAGTTGGGAGAGAAGGAATCAGCGATGTGATTCGTGCCTACACCAGTCCCCGTCACTTGGTGTTTAGTTGACGGACCGGGTCTTATCGCCTGTTTAGAATCGGTAAGAGTTCATCAATAGTTAGCTCAGCACCAATCCTAATGAATCCACCATCGAGTGACACGCTCCGCGCCAGCATCGGGACCGGAAATGCCGACATTTCAGCGACCGGGTTGACGATATCAGCGACGTAACCAACGACCGACTCCGGGACTGGCACGACGCCCAGACGAGCAGCTTTCGGTTGAAAGTGAAGCTCTCTCCCAGACTTTGCAACTACAAGCGAACCATCGATTGCAACGGTGATGGTTGGATATCCAAGGACGCGTGGAACAGTTCGTACCTGAAGCGTCTCACCAACTACCGCTAGATTCACAGGGGGTAAGTCCGGCCGCCGCTTGCGAATGATTGCCTCGACCTCACGAGCATCGAGGTAGGCATCCATTGTCGCGCTGCGTACTCCATCTATAGTCGCTGACTTCCGGTCAACGGATACATCGGATGCATCGATAAGCACGCGGTCAAGCGTCATCCCATTTGTGAGGGCAACACGTCGCCCAAACACGGAAACATGGCGCAGGCGTCCGCGCATCCCCGCGCCCATCGACGCCGACTCAACGCGGACATCGTATGACTTTGCCGAACCAAGTACGACTGGTAATCGTTCTTTGATAATCTTTTCGGCTGTTTTCTCGACGGGACGCCGGCACCCGGCTGCAAAACAGATCCCTAGGCCTGTAATGCAGAGGAGAACGAAGAATCTAGGCTGCACTGCCAGCACCTTCATTTTTCGGTAGCGCAACTGATCCAGCGATGGCAAATGTGAGGACAAGGGCAACAACGGTTAGACCGGCAGATGTCGTATACGGTGCCGTCGGTCCGATACTCGAGAACAAAAAGCCAGCCACGAGTGGACCAGTCGCACGGGCAAGCGCCTCAAACGATGAGCTTGTGGACTGGATAAGTCCCTGCCCTACCTGCGTCTTCCTCGAGATGAGCGCCGTCGTCGCGGGGCTGATAAGACTACGTCCAGCAGACAAAACCATGCTGGCAGCGATGATTTCAATTCCCCAGGGTCCCCATTTTGTCGGAATCAGCAAAAGCATGTACCCGAGTGCCAGGATGCCGAGGCCTATTCTGACAACCGTTCCCTCGCCAAAGCGCTTTACAACCGGACCTATCAGTCCCCCTTGGACGATAATTCCCGCCAGCCCCACAAACCCCATAATGTACGCCAGACGCATACTCTGGTTTTCGCGGGTTGCAATACCACGTGCCATAAGGAAGTAGCCAAAGATTTGCTCAATAGCCGCAAAGCCAAAGACCATCACGAAGTTGATAATAAACAACGGAGCTGCAGGGTCTCGCATTACCCGACTGAACAATGCAAAGCCACTTTCGCGCACTGCGGCCGCAAGCTTTCTCCGAGCCTCCTCGGAGAGTGATTCAGGTAGCATCTTCAGCGCGAACAAAAAGTTGATCAGCGACATCGCCGCAGCCACAAAAGCAGGGATCGCGATGTTACTGCGGCCGAGAATCCCTCCAAACACCGGACCAAAAGCAAAACCAAGGCCAAAACAGACACCGAGTATGCCCATGGCTTTAGCCCGATTCTGGGGTGTTGTTACATCACCAACATAGGCGAACGATACGCCTATTGACGCAGAAGACAGGACTCCAGCTAGGATACGCGCCGCAAAAAGCATCCAAAGTCGCCCACTGGACAGACCAAAGAGCAGATAAGCAAATGCAACGCCAATTAATGAAATAAGAATTACAGGCCGGCGACCGGCTTTATCCGAATAGCGTCCCCATACCGGAGCAAAGATGAACTGCGTGATTGAATAGCTCGCGCCAAGCCAGGAACCAACCAATGCGCCCTTCGCATGGTCATCCCCAACCCAGGGATCAGCTTCCACATACTGCGGAAGGTTTGGAAGAATGATCCCAAATCCAAGGAGGTCAATGAAAAGTGTGAACGCCAGCAGCAATATAGGCTTGAGAATCGCCTTGAAGCCATCATCAGCCGTTGATGAACCTTTATCTTGTTTTCGACGCATTGATGGATGCTACCTGTTACTCATGAAAATGCAGAACAAAATCGACGATTCGTCGACTCCTAGATAATAACAAATGAGAGGGACGTAATCTACGAATAATGTAGAACACACACCTGTAAGAGTGATGTCAGGGTGACTTACGCGGCTTTTACGCTGCCAGGAACCACATCGCCACGACTGACACCAAAGTTGTGCGGCTGCGGATTTCTGTTTAGCGGCCGAGTCGATGCAACATCTTCTACAACCAAATACTCCCGATCCAGCCCCAAATTGTCTACAAGGCGAAGACGGGCCACGATCTCCAAGCGACGACGAGGATTTGCGGCGACCCAGAGCTCTGCCTCCATACGGGCATCGTCTTCATTCGGGTGACTACTGCTTACCAACATTCGGTTACGCTTGTTGCTACAGACCTGCACACTTACCATAGCTTTATCATCGGCTTGGCAACAACGTTTCCTCATAGGGCTAATGCGAACTTTATTGCGATTGCTACAGCACAGCTGCGTTGTTCCTCCCAAAAATCGGCTAAGGTCTTACCAACTGTGACTATTCGCAAATGAAACAGCATACTGACGTTGGTCGAACTTACGTGAACATGTACACGATGGACATTACTGACAAGATGGCGACCGCAGCAATTGTGATGATGGCAACCATATTTGTTCCCAGCGTATTGACGTAATCGCCCATTACCGATCGACGATTAATAAGTAAAAGCATCAATACGAGAATGGTTGGGAGCAGGAGTCCATTGAGAATCTGGGCACCCGTGATCACACCAAGGAGCCTGCTTTCGGGAACCAGGAGGGTTACTACGACTGCAAAGACGATTAATGTCGTGAAGACTCCAATAAACAATGGTGCTTCACGTATTTTTCGTCCAAGTCCACTCTCGCTTCCGATTGCCTCTGTAACCGCATATGCCGTGGACAAAGGGACAATGACGGCTCCAACGGCACTGGCATTAAATAATCCAATGGCAAAGAGAACATACGAACTTGAGCTGGCTACTGGCCTAAGTGCCTCTGCAGCATCCCGTACCGATGTAATATTTCGATCTCCGGCAATCCAGAGTGTAGCCGCGCAGGCCACGACAATGAAAAATGAAATGGCATTGCTTGCAATGGAGCCAACAACCACATCCCACTTCTCGTACACATAATGTTCTTTCGTGAGTCCTTTGTCGCGTACTGTACTTTGGACGTAAAACTGCATCCATGGGGCAATCGTGGTGCCAATTAATGCGATGCCATGACTGACATATTGATGATCCCCATGTGGAATTCTGACGTTGAGGATGCTACGGCTGACCAGTCCCCAGTCAGGCTTTGCCATGACCGCGGCGACCACGTAAACCAGATAAACGGCACAGAGAGCGAGAAAAATCTTCTCGACGCGCCGGTAGCTTCCCCGCAACACCAATAGCCACAAGAGTATTCCCAACAGCGGCACCGCAAAGTAACGGATTCCAGGAACGGGGATAAGTAGCTCCAATGATGCTGCAATCCCGGCAAATTCCGAGAGAGTTGTAAACAGATTTGCCACGAGAAGAACGAGCATTGCGAACACCGCAACCCGAACGCCAAACTGTTCGCGAATCAGATCAGCGAGCCCCTTACCCGTAATCAAGCCCATCCTTGTTCCCATTTCCTGGGCAACGATAAGGGAGATGGTAGTCAGAACAAGCAGCCAAAGCATCCCGTAGCCGTGTGTGGCTCCGATTTGAGAGTACGTGAGAACCCCACCGGCTTCATTTCCGGCAGCAGCGGCGATCAACCCCGGACCAATCGCGGATAGAAGCATCCATAAATGCGACCTGCGGCGGGTTACACCACCCGGTAACTGAGACTGCGTGGGCACGAAGGTGGCTCCTTAGCAGTCGTCAGAATTAGCATAGCGGGCGATTGTATCCGGTTACACACGAGAACTGCAAGCGGGATTAGTTCAACGCAACGTCAAAAATGCGTTGCTATTCCAGATTGCCAACCATACATTTGCCGATCCAAAGTCGAATGCATATCCGCGTGTCAAGCGCAGCTCGTCAGGAGTAGGTAATCGTCCAAGTGTTGCCATGTACATCAACTTGATTCCCCTATCATTATCTGCAGGAGGTGCTATTGATGAGACTTTCCGCGTAAATGGGTGATTACTCAACGTAAGCGCTTGCAACGGTGTAATAGACGTTGTCCTTAGAGGGACGCTGACGCTCGGGTCCGGTGCATCAAAGATCTCGAAGAATGGAATCGGCACGCTTCGGACCATAAATCGATAAATGCTTCGCCGGAAGTTGTTGGAATCAAGCCATGGACCGGCATCATCGACGCGATACTCCGGTGAATGGTCATCCCTAAATCCAAAGAGGTCAAAGCTTGGCTGCTCAAATGTTGAATCTCTCAACAGTCCTGCCGACGAGAGAATTGCGTCCCGGATTTCTTCCGCATGCAATCTCCGAGGCGAGAATCTCCAATAAAAGCGATTACCTTTGTCTTTTGCTTCATTTTTAACTTGGCTCGCACTGGCTTGTTGGTATGTTCTACTGGTGACGATCAGCCGATGAAGATGTTTGATCGAGTGCGTACGCCTTAGCTCAGATGCCAGATAGTCCAGTAACTCCGGTATTGCGGGCCGGGTTCCATTCCAGCCAAAGTCATTCGGGGTTTCTACAAGGCCCTGCCCAAAATGTGTAATCCAAATACGATTCGCAAGTGTCCGCCATAGAAGCGGATTGTCGTGAGCAGTTATCCACTTCGCGAGAGCCACGCGTCGATTACCCTCATTCATCCAGTCCATCGTGGGAAACGGAACTCGTTCAATACACGTTAGGCCCTGCGGATTAACAGGTTCAAGCGGTGCCGTGACCTCGCCACGTCCAAGAATGTTGATCATGCGAGGAGCAATCGAAACGACTCCGTAAACCGTCGGAACAACCGTCCCCCGGGAGTCAAAGCCATCCACTAAGGCAGCCCGCGACCAGCGTCCCTGCTCAATGCTTGATGATGACGTAACAGCTCCGATAATATCGGAACGCTTCCCCTTGTGAGCCGTTTCCAGTTCAGCCAGAGCGAACACAAAGTCGTTAGTACGCTTCCAAAGCTTGGTCGCCGTAACCCTAATCGCGAGCAAGGGTTTGCCGATAGAAACGATGACCGGAGCAGCACCGGGATTTTTGTAGTCCGATGATGTTGCATCCAGTACACAGCCCTGTGAACCATCGGCGTACGTGGCATCGATGCGAAAACGTACGGGAAAACCAAAGCCTGGTGTGTCCTGAAAATCTGTTGGTCTCGCAGGAACGACGCGTATTTCATCAACGTTTAGCGGATTTGCATAATCTACCTGCACCCAGTGGCTGACATCCGGGGATGTCTCAATTGCAGAGTGCCAGCCATTTGTCGGACTTGGACCCGCATTAGCCTTAGGGGCATCGGGAGTTGGGAGCGGTCTGGATGCCCGCTCGAGTCCCGCAAAAACAGACTGGAGTGCGTAGTAATCACGTTGCGGAATTGGATCGAACTTGTGATCGTGACAACGGGCACACTGAACGGTTAGACCCGTGAATGTCTGCATCGTCGATGTCAGCATGTCATCGCGATCAAGATTCCGGGTTTTGGCCTTCTCGACCACACCATCCGGGAGCTCTACCTGCCCTACAAAGTCCCATGGACCCGCTGCAAGAAATCCTGCCGCGATAACTGCACTTCGGTTTGCCGGCGCAAGGACGTCTCCTGCTATCTGATGTTGGACGAAGGTATCAACTGGCAAGTCGGCATTGAATGCAGAAATGACCCAGTGTTTGTAGAGATACGCATCATCACGTCGTTTATCTTTGTCAAATCCATGGGTTTCGCCGAAATGCACGACATCCATCCAATAACGAGCCTGCTGCTCACCGTACTGCTTGGACGATAGTAACTGATCAACAACCTTTGTGTAGGCGTCGTCGGATTTGTTTTGTTGATAAGCAAGGATGCTCGCAGGTGATGGCGGGAGGCCGGTCAGATCGATGTGAACCCGACGTAGGAGCGTCAGTTTATCTGCTGGTGGAGACGCAATCAGCCCTTGACGTTTACGTGCGCGATCAACAATGGTATCGATTGAGTCTCCCTTCGTTACAACGAGCGGCTTGAGAGACCACAACGTACCTGAACCAGAGCGCCCAGCGTCCGGTACCTTTCCTCCGCCATCCAGCCACTGACGGATATTGGCAACATCAGATTTTGTCAGGCGCTCACCACTTGGCGGCATACGACTTGCCTCAGAGCTTGTCGTTATTCGGTTGAGAAGGTCCTTGGAAGCCGGGGAAGCAGCGTTACGTATTCCCTTGTTACTGATGAAACGTCGAATACCGGCGGATGAAGAAAAGTCAACGCCAGCAACGGCGTCTCCTGCGCGGTGGCAGGTGGCGCACCGGGTAACCAACAATGGCCGGATGCGCTCCTCAAACGAGAATCCCGCTTGTCCAGCTGCCGGCTTACAGAGCAGCGACAGTACACTGACGACGAAAACACCGAAAGATACCTTCATACTGGTGTTACGTGTCATGCGATGGACCTTCCTGCCTTACAGCGACCTCTTGTACGATACTGCGGTGGATGCCAACAGACTGTCAAAGTCACTGTTGCAAATGTAGCCAGATTCCGTCAAGCGAGTAACGTCGGCAATTGAATGCCTGATGTCACCAAGACGCTCCGGCTGGAACACTATTTTTGATGATGACCCCGTGGTCTTGACAATTTGTTCAGCCAGTTCACGAATACTTAGGCTTTTTCCGCAAGCGACATTGAAGACCCCTGACATGCCTTGCGTGGTTGCAGCATGCCAGTTAGCTCCGGCAATATCAGAGACATGGACAAAGTCCCGCGTTTGTCCTCCATCGCCATAAATCGTAATGTCACTATCCGCGAGCGCACGGCTTAGAAAAATCGGAACAGCCGCAGCGTAGGCACTTTTGGGATTTTGGCGGGGTCCAAATACATTGAAATAACGAAGACAAGCGGTGTCCAAGCGACCAAGCGCCGTGTACATCGCACAATAATACTCGCCATCAAGCTTGGTGACGGCGTAAGGGCTTTTGGGGCATGGTGGGAGCGTCTCTCGCTTGGGAAGTTCGGGATCATCACCGTATATTGCTGCCGTTGAGGATAGCACCAGTTTCTTGACCCCCGCCCGTGTAGCAGCTTCCAAAACATTCAACGTACCAAGCGTATTGACGGCAACACACTCGGTCGGATTAAGCATCGATTCAGGCACAGATATCATTGCCGCCAAGTGAAAAACATAATCGATACCAGACATCGCTTCCGATAAAAGCGCGCAGTCCTCAATCGATCCCTCGACTAGTTCGTGTGGAATTCCATCAAGGTTAGCACGGAATCCTGACCGAAAGTTGTCAAGAACACGTACATCAGCATGCTGGGATGCAAGGTTGGCGATATGCGAACCGATGAACCCGGCTCCACCGGTAATCAGGACTTTTGGGCGGCTCACGAGACGGCCCCTTGCTGTACATCGTTAATGATGAGACTGAGCATCAAATCATTGGTTTGAATGCTCTTCAACAGCTGGATTTGTGTACGTGCGCGGTCAAGGTTGTGGTTTGGCCGGTAGACGCGGAAGTAAGT
Source organism: uncultured Armatimonadia bacterium (assembly GCA_964606305.1). Classification (GTDB taxonomy): domain Bacteria; phylum Armatimonadota; class Armatimonadia; order Armatimonadales; family Armatimonadaceae; genus CAIRTT01. The sequence continues at coordinate 34,071 of CAZSGJ010000005.1, forward strand.
GTCTCCATCCAAATGGTCTTTCAAAAACCGCGTCGCCTGTTCCAAAACAATCGTCTTAGCTCCAAGTAGCAACATTGAGCGTTCTTCACGCGTGAGGAGCTCACCGGCACCGTTGAGGAACCCGGCGGCTAGCGCTGAAAACATATCGACATCAACGTTTACTTTTGAAAGGTCAGTCTCATCTTCCGCTGCAGTACACGTCGTTGAGCGAACTAAATCGCCAAAGTCATGGACAGACAAACCGGGCATTACAGTATCCAAATCGATGACGGCCAAACCCTCCGAGGTGTCCTGATCGAAGAGGACATTCGCGACTTTAGCATCGTTGTGCACGACACGCTCTGGAAGCGTCTTTGCGTTCCATGCCTGTTGAATCATCGCGTGCCAGGGCTTCTGGTCAAGGAGCCAGCTCACCTCTGCTTGGCAGGTGTTCAGGCGCCCACAGGAATCTCCAGCAACGGAGGCTTCGAATGCAGAAAATCGCTGCGGGGTATTGTGAAAGTCTGGAATCGTCTCATGTAACCGCGGCTTGTCGAGGTCGGCGACTACACGCTGAAACATTCCAAACGCAAACGCAGCTTCGTACGCATCGTCACTCGATTCAGGCGTAACCCGGGAAAAGGCATTCGCAATATAGTCCTGCGTACGCCAGTAGTTTCCACTTGAATCCTGCCAGTAGTAGTTGCCATCCCGCGTTGGATAAACCATTTGCACACGACGTTCGACATCTGAGACGCCATTTTTGGAAAACCATATCCGCGCATGTTCGGTAACCCGGACAACATTCTCCATCACGGATGGCACGTCCTTGAAGACGTTATGGTTAATGCGCTGATGAACGAGACTGCGAACCCCTCCGGTGACTTCATACTTTGCCAAATATGTATCGTTGATGTGCCCGCCAGCAAGCACTTCCACACCAATACAGCGACCACACTCCGGATACTGAGCACATAACTCCCGTTGGAAATGGGCATCAATCATGCTGAACCTCAGGTGTCAAAGGAGCTGGATAAAGATTCTGACGCGTATAGTCTGCGAGGGCTTCGACCACCGCATCACGGTCGTCGGGATACGTAAGCCCAAACCACTGCCCGGAAGTGCCGAGGACTTTGACGGTTGCTTGACCACTTTCCATCAAATGGGTTACAGCGGATGGAAGATAACACTCCGCTTTTGCTGATTGGTGATTATCGGCATAAAACTGCACGAAGTAGGACTCACACCGGTCCATAAAGTCCGGCGTGAACCCCCAAAAGTTCATTGAGACAAGGGTGTCGTACGGCAAAATCTGTGGTGTTCCATCGGTATGTGTGGAGACAACGCCTTCATCGGACCGTAAAAGATCGGTATGTTCGGTGACTTCAAGCAGATTTCCGGAAACATCTACCCGACAGACACCTCTGGAAACAGATCCATGCGGGCTTAGAGTCCCACTGATAGCAAACGCTACCATCGCATAATTACCATGCGTCTCACCATGTACAGATAAGTAGGATGCCATCTGTTCAAAAGCATCCCGGCCGTAAAAATCATCCGCATTGATCACTGCAAACGGTCCGTTTACGTGTGGGCGGGCACACCAAACGGCATGCGCAGTCCCCCATGGCTTTGTTCTGTGGATGGCAGGAGCGCATCCTCTAGGCAGGTTATCGAGTTCCTGATACGCGTATGCAACATCAACCTGCCGGCTATAGCGGGCTCCTATGCCTTGCTTGAACGCATCTGCAAAGGCTTCACGGATGACAAAAACAACTTTTCCGAACCCGGCATGAATGGCATCGTGGACAGAATAGTCAAGAATCGTTTCTCCGTTTGGGCCAACTCCGGCAAGCTGCTTTGTTCCTCCAAAGCGACTTCCCATGCCTGCGGCCATCACCACCAATGTCGGCGCCATTCAGATTGCTTCCATTCCAAACTTGTTCACAGACAGTTCTTCACCCCTGTTTGATCAGCTGCTTAAGCACATGTCCATGGACATCGGTAAGGCGACGGTTCACACCGTTGTGCCTGAATGTAAGCGATGTATGATCAACACCAAGCAATGCGAGGACTGTTGCGTGCACATCGTAACCTGTAACCGGATTTTGTGCGACCCTGTAGCCCCATTCATCAGTCAATCCAACCTCGGCACCGCCCTTGATTCCGCCGCCTGCGAGCCAGGTTGTAAAGGCTTCCGGATTATGATCTCTGCCTTTTCCTCCCTGGCTACAGGGCATTCTGCCAAACTCGCTTGTACAGAGAACGATGGTGTCATCCAGAAGACCGCGGGTTTTCAAATCACGGAGAAGCCCCGCCACAGGCGTGTCAAGCTCAGTAGCCATGTCGGCATGATCTTTTTTCAAGTCTTCGTGTGAATCCCAATTCCGTCGCGGAAAGCCATTATCAGCACCGCTCCAGATTTGGACAAAGCGGACACCGCGCTCCAAAAGCCGACGAGCAACCAGACAGCGGGTTCCTAGATCGTGCGTATGGTGATGATCAATTCCGTATAGTTGTTTTGTTGCCGCCGACTCGCGGGAAACATCCATGGCCTCCGGCGCGGAAAGCTGAAGCTTGGCCGCAAGCTGATGACTTTTGATTCGCGCCATTAGTGCGTCATCGGTGCCGTGTTTACGGGCATCGATTGCGTTCAGGTCAGACAAAAATCGTCTGCGGGCAACTTCATCCGATGCTGAGTTCTTTCCTGGAGGCGGAGTCAGATCGCGAATTGCTACGTTGCTTCCGGGACGAATGACAACTCCCTGTGTGGCGGCGGGAAGAAAACCAGCGCCCCAGTTCGCAGGTCCATTTGGCGGTACGCCACGCGAATCCGGGAGCGCCACAAAAACAGGAAGGTTGTCCGTCAGACTTCCGAGTCCATGTGCAATCCAGGCCCCCATTGACGGGAATCCTGGCTGAACAAATCCTGTTGTCTGCAGAAATGTCGCCGGCCCGTGGACATTTGACTTGGATGTCATGCTGTAGACAAAGGCCATGTCATCCACACATGTTGCAAGCTTTGGGAGGATATTTGAGATATGGCGACCGGATTGCCCAGCTCGCTGAAACCCCCACGCAGACGGCATCACGACACCAGGTTGACTTTGGAACAGTTCCAGCTTTCCACCAGGGTCGAACGGCTGGCCTTTGCGCTGCTCGAGCATCGGTTTGTAGTCGTAAAGATCAACCGAGCTTGCAGCCCCGGAAAGAAAAATCTGTACGACGCGCTTTGCTTTTGTACGGTGCGTCGGTTGCGCGCCGGACAGCAGAAATTCAAGACCAAGATTCCAAAATGGGTTTATGGCATTCCTATTGGATGTTGGTACGTTCATGGGTGACTTTGCATGATGGACGCGGGTGTTTATCTGCAACAGCTCAAGCTGCCTGCTTACCCTTCACCGGGATTACGAATCATCCGGCAGTTTTCAATCATCTGCTGTGCAACCTCGACATCTTTCCATTCGCCGATTGCGACAGGCTTCTTTTCAAGTGTTTTGTACACATCAAAAAAGTGTTCAACTTCGCGAAGGACGTGTGTTGGGAGGTGCCCCAGCGTTCGGACGCCGGAATAGCGTGGATCGTGTGCCACCCGCGCCAGAATTTTCTCATCGGCACCCTTTTCATCGCGCATCAGTAACACGCCAAGCGGACGGCAGGTAACCACACATCCGCAAAAGGTTGGATGGCTCCCGATGACAAGGACGTCAAGCGGGTCGCCATCTGCACTCATCGTCCCGGCAATCCATCCATAGTCGAACGGGTAAAACAATGGACTATACAGCGGGCGATCAAGGCGAAAAATGCCATGTTCTCGGTCGTATTCGTACTTATTGGATGAGCCACGTGGAATTTCAATAACGGCATTGACTTCTTCCGGGGCATTGTCACCGATTGGCAAAAGTTCGTAACTTCTTGGCATCGTAATCTCCTAAGCGGTCACTGCACCAACAAGTGCGTTGACATCCGAATAACCATTCTCAACACAATACTGTTCGATTCCATCGATTACGTCGAGAGACAGCGCAGGGTCGACAAAGTTTCCAGTACCGCACGCAACAGCTGTGGCTCCCGCAAGCATGAATTCAATCGCATCCAGTGGACTGGCAATCCCGCCCATACCAATGATGGGAATTTTGACTGTGTTGTAACAGCGCCATACGGCAAGCAATGCGATGGGTTTTATTGCCGGGCCGCTCAATCCACCAGTGATGTTAGCAAGACGGAACCTGCGCTTACGCGGGTCAATTGCCGTCCCAACCACCGTGTTGACCATGCTGAGTGCATCTGCACCGGCATCCTCACACGCCTTCGCAATGACACGAATGTCCGTAACGTTTGGCGAGAGCTTGGCAATAACAGGCATCCCTGTGACTTTTCGTACAGCTGCAACAACCGATGCTGCAAGCACAGGGTCCGTGGCGTAGTCAAGGCCATGGGAGACATTTGGACAAGAAATGTTGAGTTCAACGGCATCAGCCGCTCCCGCAGCCGTCAATCGCTCAACGACGTATGCAAAGTCGTCAGGGTTTTCTCCGGGCACATTGACGATAACCGGACAATCGAACCCGCGGAGGTAAGGAGCCTTTTTTGCCAGATAGTCATCGATGCCACCGTTCTGAAGCCCAATGGCATTAAGAATCCCGGACGCCGTTTCAGCAATCCGTTGCGGAGGGTTGCCGAGGCGAGGTTCGCGGGTCGTTGCCTTGACGGTCACGGCACCAAGACGATCGAGCGGAACCAAATCCTTAGTTTCACTGCCAAATCCAAATGTACCGCTACCGGTTGTGACAGGATTTCGCATCCTAAGGGAACCAATCTGTACGGACATCTGCACATTACTCACCATGCCACCTCACATCCTGGATAAACAGGTCCATCGGTGCATGTCCGTGAGTACACACCATCCCGCTTCTGTACAACACACCCAACACAAATTCCAACACCGCATGGCATAAACGTCTCGAGAGAAACCTGACAATCTACGCCGTGCAACTCGCTTAGTTCACCAACAGCCTTCATCATCGGAGTTGGACCGCAGGTGTAAACCCGCGTGTCCGGCCGCAACATTGGGAGAAGCGCATCCGTTACCCTTCCATGTACGCCTGCTGAGCCATCGTCAGTGCAGTAGACAACATCCACTCCGGCAGCCAACAAGCCTTCATCCCCGACCAAAAGATTTGCCGACCTTGCACCGATAATAACAGTAACCTTTGCATCGGGTGCAGCTGCCCGGATGCTCTTTGCCAGATAGTTCAGAGGAGGGACACCGTAGCCGCCGCCGACGAGGATGTGATGAATACCGCGAATGGGTTTCGGGTCAAAAATGCGCCCTCCGAGCGGTCCAAGAACATCTATGGAATCCCCGGGTAGCATTCGGGACATCGCTGTCGTCGTGGGACCGTAAACAGAGAAAAGAATAGAAATCTCACCAGCAACCCTGTCGACTGTGTAGACCGAAAATGGCTTACGCAGTATCGCAGATCCAGTGTCTGCGGCAACAGCGATGAAATGACCGGGTCGCGCACTTTCTGCCAAATGCGCACTTTTCATCGTCAGCACAAAGTGCCGTGGCGCAGAGAGTGGTGTTACCGAAACAACCTGCGCAGCTTCCTTTTTAATCACAACAAAGTATATCCTGATGAAAACAAACGGGAATGAGTTACCAGATTTCAAACCATTTCAAAAATTTTCCATTCACTTACTTGACACTAATAGACTCATATGAAAGAATACGTCATCGCAGTAAATGAGTCGAATTGACTTCGATACTTACGCGACCATTGTAAGGAGAGCCACTATGCCAAAAACAGTTGGAATTGACCTCGGAACGACAAACTCATGCGTCTCCGTACTCGAAGGCGGAGAGCCAGTCGTCATCGCAAATGCAGAAGGTGCACGCACCACCCCATCGGTCGTCGGCTTCTCCAAGACCGGTGACCGGCTTGTTGGCGCACCGGCAAAGCGCCAGGCAGTCGTGAATCCAGACCGCACACTGATATCCATTAAGCGCCACATGGGTACAGACCACCGTACAACAATCGATGGAACCCCCTACTCACCAGAACAGATTTCAGCGATGATTCTTCAAAAGCTCAAGACTGATGCTGAGGCGTATCTTGGTGAGTCGGTAACTGGTGCTGTCATCACGGTGCCTGCATACTTCAACGACTCCCAGCGCACTGCGACCAAAAACGCTGGTGAAATCGCCGGACTGAAAGTCCTACGAATCATCAATGAGCCTACCGCAGCGGCACTTGCCTACGGTCTTGACAAAAAGAACAACGAAACAATCCTGGTCTACGACCTCGGTGGTGGAACCTTTGACGTTTCCATTCTTGAAGTTGGTGATGGCGTCTTCGAAGTGAAGTCCACCAGTGGCGATACAAGCCTGGGTGGCGATGACTTTGATCACAGAATCATTGAGTTCCTCGCAGCAGAATTCCAAAAAGAAAACGGAATCGACCTCCGCAAGGACAAACAAGCAGCCCAACGCCTCAAGGAAGCCGCAGAAAAGGCAAAGATCGAGCTGTCTGCATCGGTGACAACCAATGTCAACCTCCCGTTTATTACGGCAAGCCAGGATGGTCCACTGCACCTCGATGTCAACCTGACACGGGCTAAGTTTGATGACCTGACACGTGATCTGGTTGAGCGCACCGCCGAGTCTGTAAATCAGGCACTCCGCGATGCCAAGCTTTCGGCATCCGATATCGATGAGGTTATTCTTGTTGGCGGCTCGACCCGTATTCCAGCGGTGCAGGAACAAGTCCGCAAGATGATCGGTAAAGAGCCAAACCGGAGTGTCAACCCTGATGAAGTGGTAGCCGTTGGCGCAGCAATTCAGGCAGGCGTGCTTGGTGGAGAAGTTAAGGATGTTGTTCTCCTCGATGTAACGCCACTTTCTCTCGGTATTGAGACACTTGGCGGCGTCATGACAAAGCTCATTGAACGCAATACGACGATTCCGACACGCAAGGAAGAGGTTTTCTCAACCGCAGCGGATGGTCAGACAAGCGTTCACGTCAAGGTCTGCCAGGGCGAGCGCGAAATTGCAACACACAACAAGATGCTTGGAGACTTTGAACTGTCCGGCCTCCCACCGGCGCCACGTGGTGTACCGAAGATCAAGGTCACGTTTGACATCGATGCTAACGGTATTCTCTCGGTTTCCGCCCGTGATGAAGGAACCGGTAAGGAGCAGAAGATTACGGTGACGGGTTCTTCCAACCTAAATAAAGAAGAAGTCGAGAAGATGGTCAAGGAAGCTGCTGCTCATGCTGACGAAGACAAGAAGCAACGTGAGCTGGCTGAGAAGCGCAATCAGGGTGATCAACTTATCTACTCCGTAGAGCGAACAATCAAAGACCTTGGCGAAAAAGCTACTGAGGAAGAGAAAACGGACATCAATGGCAAGATCGAAGCGCTTCGCACCGCGCTCGGGAGTGAGACCCTTGATGGCTACGACACAGCATTCGGTGACCTACAAACCGCTAGTTTCACTCTTGCAGAGCGTTTGTACAAGCAGAACGAAGAAGCTGCGGCAGCGGGTGCAACTTCAGAGACCGGTCAACAGGCTGGCGGCTCAGATGACGAAGTCATTGATGCCGAAGTGGTAGACGAGGGCAAATAGCCCCGCTGCCAGGATCAATGTGCCGGGTGCAAAATGTACCCGGCACTCCCCAACGAGGGAAAAGGAGAACACAAACAATGAAAATCGCACACTTCGCAACACCCGATGCACGGGCAATTGACACGATAAACACCTCTGCATTTCTGAGGACGCTCACCGCTCCACAGTCTCCAGCGGTCAATATTGGCGAAACTGATGGCAACTATCACATCACAGTTGAGCTTCCCGGCCTTAGTGCGGAGCATGTTAATGTCGACGTTCAGGGTCGTACCATCAGTATCCACGGAGCATATCCGGAAACTGATGCAGACTTTCGCTCACTTGTTGCAGAGCGCCCCGCCGGCACATTCGCCAGAACGTTCCAGCTGCCTCTACCAGTGGATGGTAATGCCGTGACCGCATCGTTTGATCGCGGAGTTCTGGATATCACCCTGCCAAAGGCGGAAGAGTCCAAGGTAAAGCGAATCACCATCAGCTAGGTACCAACCTACATGAACGCCGTGGGTGGTCCCCACCCACGGTTTTTTCAGCCTTCAGGGTTACATCATTGGACTAAGGAGAATTGAGCATATGGGACCATCATACAAAGACTACTACTCGATTCTGGGAGTCCCCAAAACAGCAGACAGCAAAGAAGTCCGTGCGGCCTATCGCAAACTGGCTAGAAAGTATCACCCTGATGTAAACCCGAATGACAAGTCGGCCGAGGACAAGTTCAAACAAGTTGGTGAGGCCTACGAGGTTCTTTCCGATGAAAAGAAGCGGTCCGCATATGATCGCTACGGCGACCAATGGCGTGCCGCAAGTCAGGCGGAGGCCGCTGGCGCGGGTCCTGGCGGGTTTCCGGGCGGAGGTCCTTTCGGTGGTTTTGGTGGTCCATTTCCGGGAGCCGGTGGCGGCCAGCGCGTTCGGTACGATGTTGGAGATCCGCTGGGCGGAGCAACCAATCTCAATGATCTCTTCTCAACTCTGTTTGGAGGGATGAATCAGGATGCGACCGGGTTTGGCCGCGGAACTCGCGGTCCACGCCAAGCTGCAGCACAGGAAGTTGATGTAACCATTACACTGACTGAAGCCATCAGCGGTGTAAGTCGGCAGCTGAACATCAGCGGTGGCAGGCAACCGATTACCTTTAACATTCCGGCAAACATTAAAGATGGTGCCAAACTGCGGCTTTCGGCGACAAGCTCCCGCCCGGAAATCATCGCTACAGTGCACATCGCAACACCATATGGCTTTGAACGCAGGGATGACAACCTGATAACCGATATCAACGTACCGTTTACAACCTGCGCACTGGGTGGTGAGGTTACCGCTATCACGCCTTCCGGGGATCGCAAGACACTTCGTCTACCAGCCGGGACACAAGGCGGCCAGCAGCTTCGCATCAGTGGGCATGGCATGACAAAAGGTGCATCAAATCCGAGAGGCGATATGTTGGTTCGCATCAAAATCGAAGTCCCAAAGAACTTGACGGCACGGCAACGTGCTGCGATTGATGAGCTGGCAGTGGCACTCGGGGACGACAAGTGAATAGCGGCGGTACAGAGCCCCTCTACACAATCAGTATCGCTGCAAAGCTCATACGGATTGAGCGTCCGGATGAACCCCTGCACCCGCAAACCTTGCGGATGTATGAGCGCCTCGGATTAGTAACCCCACAGCGGGTTGGAAAGAACCGACTGTACTCAGATTACGATGTACAACGGGTCCGTCAAATACAGGCTCTGACTGATCTGGGCGTCAACCTGGCAGGAGTCGAAATAATTCTAGGCTTGAAAGAGCGCCTCGACAGTCTTGAAGCTGAGCGCGAGCACCTCATAGCCAAGTTACGGCAGTACGAATAGCATCCGACACAAAAACGATCGGGTTGCAAAAGGAGAACACACAATGCTGGAAAACTACACCGATCGTGCAAAGGACATGATGTCCGATGCTCAGAATATTCTTCGCCGTTACAAACATTCACAGCTCGACACTGAGCATCTGCTTATTGCGATGCTGGAAGACAATGACGGCATCGTCACAAAGATTCTTGGACATCTCAACACTGATATAGGTATCGTCAAGAGGGTCATTGAAACTAATCTGGCATCCACGTCCCGAACCCAATCGAGTGGCGGTCGCGAGCAACAGATTTACATCACACCTCGAATGAAGCGCATTCTCGATATCTCTGAGAGTGAGGCGCAACGTCTTCGCGATGAGTTTGTCGGTGTCGAGCACATTTTCATTGCGATCATCAAGGAGGGCGATTCACCATCCTCTCGGGCACTCGCTACCCAACGTGTCGATATCGAGCGTGTCTACCAGGCATTGGCACACTTCCGAAAAGGCAGCCGCTCTGATTCACCTGCCTCCGATACTGGGAACTCAATCATCGGAAAGTACACACGCGACCTCACATCGCTGGCAAAGGACGGACGTATCGACCCTGTCATCGGACGAAGTGAAGAAGTCGATCGTGTGATTCAGGTGCTGGCACGACGAAGTAAGAACAATCCTGTCCTGATTGGCGACCCTGGTGTTGGAAAAACGGCAATCGTCGAAGGATTAGCACAGAAGATTGTGGATGGCGCTGTCCCGGAGGCTCTCCGTGGAAAGACTCTCCTCACACTGGACCTCGGCGCGCTCATTGCGGGAGCCAAATTTCGCGGGGAGTTTGAAGAGCGGCTGAAGGGTGTCGTGGATGCAGTCCGTGAAGCCGCAGGCCAGATTATCCTCTTTATTGATGAGCTCCACACGGTAGTTGGTGCAGGTGCGGCCGAGGGTTCACTCGATGCATCTAACTTACTCAAGCCAGCCCTTGCGCGAGGTGAGCTACAGTGCATCGGTGCCACGACAATCAATGAGTACCGAAAGTATATTGAGAAGGATGCAGCCCTGGAGCGCCGCTTCCAACCGGTTTACGTAGGCGAACCATCGATCGCGGACACGATTGCCATTATTGAAGGCCTGCGCCCCAAGTACGAACAGCATCACCAGGTCAAAATTACAGATGAGGCTATCAAGGCTGCGGTGGTTCTTTCGAGCCGTTACATTACGGAGCGATTTCTTCCGGACAAGGCTATAGACCTTGTTGATGAAGCATCTTCCAAAGTCAGGATGTCACTATCAGCCATTCCTGATGACATCCGCCAGATGGAACGGTCTCTTGAGGACTTATTGCAGCGGGGAAAAGATGCGGTCGAACGGATGGCATACGAGGACGCAGCACGACTTCGTGACGAGGAGCACATGCTTCGGGATGCCTACTTGCAACGCCGCCGGGAATGGGAAGATACAACTGGCGTCCATCGGGTTGTAGGGGAAAATGACATCGCTGGCGTCGTCGCTCGTATTACAGGGGTGCCGGTGCAACGAATGCTGGAGGAAGAAGCCGCGAAGTTACTCCATCTTGAAGACCGTTTACACGAACGGGTCGTCGGGCAGGAACGTGCTATTAGCGCACTTGCAGAAGCTATCCGGAGATCGCGTGTTGGGTTATCGGATCCGAAGCGTCCTATCGGATCATTTCTATTCTTGGGACCAACCGGAGTCGGAAAGACAGAAGTCGCAAAGGGGCTTGCAGAGCTACTCTTTGATGATGAAGGTGCTCTTGTCCGGGTCGATATGTCAGAGTACATGGAAAAGCACTCTGTCGCACGACTCATTGGTGCTCCCCCGGGCTACGTTGGACACGAAGATGGTGGTCAGTTGACTGAAGCTGTCCGCAAGCGCCCCTATAGAGTTGTGCTCCTCGATGAAATTGAGAAAGCGCATCCGGATGTATGGAATATCCTCTTGCAGATTCTTGACGATGGTCGCCTTACGGATGGTCATGGCCGGGTCGTCAGCTTCAGAAACACTGTCATCTTGATGACAAGTAATTTAGGCTCTCAGGAAATCCAGGATGCTATTCGTTCCGGTATGGATCCGGAGAAAGCCGCACTTCGTGCGCTAACGGGCGTTATCCGGCCGGAGCTAATCAACCGCATCGATGAGATCATTCCATTCAGTGGCCTGACTGAGGATGACCTGCTAAAGATTGTCAACCTACTACTTTCAAAAACGGTGATGGCACTGTCAGAAAGACATATTCAGATATCGTTCACATCGGAGGCTAAGCGATCCCTTGTCTCGCTCGGTTTTGATCCTGTCTATGGAGCGCGACCGCTAAAGAGAACGATTCAGAGGCATGTTGACAACCTGCTGAGTACAGCGATTCTGCGTGGGGATATCAAGCCAGGTGATTCGGTTACCTTTGATGTAGGTGATACAAGTCCGTTTCAGATCCAGCTTGCTACCAAGCAGGAATAAATCCGACCCTAATGTTCCGGGCATGAAATGCCTAAACTGGATGTGTAGGGGTGGTCTATGACCACCCCTATATGTTGTTTACTGGAAAAGGTCGAGAAGAGTTTCACTCCTGTATCACGCCCCGCACTTCAAAGTTCGAAATAGAGCGCTATGTTCACGGTGCGACGAACTATCAGTGCCACGGCATATCTGTGAGGCCAATGGATTTACATCTCATCGTGACGTTAAGACGCCGGATGAATC
>CAZSGJ010000005.1:46324-74118 GCA_964606305.1 uncultured Armatimonadia bacterium
GAAACAGACTCCCTTAACTGAAAAAAGGAAGGTCCCATAGGAACCTTCCTTTCGCACAGGCAACGCGTGATGATTAACGCTTGCTGAACTGGAATCCACGACGTGCACGCTTGCGGCCGTATTTCTTCCGCTCTTTTACACGTGGGTCACGGGTGAGAAACCCACCGCGCCGAAGTGGTGTGCGCAGCTCAGGGTCAGCCTCGACGAGAGCCTTAGAGATGCCATGGCGGAGAGCTCCAGCCTGTCCGGAAATGCCACCACCGTGGGTTTTCGCCATCACATTGTAGCGACCTTCGGTCTGCGTGACCTGGAATGGCTGGTTGATCAGAGCCTCAAGCGTACGGCGGCAGAAGTACTCAAGCACACCCTTCTTGTTGACTTCAATCGAGCCATCACCTTCAGACAACCAAACACGGGCTACAGCGTTTTTGCGCTTACCGGTACCGTAGTAGCGAACTGCATCTGCCATAATTATGCTCCTGCCTCAGCGGATTCACCGAGTTGACCGCGATGTCGCGCCAACCCTTCTTCGCCGGCATAAACTTTGAGCTTGCGCATTTGCTGTGCACCCAGCGCATTGTGAGGAAGCATTCCCTTTACAACACGATAGATTGCCAGCTCAGGGCGCCGCTCATGCAACGTTCCACGCTCAATCTGCTTGATTCCACCAGGGTACAAAGTGTGGTGGTAAATCGGCTCATCAGCCTTGTTGTTTCCAGTCATCACAGCACGCGCTGCATTGATGATGACCACATGGTCACCACAATCCAAGTGCGGAGCGAAGTATGGTTTGTTCTTACCGCGAAGCAGCTTAGCAGCTTCGGCAGCCAGTCGTCCGATAGGCACGCCAGTCGCATCGAGTACGACCCAATCGCGCTTGATGTCCGCTGGCTTCAGCGAATACGTCTTCATATCGTCAATTCCTTGTTCCTAAGGTCTATCCGCACGCCATCATATGAGACATGCTTCAAGGTCAAACCATGTGGCGGTGCCACCCGCGGGCAGATGCCCTTGTTCTTCAGAGCCAATACAGATTCAATTTTTGCAACGGATATCCGCCCCAAACCCACTTCAACCAGCGATCCAACGATGGCTCTGACCATTTGTCTTAGAAAAGCATTTGCGGTGATGTGAATCACCACCAAACTGCCTCTCTTCCGAACATCAATAACATCCATCCTACGGATCGTGCTTTTGCCCTTAGCCGCATTCCCAAACGAAGCAAAGTCGTGAACCCCCAGAAGGGTTGCCGCGGCCTCGCGCATTGCGTCTATGTTCAATGTTCTGTCAACATGCCATGCACGTTTTCCTAACATCGGGCGACGAACCTTACCGTTATCAATCAGGTACACATATGTTCTGGATGTCGCAGATCGCTGTGCGTGAAACGTCTCATCGACTTCCATCACACCTCGAACAGCTAGATCCCGCGGAAGAATCGCATTCAATGCAACCTCAGCCTGCTCCGAACTAAATCGCCAGCAGACATCCGCGTGAACCACTTGCCCTGAAGCATGTACACCTTTGTCTGTTCTTCCGGCTCCGTGCACACGGACCTTGTGTCCAGCCAACTGCGTGAATGCTCTTTCCAATTCACTCTGAACAGATCGCACATCCGGTCCTTGGAGCTGATAGCCCTCAAAACAGGAACCGTCATACTCAACAAGCATCCGGATGCGCTTACCTGTCACGAATCAACACCACCAAACCTGGTCTGATTAACCGTCAACAAACTCCAATATAACAATCGGAGCACCGTCTCCACGACGGATACCCTTTTTAGCCATACGAGTGTAACCACCATGGCGCTCAGCGAATGCAGGAGCGATGACTGTGAAGAGTTCCTTCACAATATCCTCATCATCCGCAGAACGACCACCGAAGGTTGCACGTGCAATACGGCGGGAATGAACTGAGTCATCCTTCGCACGTGTCACGAGCTTCTCGATGAGGGGTTGAATCTCTTTGGCACGGGTCTCAGTGGTTTCGATGCGCTTGTAGATAATCATCGAGCGCAGAAGTCCCTTGAGCAGCGCCTTCCGCTGATCCGATGGAAGGCCGAACTGTCGGCCACCAATCCTATGTCGCATTTATTTACTCCTCATCGAAGTCCGGGTACTCACCGAGCCCCGAGTCCTTAAGAGCAAGTCCCAACTCCTGAAGTTTTTCTTTCACTTCCGTGAGAGACTTGCGTCCGAAATTCCGGATATTCAGCAAGTCAACTTCAGAAATCTGAGTCAAGTCATGTAGTGTCAGCAATTGCGCCTTCTTCAGGCAGTTGTATGTACGTACCGAGAAGTCTAACTCCTCAATCCGCTGTTGATGACCCGCCGGTATCGCAGCTTGCGCACTTGCAGCGAGTGCAGGAGCCGTTCGAAGCGGACGCCCGGTAAGGGTCATAAATCGCTCAAAGTGCTCCGTAAGCAGCTCGGCAGCCTGTGACACAGCCACAGCCGGCTCGATGGTGCCATTGGTCGTGACTTCGAGCGTAAGCCGCTCGTAGTCATTTCGGTTACCAACACGGGTAGGATCAACCGTATAGTTGACCTTCCGCACTGGACCAAACGCCGATGGAACCGGAATTTCACCAATAATGTCCGACCGACGGGATGTATCCGGCATGACATAGCCACGACCGGTCCGAACCGTCAGCTCAACATACAAACTCGCCGCTTCATCAGAAATGCGCGCCAGATATACATCAGGATTGGCGATTTCAACATCTGTGGGGCAGTTAACATCTGCTCCAGTGATGACGCCCGCTCCCTTTGCATCAATCCGTAGTGTCCATACATCTTCGCCACGCTCGATGGCATCGTCATGGACCTTGACACACAATTCCTTAAGGTTCAGAAAGAGCTCCGTAGCATCTTCCTTGAGACCCGCAATCGACTGGAACTCATGCTGTACGCCTTCGATTTTCACCGATGTAACAGCAGCTCCCTCGACTGACGAAAGCAGAACACGTCGCAACGAGTTACCAAGGGTGGGACCGTAACCAGGCTCAAGAGGTTCGACAACAAACTTGCCGTAGTTTCCCTCCGTCTCAAGGACGCTGATTTCTGGCTCTCTAGAATCGGAATGAACCATTCTTTCTCCTTTGACCACTTATGCAGTCGTGCAACGCATCAACGTGAGTAGAACTCGATAATGATCTGTTCCTTCACCGTAGTGTCAACTTCGTCACGTCGTGGCGCGGTGATTACCTTGCCCGAGAACTGGTTGACATCGAGGGACAACCAACTTGGTACGCGTCCGGCACCGGATGCGAGCGCATCCTGAATAAGTGCATTGCGACGTGCGGACTCAGCCAATGTCACAACATCACCAGGACGAAGCTGGATTGAAGGAATGTCAACGGTACGACCATTGACCAAGAAATGACCGTGGTTTACAAACTGTCTGGCCTGCGCACGGGATGTGGCAAAACCAAGGCGGAAAACCGCATTGTCGAGACGAAGTTCGAGAAGCTGCAGGAGGTTTTCACCGGTGACACCACGACGGCGTGTTGCTTCAGCTACGTACGCACGGAATGGCCCTTCAAGAACGCGGTAAACCTGACGCATCTTCTGCTTTTCGCGAAGCTGGCTTCCATAGTCCGTAATTTTGGCTGGGCGGCCCGTATTGCCCTGCCAACCTGGAGCATAGTTGCGACGCTCAATAGCGCACTTCTTCGAATAGCAGCGAGCCCCCTTGATGTAGAGCTTCTCGCCAGCCCGTCGACACTGGCGGCAACGGGCATCCCCGCTAACCGCATTTTTAGATTTAGACATAAATCTCTTCCTCCTCCATCGCTGCCCAGCAGCGGGAGTTTACGAGTGCATCGTCAGACGCGACGACGCTTAGGTGGACGACAGCCATTATGAGGCAATGGCGTTACATCACGGATAACCGTGATCTCAAGGCCAACCTGCGCCAAAGCGCGCACAGCAGTCTCACGACCACTGCCAGGACCCTTGACATTAACCTCAACACGCTTCAAACCATGTTCCTGCGCCTTGCGGGCAGCCTGCTCGGCGGCGAGCTGCGCAGCAAAAGGTGTACCCTTGCGGGAGCCCTTGAAGCCAACCTGACCAGCCGATGCCCACGATATGGCATCACCCTTGGTATCGGTAAGCGTAACAATGGTGTTATTGAAGGTGCTCTGAATGTGCGCGACACCAACGGCGATATTCTTTTTCGCCTTGGATTTGCCTCTGTTACCAGATGTAGATTTTCGTGCCATGATTCAGCCTTACTTCTTCTTCTTCTTTGCACCAACCGTACGCTTTGGTCCCTTGCGGGTGCGTGCGTTGGTGGAGGTGCGCTGCCCACGAACAGGGAGACCACGACGGTGGCGGATACCACGCGTGCACTGGATTTCCTGAAGGCGGCGGATGTTCATCTGAATCTGACGGCGAAGGTCACCCTCGACACGCCATTCCTTCTCAATCACCTCGCGGAGCTTGGAAACATCCGACTCAGACATCTCTGCAACTTTTGTACGCGGGTCAATACCGACCTGCTCCAGAATCTTTCGTGCGCCGGACAAGCCGACACCGAAAATATCCGGAAGCGCGTACTCGATGCTCTTATCGCGTGGAAGATCCACGCCAGCAATACGGGCCACTATAATTTCTCCTAGATAACCAAGTTAACCTTGGCGTTGCTTGTGCTTTGGGTTCTTGCAGATGACGCGAACAACGCCCTCACGCTTGATTACCTTGCACTTGTCGCAAATCTTCTTCACAGAAGCTCGGACTTTCATTGCATTCCCCTTCTCCGACCCCTACCTGTATCGATAAAGAATCCGCCCACGCGTCAAGTCGTAAGGCGTCAACTCCACTAACACACGGTCTCCAGGGAGGATCTTGATGTAATGCATACGGATCTTCCCGGAAATGTGGGCCAGCAGCTCGTGGCCACTGTCAAGACGAATCTTGAACATGGTGTTGGGAAGGTTCTCAACCACAACACCTTGGACCTCAATTCCAGATTCCTTTTCAGGCTGCTCGTCTTCGACTTTGCGCGCCGGTGACGGACGACCGCCGCCAACCCGCCCCTGTGCGGGACGAGAGCCTCCGCTCCTTTGTCCGCCACCTGGGCGACCTGATGATGGGCGATATCCGCCTGGTTTACCAGCCATATTCTAAGCAGTTCTCCGTTCCATCTACGTGTGTGCCAATAGATAGACGCACACTAATTCCCCACGCTTATACGTAGGGACACACACAAGTTCCAGTTATATCGGATGAGTGACCGTTTCGCAAATATCCGCAAACACGGCATCAGGAGATTGTGTGCCATCGATAGATAGCAACCGCCCGGTTTCCATGTACTTTGCCAGAAGCGGAGCGGTCAAGCTTTCATAGATTGCCAATCTCCGACTGATCGCTGTAGGTCGATCATCCTCCCGACGATACAAGTCTTCGCTGCAACGTGGACACGGAATTCCCGTATCGGCATCTTCGAGGCGCAAGCTCGCTATGTACCCACAACCTTTGCAAGTCCGTCGGGCACCAAGTCGCTCAATGAGCTCATCATTTGGGACGTGTAGAAAGACCACATTGTCTATCTTCATCCCAACTGAACTCAACCATGCATCAAACAGATCGGCCTGATGAGTCGTCCTTGGAAATCCATCGAGAACGACATTGCAGGAATAACGTTGCAGGACAGCCGCGACAACATCCATCACCACTGCGTCGTCAACTAGACCACCATTCGTGATTACCGCAGCGGCCTTGGCAATGTCGGAATCTGGTTCCTTCTCGAGAACATCCCGAAACAAGGCCCCCGTAGACAAATGTGGCACACAAAAGTGCTCGGCAATCCGAGCACTCTGTGTGCCTTTACCAGAGCCCGGAGGGCCCATCATGACCAACAACACGTCTGCTTACCGGGCACGGCCCCGTAACATATTGTCACTGTCATCACCGCGACGCTTGATGAAACCATCGTAGCCCTTCATCGCTACCTGAGCTTCCATCGCCTGCATCGTTTCCATCACTACGCCGACGACGATGAGCAACGATGTACCACCGACGTAACTAAATGTAGGTACGCTCGTCATTACCGGAGCCCAATATTGGATAAGGGAAATCCCGGCAAGGAAAATTGCGCCTGCAAACGTGATACGGGTCAGAACTTTGTCGAGGTACTCTGCTGTCGGCTTACCGGGCCTATAACCTGGGATGAACGATCCATACTTCTTCAAGTTATCTGCTATATCCGTCGTATCGTATTGGATAGCAGTGTAGAAGTACGTGAAGAAAAGTACAAGAATGGTGAAGAGGAGAGACGCGAGCACACCGGGTAAGAAACCGAAGCGTGGGTCGCGATAACCAGGGGTCAGCCACTCCGTCGCGCTCTTCAGAATGTCACCAACAGGCGTTCCCGCGGGGAAAAACTGGGCAAGTGTTTGTGGAAAGAGCTGAAGAGACATCGCAAAAATGACAGGAATAACACCAGCGGTGTTCACCTTCAGTGGAAGAAATGAAGATCCCCCACTCGTCATCTGCTTGCCGACAACTTTCCGCATGTGTTGCACGGGAATACGTCGGACACCCTGCGTCATGTAAATAATGCCAACAATCGATGCAAGGAACAATGCCACGATTGCAATTACACCGATCACCGGAACCGCGCCATCGCGTACCGCAACAGCAGTCTTCGACACCTGCGCAGGAATGGACACCATAATTCCAACAAAAATAATCTGGCTGATTCCGTTACCGATTCCCCGCTCGGTGATTTGCTCACCAAGCCACAGGAGAAACATGGTGCCTGCTGTCAGTGCGGTTACTGTCGTGGCAATGGAGATGAATCCCGGTTGCAGCGCGCCGTTGGAAATCAGGACATTGCACAAACCGATGCCCTGAACCATTGCCAAGGCAACGGAGGCATACCGTGTGTAGCTGCTAATGCGCTTCCGTCCGCTCTCGCCTTCTTTTTGAAGAGCTTTGAGCTGCGGAATCGCCACTGTCATCAGCTGCATGAAAATCGATGCATTGATGTACGGCGTAATCGAAAGTCCAATGATTGAGAACTTTTTGAGTGCACCACCGGAAAACACATCGAGTGCGTTCAACAGACCGGACTGCAGCAGCCGGTCCATGGCATCATGGTTGATTCCAGCGGCGGGCACATGCAATGCACAAATGTAAACGGCAAATATAATCAGAACATACTGTAAGCGCTGCCGGATATCCGGAACCTGCACCGCAGCCTGCAACTTCTGTAGCATCGTTATCCTCAGAGTTGGACCAAAAATAACCGGTAAGGCGTGCCTGCCGCAGAGCTTGCGCCAGACACGCCAATGACACCGGATCTGTCAGAAGCCTAGAGGACTTCTACAGTTCCTCCAGCAGCAGTGATTGCAACCTGTGCACCTGCGCTGAACTTGTGAGCACGCACTGTCAATGGCTTGTCAACACCGCCACGGGACAGAATCTTTACCGGTAGCTCCAGCGTGCTGATAAGACCAACCGCCTGAAGTGCCTCTGGAGACACCTCACTACCTGCTTCGAAGCGATCCGCAATGACATCGAGGTTTACCGCAGTGTAATGCGTCTTGTAACGACCTGTGTTAAACCCACGTGCAGTCAAACCAACACCGATACCGCGCTGCTTTGGAAGACGACGGTGCAGTGGCGTCTGTCCACCCTCAAATCCAGGGCGCACAGAACCTCTAGCCTTGTCACCTTTGTGACCGCGGGTACTGGTCTTTCCATGACCAGAGCCTGGACCACGACCGATACGCTTTCGGCGATGCGTAGATCCGTCTGCTGGACGGAGATCTGTTAGGTTCATTCAGCAACCTCCACAACCTGCAACATGTGACGAATCTTAAAAATCATGCCACGAATCGAGTCATTGTCAGGCTGTACTACGGTGCGTCCGACCTTGGTCAGGCCAAGTGCACGTGCAGTAGCACCCTGCGACTTCTCAAACCCGGTCGGGCTCTTCTTCAATGTGATCTCAAGCTTGGACATCACTTACCTCCGCAGCCAAAGCGCCACGCTTGATGTCAGAGACGGACTTTCCACGTAGGGAAGCCACACGCTCTACAGTACGCAGCTGCTTCAACGCATCTACACATGCCCATGCATTGTTCACCGGATTGTTTGCACCGATGGACTTTGCGAGGACATTACGCACTCCAGCTAACTCAAGCAGTACACGAACTGCACCGCCGGCCACGACTCCGGTACCTTCTGCAGCCGGTTTCAGGAGAACTTCGGATGCACCATGGTTTGCCAGAACTTCGTGTGGAATGGAGCCATCCACGATTGGGACCAGAAAGACAGCCTTCTTGGCAGCTTCTGTACCCTTGCGGATTGCGTCAGGGATTGCGCGGGCCTTGCCAATTCCAACGCCAACGTGGCCTTGTCCATCCCCAACGACAACGAGAATAGACCATGACATGGTTCGTCCACCCTTGTGGGTCTTCTGAACCTTGTTAGTACGAACAATACGCTCTTCGAGGTCGAGCGCGTCGACATTAATGCGTGCCATTAGAAATCTAAGCCTCCCTCACGCGCCGCATCCGCAAGCGCCTTGATCCGTCCGTGATAGAGATATCCGCCACGGTCGAACACGACCTTGCTAATACCTGCTGCGAGAGCACGATCCGCAACCAGCTTGCCGACCGCGACTGCACCCGCAATGTTTCCGCCACTCGTTGCTGCCTTGATGGTGGCATCAAGGGATGTAGCACTCGCCAATGTTCGCCCTGTTGTGTCATCAATCACCTGCGCATAAATATGCGCTGTTGAGCGATATACATTCAAACGGGGTCTTTCCTGGGTACCAAAAACACGCTTGCGAATGCGACTGTGACGCCGCGAACGTGTTGCGTTCTTATTTACTTGCATTAATAAAATCCTTTTCACAGAGCCTCGGAACTACCGGGACTCCTACCGGGTACGGCTTACTTCTTCTTGCCGCCCTTGCCGCCGCCCTTACCAGCCTTACCAGACTTACCAGCCTTGCGACGGATAACCTCGGTGCTGTACCGAATACCCTTGCCCTTGTAAGGCTCAGGCGGACGGACCTTGCGGACTTCCGCTGCGGTCTGACCGACAACTTCCTTGTCGATGCCCATCACGGTGATGATTGGCATACGCTGGTTGTCCTGCTCAACTTTGAAGCTGACACCAGGACGTGGCGCAACGGTCACTTGGTGCGAGTAACCAACGCTGAGAACGAGGTTTTGCCCTTCGATCACAGCACGGAAACCGACACCAGTCACATTCAAAACCTTTGCGTAACCAGCCGAGACACCGATGACCATGTTCGCAAGAAGCGTACGGGTCAGTCCGTGCATCGCACGATGACGCTCAGAGTCAGTCGGACGGATTACAACTGCGGTCGAGCCTTCGACTTCAACACGCATATCCGGATTCAATGTACGAACAAGAACACCCTTAGGACCGGTGACAGTTGTCTTGCCATCCGCATCCGTTACGATGCTCACTCCAGCAGGCAGCGCAATAGGCTGCTTTCCAATACGGGACATATCAGGTTACTCCCCTGCCAACATCAGCGACAGGTCTCGATCACCGACTGCAAAATGCAGTACAGAACTTAGAAGATGGTCGCGACGACCTCACCACCGATACCAAGACGCTTTGCCGCCCGGCCCGTCATTAAGCCACGGCTCGTTGACACGATGGCGATACCCAGACCACGCTTGACCATCGGGATATCTTCAGAAGACACATAGACACGAAGACCAGGCTTCGAAACACGCTTGATTGTGTCAATCACTGGCGTACGGCGATGCCCCACACCCTGAGCGTACTTCAACGCAACCTTAATCTTGTTCTGAGGTGCAGACTCGACGAGCTCATAAGACTTGATATAGCCTTCCTCGAGGAGAATGCGAAGGATTTCCAACTTCAACTTGGATGAAGGAACTTCCAAAGAGTCATGATTTGCCGCCTGTGCATTACGAATGCGGGTCAGGAGGTCACCAACTGGATCAGAAACTACCATTACAGACCTCCAAAACTACCAGGACGACTTCGTTACACCGGGAATCAGTCCACGGTGGGCCAGTTCACGGAATGTCTGGCGGGAGACGCCAAACTTACGCATAAAACCACTGGCGCGGCCAGTGATTGAACAGCGGTTCTTTACACGGGTTGGGGATGAATCCCGTGGCAACAAAGCAAGCTCCATGCTTGCATCAAAATCGCCTTTGTTCGCACGAGCCTTAAGCTCAGCACGACGCTCAGCGTAGCGGGCAACCGTCGCAACGCGACGGGCTTCCCGGGTTTTCCACGATTCTCGAGCCATATTTCCTCCAGGTCCTGTACCTTGGCACAGGCTTTGGCGTAGTAAAACTACTTTTTAGTCGCGTATCAACATTATCGACACGCAAATAAATGTCAGTGACACACACTGAACCTTGCGATTCTATCACGCAACGGACTCAGTGCAAGATGCCTAGTGGTCGGATGCAATGTAATCCTTGCTGTATCCAAGACCCTCAGGCGCATGCAGACGAAGCATCTTTTCGTCCACATCGGATGGAATGCTAGCCTTTGTAACCATCGACACTACATACATCACCCCGAGAGACAGCGGTACCGCCCAAATTGCCGGTTGCTCACAAAGTGACTTCAAGAGAGGATCCGCGACGACGAGAACTTTCCTCTCACTTAGCATGAAGACAATGATTGCTGTAAGGCTTGCCATGCCTCCCACCAGCATGCCGCTTGCCGCACCCGTTGCTGTCAGTCCCCGCCACCATGCACCCAGCAGGAGCAGTGGAAAATAGCTGGCCGCAGCAATGGCAAATGCCCATCCGACCAGCATTGCTATATCAAACGTCTCAATGAACAATCCAAGGACCATCGAGATAACACCTATCACTATCGCAGCAAACTTGAACGCTGTAATCCGTTCGATGGGGCTGGATTGCGGTTTCAGTATGCGGCCAAAAATGTCATGGGCCCACGCACCGCTCATTGAAACAAGTAGTCCACTGAAGGTCGACATAAACGCGGCAAAGGCACCGGCGCTGGTTACACCCTTGAGTACATCCCCCCAAACACCAGGAACCTGACCAGGTAAGTTGATGACGACGTAGTCCGTCTTATTAGGAATGTAAAGACCCGGGATGAACTCACGGCCCACCGCTCCCCAGATTGGTGTAAAGAAGTAGAAGACACCGATCAACACCATCACCCAGAAAGTCGTCTTCTTCGCCGACCGGCCATCAGGGTTTGTGTAAAAGCGAACCAGAATATGCGGTAATCCTGCCGTCCCACATATAAGCGCAATTATCAGGCTGTATGTGTACAGAAGTGGATAGCCATGCTTACTGGTAAGTGTGCCAAACGGAGCAAGCCACTTACTGTTGCGCTGCGCATTTGGAACAGGCAGACCGCTCGTAAGTGAAAGCTCGGCTGGTTCGTCAAACTCGAGTTTGACTCCGGTGACAACAGCTTTTCCATCCTTCTCGACAGGAACCCCGCCCTTGGTCACGATAATCGGCACAAAGTGTACCGATGTGCCAGCAGAGACAGGACCCGCTTTGATGATGGTATCGAGTACCAAGTCATCCTCACCAACCTCAGGCTTACGACTGGGTGAAACTTTGCCAATCACTGTGGCGGATTTAAATGTCACATCGGCTTCAACGGCCTGAAACGCCACAACGTTGGTTGGCGCCTTAGCCTTGCCGTTTATCTTGTAGTTACCATCCGATGAAAGTACCGGAAAGCCGGATGCATTACCGGCAATCCTGGAAACTGTGGATGTATAGCCTCCATAGACGGACATGATCACAAATAGCGGTACCGCGATCGCAAAGGCCTTTACCCAGTACTGAAATGCCTGAACAAACGTAATCCCTTTCATTCCACCAAGGGCAACATTGAATGTGATCACAGTTCCAACTACAACGATTCCAACCCAATAGGGCCATTGCATAATGGACCCCATCGTCACCCCCGCAGCCTTCATTTGGGGCATCGTGTAGAAGAATCCAATAAACATTACGAAGGACACAGCGATTTTGCGGAACAATGGCGAATCAAATCGTCCCTCGGCAAAATCAGGAATCGTATACGCTCCAAAGCGTCTAAGAGGACCAGCGATAAATAATAGAAGGAATAAGTAACCAGCCGCATATCCGACCGGATACCACATCGCATCATAGCCAAATCGCATCACCAAACCGGCAACACCCATAAATGATGCCGCAGACAAGTACTCCCCTGAGATCGCCGATGCATTCATGAATACACTGACCTGACGACCGGCAACGAAAAAGTCAGATGCTGATTGCGCACGTTTGGTGGCAATGATACCGAGCAGTACCGTCGCAATGGTTACGAGAATGACAAAAAGTAATGGAATCAACGAAGCACCCCGGTTTTCTCATCCCGCTCGATAGCGTCCTCAAGGGCATTTGATTGCCGGATGAAAATCGCACTCAAACCCCATGTAATCGGATAAAAGAGTACTCCCAGGATTAACCAGGTCAGCGTAAAGCCGCCAACTTTCTGAGCGGCGATGTCTGGAAAATATAAATTAAACACAGGTAACAAAAACACAATCCCCAGAAAAACCGACGCGACTCCAAGTGATAAACGTACCTGCCGCCGCATCACACGGCTAAGCAACGCACGGTCCCGGTCAGCAATACTCTCGTGATCAACATCGTTTGACATAAACGCACGGTTCGCCAAACCCTCGAGTAGTTCCTACCTGCCGAAAGGATAAGTGTGGTTAATACAATTGTCCGAATGCAATAAAAAACAGGTGTTCCCACACTGGAACACCTGTTTTCTCGAAGCAGCCAACCAGATTCGAACTGGTGCATGACAGATTTGCAATCTGCTCCCTTACCGCTTGGGTATGGCTGCGACTGACCAATACTATCACGTAGTCGTTTTGATTTTCCAGTCCGGTTGCTTCGTCGTGACGATGTCGTAGGCATCCACACTTTGAACAGCGACAACCTCCCGGGCAGTCACTGGATTGACGACAACCACATCGGGCTTCGGTGTTCCACCCCCATGTTTTAGCATCGACACCGATTTACCGGACTTGCTCCACTTAGGGCATGTGTAAACACCCGAAACGACCTTACGACTCGTTCGGCGATCCACATCAATCATGTAAACCGCACTACCTGATAGCACCACAGCAACCCATTTGCCATCCGGACTTACGGCAACCTCACTGAACTTACCAATCGCACCAGCGGGAACTCCTATGACTAACCGTGCACCAGAGCCTTTGGTCGTAACAACAAGCGGGATGTCAAATGCATCACGCTCAACAGACGCCATCACACCAGCCTGCTCATCGATGTAAACAGCCGATGCCATGCATCGCCAGATGCCAGTCTGCGAGACCACGGCAGAACCGGTACGCGCATCGATAGCGCAGACGGCAGTTCCGCTGACCGGATGGCTCATCGTGATATGAATGACCCGTTCGCCTGCGAGCAGGCGCATTCCAATAATCTGCCAATCCGCGATCCCTGCCGATGACATCCCTTCTATTTCGTTGACTGGGCGGCCTAAGTGGTCTCGAATCACACCATCGGGGAACAGAAGACGTTGACGGCCTGATGCCACGTCCACAACGCAGATGCGGATACCACCCGTGAGATAAACCGAGCCATCCACTCCACCATCAACGATAAACACCCTGTCCCCAGTTTCCGTTGCCGTCCAAAGTCCGGGTAACGGCTGTATCAGAGTTTGCCTAACAAGGCGCAGTAAGCGCTTGCCATCCGATGACAGCAATAGCAGCCGACCACCGCGCTGGATCAGATATCCCGATACCTCCATCAGACCGGCAGCTCCTCAGATGCATCCTTGCGCTTACGGCCATCAAGAATACACGCCACATTGATGTCTCCCATGACATTTATCGCGGTTCGGCAGCGGTCAAGGAACCAGTCGACGGAGAAAATCAATGCAATAAAACCAGTGTCCAGCCCAACAGCATTGAAGACCAAAGCCATCGTGACAAGCCCTGCTTCCGGGATTCCTGCGGCGCCAACCGATGCAACTATACTGGTCAGCACAACCACCACCTGTGCAGTCAATGACAAGTTGATACCGAGGAGCTGTGCTACAAACAGCGCAGCTACTGCCTCATAGAGCGCAGTACCATCATTATTAAAGTTTGACCCAACAAGTGCCCCTAATGATGCCGAACGTTCCCTGAGCCCGACTTTGTCCCGAAGACACTGATAGGTCACCGGCATGGTTGCCGTTGAAGAGGCCGTTGAAAAGGCCATCACCAATGCGTCCCGACAACCTTCTATGACCAGTTTCGGCGACGCCCAACTACCAAACTTGATTCGAACGAGGTACCAGACAGCCTGAAGAATCAAGGCTCCGATCACCGCGACGATAAACCAGCCGAGCGATAGCAGCGGCGCGAGTCCCTTGTCCGCAACGATGGTTGCAACAACTCCACCAACACCTAGAGGAACCCACTGCAACACACCCATCAGAACAGATACCAGCGTTGCAAATGCAACATCGATTACATCCACAACCGTGCGAACTGCCGTGTCCTTATGCTTTCGAAGGGCCACTCCAAACATCAGCGCGAGTACAATGACACCGATTACATTGTTTTCGTTCAAGGGTGCACCAATGCTCTTGGGAACATTGTCAATAAAGGCCGCAAAGACATCCTTCTTCGGCTCGGGAGCTTTGTAGCCCGCTGTTTCCATCGTTTCCAGAATTAGCTTCTTCTCCGGATCGGACTCTTTGGATGCAAGTGTTGCCTTTGGCGCTGGTTTCTCTAGATTGGCGCCTGCGCCTGGGCGAAGAACGTTTGCGACAAACAGGCCGATGAGGATTGCCACCACCGTATTGAGAAGCAAAAGCCCGCCAAGGCGTCGAGCCACACCTGCCGGAATTTCGGTCTTAACCAGGGCCTGAATGACTGCCACAAGAACAAGCGGCGGAGCTAACATCGACAACATTCGAAGAATCGTCTTGGATGGCAGCTCAAGGTAAACAACCCAATCAGGCTTTCCAAACGTGTTTAGAACGTAGCCAAGCAGCGAGCCGATGATCAGGGCGATCAGAATTCGGACGTACAACGGCATCCGATTCCAGTGCATCACCAATGTCTTCATGCTGTTTCTCCCAAGACCTCACCGCGTGCCGAACGAGCGTGCCCTTCCAAGCCTTCATAGCTGGCAATGGCTTCTGCAACTGGGGCAAGTTTCCGACTTATACGCTCGTCAAGCCAGAGTATGCTGGACTTCTTTGTAAAGTCATCTACATTCAATGGACTTGAAAACCTGGCGGCGCCTGCAGTAGGCAGCGTATGACTCGGTCCGGCAACATAGTCACCATGTGCGGCTGATGTGTGTTTACCAACCAATATCGCACCGGCATTTCGGACAACATGGGCCATTTCCCAAGCATCCAGCACATCGAGGTGCAGGTGTTCAGGCGAAAATGAATCCACAACCGCAACCATCAATGCCCGGTCATCGCATACGACAGCCACGCTTTGCTCCGAAAGTGATGCACGAACAATGTCGGCACGGGGAAGCGTCGACAGCTGTAGCTCGATCTCATCATTGATTCGCGAAATCAAACCTGCACTGGAAGCGACCAGTAATGCTGCATTCATAGGGTCATGCTCTGTTTGTGCAATCAGTTCACGCGCAGCTCCCGCAACATCCGCAGTCTCATCGACTACAACTGCAACCTCACTGGGCCCAGCCAACATATCAATCCCGACATCGCCATAAACCATGCGCTTAGCGGAGTTCACATAAGCGTTACCGGGGCCAACAATCTTGTCCACCTGCGGAACTGACTCTGTCCCATATGCCATCGCTGCAATCGCCTGTGCCCCACCTATGGCGTAGACTTCATCGACACCAGCAATGTGCGCCGCGGCCAATGTGCCATCCGGAGGTAATCCGGTTTCGGCCTGCGGCGGTGTGCACATGATTATTCTGCCAACGCCGGCGACCTTTGCCGGCACAGCAGTCATAAGAACAGTGCTTGGGTATGCAGCACGCCCTCCAGGGACGTAGATCCCGACGTGTCCATAGGGAATGATGCGCTGGCCGAGCCGCTCACCGGGTACGGAATCATCCAGCCAGGAATAGCGCCGGTGAGCCTGATGAAACCGCGCGATACGTTCACGCGCAGCTAACAACGCAGGTTCGAGTGGCGTGGCCGCAATTCTGGTTCGTGCCGACAGGATTGCGTCATCGGGGACACGCAATGTAGTGAACTCAGGACAATCGAATTGACGTGTCAGCGACAGCAGCGTCGCATCACCGCCTTTGCGTACATCGGAGATTATCGAGGCAACCGTGTCATCGACGCTTTTGCGTTGACCTGAACGACGCGCTTGAAAGACATCACGGAGAGGAGCCAGATCAGCAACCGACCGTACGATTGCACTGAAAAACCAAGCCATTTTTGTTTACCTATTCCGTCCCGAGAGCTTGCTGGCAAGCACAAACAAGCCTGTCATCCCCGTCATTACCATACTCACACCGCCGATAAGATACGCGGGATACCCGAGGCGGACCGATACAAACCCACCCACCAACGCCATCACAAATGTGGCAACCAGCCACTTGTAAAAAATGGGTTGCCAGTTAAACTCATCGGGGTTCAATACTTTTCTCCGTGGCCAATGCCTTCAATGCCCGACCGTGGCCATCCGCATCAAACAGTCGCGCCTGTACACCCTGTAACGGCTCTAGGACTGCCAAGGCATCGTCAAACCTTGACGCCTTGATATATGCATCCGCCAGTTTGTATCTCCAAGCCCAGTTTCGGCCGATACTTGTCCAAAATGGCCAAAGCGCAAGCGAGCCGGCAACGGCATCAAGAATCATCGAGACACTTCGTACACCCGGAATCGTAATACGCAAGACAGTGATGAGCATCG
This sequence comes from uncultured Armatimonadia bacterium, assembly GCA_964606305.1. Lineage (GTDB taxonomy): Bacteria > Armatimonadota > Armatimonadia > Armatimonadales > Armatimonadaceae > CAIRTT01. The sequence continues at coordinate 63,221 of CAZSGJ010000005.1, forward strand.
AAAGCAAGACTACCCGGACGGCTAGCATCCACAAAGCACGCACTTGGAGGCGATAGAGCGACTTTAGTGCCGATTCAAGTTCAGGAAGGTCGGATGCATCCGCGGTCCCTTGTTTCGTCTTAACTTTTGCCACGGCTCAATATACATCGTTGGTGGTACCCACTGCCCACCTGACAATCCCGACCGTAGGACGCGCGGTGATACACTTTCCATCAAGATTATCGATGTGATGTTACATCCGAGGAGCCTTTCAGTGAGAGCATCGTCCTACTTCGCCCCGACACTGCGCGAAGTCCCTGCAGAAGCAGAAATTCCAAGCCATAAGCTGTTGTTACGTGCGGGCTATCTCCGCAAGCTGGGCGCAGGCGTTTACACCTACCTCCCCCTTGCCTGGAAGGTCATCCGCAAAATGGAACAAGTCCTTCGCGAAGAGCAGGAAGCCATCAACAGCGTCGAAATGCGGATGCCGACGCTGGTCCCCAAAGAGCTGATGGAAGAAACCGGACGGTGGGGCCTCGATGTCGTCTACAAGCTGCAGGACCGCCGCAAAGCTGACTTTGCGCTTGGTTTCACCCATGAAGAAGTCATCACTGACCTCGCACGGCAAGAGCTACGCTCGTGGCGCGATCTCCCTGTGATGCTCTATCAGGTACAAACGAAGTTTCGTGATGAACCAAGACCCCGTGGTGGTGTCATCCGCACACGTGAGTTTTTGATGTTCGATGCATATTCGTTCGACCGGGATGTCAACGCGATGGACATCAGCTACAAGGCCCAACGCACCGCATACGAGAGATTCTTCCAGCGTGTCGGTCTTCGCTACCTCATCGTGGATGCCGATGGCGGAGCGATTGGAGACTTGGACAACCAGGAGTTTATGTCTCTGGCAGAAGCTGGTGAGGACACCGTCCTTAGCTGCGATTCCTGTTCCTATGCTGCAAATGCGGAGAAGTGTCCGGTCAACGCACCAGCGGCCGACAGTGAAGCAGTAAGTGGTTCACTCAGCGAAGTTCATACGCCAAATGCACGGTCAATCGATGAGGTTTCAACCTTGCTTAAAACTGCGGCATCCAGCTTCATTAAGACGCTGATTTATTCTGCGGATGGCAAGCCTGTTGTTGTATTGGTTCGTGGTGACCATTCGGTCAATGATGTCAAACTAGCACGCCTCGTTGGCGCATCGGAACTGGAGCTGGCACCGGAATCGATGGTGACCGAAGTAACCGGTGCACCCGTTGGCTTCGCCGGCCCAGTTGGTTTGAGCGGCGTTCCCGTGTACGCCGACCATGCTGTGACGATCATGCAAAATGCAGTAACCGGTGCAAATAAGGCTGACTTCCATATCACCGGGGTGAACGCTGGCAGCGACTTCAATTGGACAGTCGCGGCTGATATCCGCGTTGCCGAAGATGGCGATCGTTGCCCAATGTGTACTGCTGGAACAATGCGAACCACCCGCGGAATTGAAATAGGTCATATTTTCAAGCTGGGTGACAAGTACTCAAAGGCCATGCAGCTGGATGTGACCGGTGAGGAAGGCACGCTACAGCCTATCCAAATGGGATGCTACGGCATTGGAATGAGCCGCTCACTCGCTGCGATTGTCGAGGCAAGCCACGACAAGGATGGCATTATTTGGCCGATCTCCGTAGCACCATTTGAGGTGACCATTGTCGTCGCAGCACGGCAGGATGAAGCTCAGTACGAAGCGGCTAATTCGCTTTACCATGAGCTAAAGACCGCGGGGGTTGATGTCTACTTTGATGATCGTGACGAGCGGGCCGGGGTGAAGTTTAAGGATGCTGACCTGATGGGATGTCCGATTCGTGTCGTCGTCGGCAAAGGACTCGCATCCGGTGTGATCGAGGTCAAGCAACGGGGCGCAGAAGGCGTTGAGACAGTAGAAGTTGCGAATGCGGTTGCGTATATATCGGCGCTAAAGCAACAGCTGCTAGATGAACTGAAGCCAGTAGCAGAGCACGCATAGACCTAGCGTGTGAGCAATCAAAAGACCCCGCAGTGGCTGCCGTGCCATTGCGGGGTTTTGTGCTTTAACGTATTGCTGCTGTTTTTGGCAGAGAGTTATTTTGCGCCAATGAGCTTAACGATGTCATTCCACATAATCGTCAGGAACAGCATGCCCATGACGGCCGCACCGGCGAGATAGACACGCTGCATGTTAATCGCGGAAAGCTTTCGACGGCGAATCGCTTCAATCGTCAGCAATACCAAGTGACCGCCATCCAAGATAGGGATTGGGAACATATTGAAGATGAACAGTGACAGCGACAGGCTTGCCAGAAGTTCGATGCGCGTTTGCGCCCCGGTGCCGGCTAGAGCATAAAATGTTTGTGCTATGCCAACCGGACCGCCGACAGCATCCTTAGTCTTACCTGCTTTTACAATCGAGACCAGCTTTGAGCCGTACTGCAACGTCGTCGCCCCGGCCTCTACCCAAGCAGTACCAAAGCTACATGGCTCGAGGACAAACGTAGGTCGTACTCCGATGCGATAGACATCCTTTCCACCGCTGGAGTCCTTTTCGGCCTTTACGACCACATGTCGCTCAGCCTGGGTGGCATCCGCGACAAGAAAGTCCATTGGATTACCCTTGCTGGCATCAATGGTAGGCACAAGGGTCTCGATAGTAACGGGCTTACCATCGATCGAAATGACCTTATCCCCTGCCTTCAAGCCTGCCACAGCAGCCGGCTTACCTGCCATCACCTGTCCGATTTGCGCCGTCATTGAAGGCTTGCCGTAGACGGCAAACAGAAGTACATATCCCAGATAACCGACAAGAAGGGATGCCAGTGGCCCGGCGAGAATGACGGCAAACCGTTGATGAACGGGTCGTTTATTGAAGCTGTCCTCGTTGTCAGACGGCTTCTCCTCTTTCTCGGTTGACTCTTCTTCAATCTCCATCCCGCGGATCTTCACAAATCCTCCGAGCGGATACAAGCGTACGGTGTATTCGAGAATACCCCGCCGGGCAAGCGTCAGGATCTTTGGTCCAAAACCAACTGCAAACTCGAGAATTGGCATTTTGAACGCACGTGCAGCAAGGAAGTGTCCAAGCTCATGGAAGACAACAAGGATGGCAAAGACGACAACGAACGAAATCGCTGACTCAAGCATCGCCAAAGAAAACATCGATTTAAGAAGCGCCAAAGTGTTTCTCCAAGCACGATGTCACATAGGCCCTGGCCTGTGTATCGACATCCAAAATGTCTGCCAAACGCATCGGGTCCCTACGGTCTATGCTCTCCATAGCCTCAGAGACAATGGAATGCATTTGTGCAAACGTACATTTTCCATCCAAAAAGCCGGCCACCACTGCTTCGTTTGCAGCGTTCATTACCGCAGGAACCGTACCGCCAGTACGCATCGCCTGTCGTGCAAGTTCCAATGCAGGGAACTTTGCTGTTTCTACGGCATGAAATTCAAGTGTTCCCATTTGCGTTGGATGTAATCTGGGAATGCCGGTGTCCAGCTTGGTTGGATGAAGGAGTGCAATTTGAATGGGTAACCGCATGTCCGGGTAGCCCATTTGCGCCAGTAGAGATCCATCCGTGAACTCAACCAATGAGTGAACGATAGATTGCGGATGAACGACGACATCGACTCGATTTTCCGGAATGTCGTACAACCAGCATGCTTCTATAATCTCAAGGCCCTTGTTCATCATCGATGCAGAATCGATCGTGATCTTGCCACCCATTTTCCACGTAGGGTGATTCAGTGCATCCGAAATGGTTGCATTCTTAATTTGCTCTGCTGTCCACGTACGAAATGGGCCTCCGCTGGCCGTGAGGTGCATTCGGTCAATATCACCCTTGGCATAGCCCTGAATCGCTTGGAAGAGGGCCGAGTGCTCGCTGTCGATAGGAAGCAGATCGGCACCATAATCTTGGGCGACCTTCATCACCAACGCTCCAGCCGCCACGAGGACTTCTTTCGTCGCAATACACACGCGAATTCCGCGTTTACAAGCGGCGATGGTTGCTTCCAAAGCGGCGGCTCCACTGACGGCGACCACAACGGTATCAACATTTGGGTCCATGACCGCATCAATAAGGAATGCCGGTCCATCGACACTTACCGCTGATGTTTTCGCCGCCGGAAATCGCTTAGCCTGCGCATCGAGAAGTGCAGAGCGTCTGTTCGCAACCAGATGGACAACATTGATGTTCTCATTACCAATCCGGTCAATGACATCAAGGGTTTGCGTCCCAATCGAGCCGGTGGAGCCAAGAATGGCTACAGATTTGCGCATGCCTGTTATTCTACAGGGAGAGACTAAGGAATCCTGAAGCATAGAGTGGTTTGCGTTGACTCTGATGGTCTTACATCCTATAATTGCGCCGCAGTGCAAAACCAACAAGCTGACAATAATCGACTTGGTTTTCCTACGCAGCATACTGTCGTAGATCCCGGTAGTTTGACATGGACCATTCATCTGGCAAAGGAAAGGCCGGCGAAGTTGTTCCTTGTCCTCCTTGGATACGTGGCTGCAATGCTCGCATGGTGGTACTTCCTTCCTGTACCTGCCGCACTTGTATTGCCGCTGATTGCTTTGACAAGCGCAATGAGCGAGTTCCTGTTCCCTGTTACATACACACTTGATGACTCTGGTGTTACCCAAAAGTGCCTCCCCTTCTTTCACCGCCATATTGCGTGGTCCGATATCCGGAGAGCATCAGCGGGGCGGGATGGTTTTTTTGTGACAACGCTTCGTCTCCCAAGTCGCCTGGACCAATTCCGTGGAATTCGTATCACTCCAAGGGGAAACGATGTCGCTGTTCGGGCCGTCATCACTGATCGTATGAATCGTATGCGGGAAAGCCTGGCATCATGAATCTTTGCAATGCGTTCTCCCTTACTGAGGATGAGCTTCCGATGGAAGAACGTGAGGTACTCATTCAATCGCTTGCTGAGTTCGTGGTGAAACGTGGATTATCGGTGCCTGCTATATTGGCATTGGACATGCACCGCCCTCTGGCACATACTATGGGTGCGGGTGTGGTGGTTATGACTCCCATTCTGGGACCATTATTCGGACTGGAACGGATGGAACAGGCAAAGTTGCTGTTGACATCCCGGGATGGTGTTGAATGTCTGATACAAAGAATCGAAGAATTGACCGTCCTGAAATCCGGTGGTCGTAAGGATGTTTCCCGAGGAGAGGCACCAAGTTAAATGAATCATGCAACATGGCCAGCCCGTGTGATCCTGATTGTCATCTCGGCGGTTATCGTCTGGACAGTCATCGCCGCACAGCGAGGCAAGAAGTTATTTATTCGCCGCATCCCGGGTTTGACAGCAATTGAGGAAGCCGTTGGGCGTGCGGTGGAAATGGGACGTGGAATTCTGCTGTCCTCAGGTCTCGGCGGTATCGATGTCGTGACGCTTCAGGCACTTGCTATCTGTACAAATATCGCATCCGCAGCGGCGCGTTACGGCACAAAAGTTCAGATGCCCATCTATGAAGCGGCTTTACTGCCGATTGCTGAAGATGCAATCAGCTCTGCCTATAACAAAGCGGGGCGTGGCGATGCGTTTTCATCCGATGACGTACGCTATCTCTCGAACCAGCAGTTTGCCTATGCCGCAGGCGTAGCCGGAATGATTCAGCGCGAGCAGTATGCGGCAACATTCCTTTTCGGTACCTTCTTCGCAGAATCGCTGATTATGGCCGAAAACGCCAACATGGTTGGTGCGATTCAAGTTGCGGGGACACCGAGTACAACGCAGATTCCGTTCTTTATCGCGAGCTGTGACTATGTCATTATCGGTGACGAGTACTATGCAGCGACAGCGTACCTGACGCGACAGCCGACGTTACTGGGCTCGATGATTGGTCAGGACAGGGTCAAAATAGGGATTCTCGTTGCTGTTCTGCTCGGTTTCATCCTCACACTTGGAAAGCTTCCATTAGTGAAGAACCTCTTTGAGGACAAAGATATGCCAGTGGCCAGCTACTTTGCCCCAGCAAAGGGAGGTAAGTGATGTTTCAGACACAGCATGGAGCTGCACTCTACACTCATTTGGCAGGGGCCGCGGTTGTCTCTGTTATTTTGTTCTTTGCATTAACAATGGTGCCGACCAAGCTGCGACGACCGTTGATTATGGGCGTTACATTCGCAGCAGGTTTGTTCTACGCGCTTGAGTTCTTCTGGCCCGTGAGTGGTCCTGAAGGTGACCAAAAGAACTTTCTGACAGCATACATCAAGCCGTTTTCAGATATCACCACGGTATTACAGTCCTTTGCGTTGGGACTTGGTGTGTATTCTCTGATTTCGATCCACATGCGCAAGGTCGCGCGATCGCAGTCCGGATGGGCGTACTCTCTGGTCCTGATACTCAGTATGGTCGTAATGGTCATCGCCCATATCGGCAAGGAGTACATCAAGGCTCCATGGATTCAACAGCTCAATGAGTTTGCATACTCCGGCTTGATGAAGAGTCTTGACGCTACGATGTTCTCAATCATTGCGTTCTACATCGTCTCAGCCGCCTATCGTGCCTTTAGAATCCGCTCAACAGAGGCAACCATTCTTCTCGTCTCTGCCGCAATCATTATGTTGGGTCAGGTCGCTATCGGTCAGGCCATCACAAATGGAATTCCCAATGAAGGGCTGACAGCAAACTTCAGGGTAGAAAACCTCGCGAACTGGATTCTGAAAAAAGTCAACTCCCCGGCCATCATGGCCATTGACTTCGGGCTTGGCGTTGGGGGGCTCGCAACGGCATTGCGCCTTTGGCTGTCACTAGAGCGTGGTTCGTATTTTGAGGAGGAGCTATGAGAATCCCTCAGCTGGACCGTCGCGTCCTATACTTGATGCTCGCAGTTGTGGTGGCGATTCCCCTTTTGGTGAATGTTCCCCTGCCTCCTCCGGCAATTACGCCTCCAACACGTTCGTTTTATGAAACGATCGAAGAAGTCTCTGCCAATCCCAAAACGAAGGACAAGCTTGTCATCGTTTCCTGCAACTTCGGTTCTGGAACGCTAGCGGAAAACCTCAGCCAACTGGAAGCAACGCTTAATCACATCGTGTCAAAGCGGATGAAGTTTGCCATTTTTGCTTTCAACGACCCACAGGGGCGTGACCTTGGCGGTTCAACGGCTCAGAGGATTGCTGACAAGGCAGGCTATAAGTATGGAGAAGACTGGGTGAACTGGGGCTTCCGTCCGCCGCAAGGTATCCAGTCGCTGATGAAGGCAATGGTCAATGACCTTCATGGTGCTATCGGTACGGATGTCAAAGGGACCAAGTTGTCGACCATTCCGGTCATGGCGAACTACAAAAAGGCAGATGACGTCGGTCTGATTATCGAGTTCGCAGCTGCAGCAACGCATGTGTATTGGATCCAGTTCTTCCAAAGGGCGGGTTCCAGCCCAATTGCAACGCTGTTTTGTCCAACTTCGGTAATGGCGACTGAGGCTTATCCGATGCTTGAAACGGGACAGCTTCAGGGGATGCTTGTGGGTCTCAAGGGGGCCAATGAGTACGAAACGGTGATGCAGCGCCCAGGTTTTGCCACAAGAGCAAGTGCATCCCTTTCCTACTCACACCTGCTCATTATTTTTCTGATTGTCCTCGGTAACATCGGAATGATTCAGGACCGAAAACGTCAACAAGGAGCGACAAAGTGAAGGAAGAAACAGTAAAGCTCATTGTCATCCTTCTGGGTGTCGCCAGCACGCTGGGCATTTATTCCATTCTCTACAAAGAGAATAAAGTGTTCCGCTTCTTCGAGCACCTCTACCTTGGCCTAGCGGCTGGTTACTCCATTTCCGCCGCATGGAATGACATCCTGCGTCCGCAATGGTGGACATTGATGATGGTCGAGGGCCGCTGGTGGATGTTGTTTGCCATCCCTGCAGCGATGATGTTCTACATGATTTATTCGAAACAGAACTCATGGATGAGCCGCTTGATTTTCGGTTTGTTTCTTGGAGCAACGGCTGGTCAGACCTTTCAGGCATTTGCGGCAGACTACTTCCCCAAGATCAGAACCGCCGCTAGCAAGGCTGTGATGGACCTCCCCGAGGTAAATCAACCAGGCGCCTATGGACTTACACCATTCAGCGCAGCATTGAACAACGTTTTGTTTATGGTAATTCTTGCATCGGTAATGACCTACTTCTTCTTCTCGTTTGAGCAGAAGGGCAAAGTCATCCCAACGGTGAGTAAGTTTGGACGTTACACACTAATGGTGGCCTTTGGTGCTCTTTTCGGATCAACCATTATGGCAAGAATGTCATTGCTCATCGGCCGAATGTACTTCCTGATTCACGACTTCGTGCAGGTTCAGCTTTTGCATATGCCGTAAGCAATCACGATGTTACTTCAACAGCCTGTCAAGTCCTTGGCAGGCTGTTGTTGTTTATGTGCCGCTTGGTGCGATTACAGACGATATGTGCAGCGCTACAGTCTGTTTTTTGCCACTACGACAAGGAGTGTTCGTTCTTGACCAGATCATTCATGACACTATGTCAGTCTTTCCGAAGAATCTTTCGGACAAAGAAAAAGCCCCGGTGATCTCCGGGGCTTCCAGTTGGCGTCGCCTTCACCTTGTCAGGAAATGACTTCCTTGATTGTGTTGGTATGTTCGACACCGACCAGTTTCTGATTGAGTCCCCCGTAGAAAAATGAGAGTCTATTTGGGTCAAACCCGAGCTGATTTAGCATCGTCGCATGCAAGTGCTTAACCTGATACGGGTTCTCTACAGCCTTGCTGCCAAGTTCATCAGTCTGACCAACGGACACACCACCTTTGATTCCCCCACCAGCCATCCACATTGTAAAGCCATAGGCATTATGGTCACGTCCGGTTCCACGCTCATACTCAGCCACTGGCTGTCGTCCAAACTCGCCGCCCCACACGATTAGTGTTGAATCAAGTAACCCTCGCTGCTTCAGGTCCTCAAGGAGTCCGGCGATTGGTTTATCGGTTTCACCCGCATGAAGCGTGTGATTATCGAAGAGATCCCCATGCGCATCCCAGTTTGCATCATTGTGGTTTCCACCAGAATAGATCTGGATAAAGCGGACACCACGTTCTACCAGTCGTCGGGCCATCAGACATTGACGCCCAAATGGCGCACTTCGTGGATTGTCCAGGCCGTACATTTTCTGAATGTGCTCGGGTTCCTTGCTGAGGTCAGTCGCTTCCGGTGCGCTTGACTGCATTTTGTATGCAAGCTCATACGATGCAATACGAGCCTTAAGGTTTGAGTTGTCGCCCCTAAGAATTTCGTGTTCATCGTTGTACTGACGAAGCGTATCCAGCATTTGCCGTTGAGATTCAGCGGCAACCGACTCTGGGCGCTTCAGATCAAGGATTGGATTATTCGTAGCCGAAATGACCGTGGCCTGATAGGTTGCCGGCATGTACCCGGCAGACCAGTTCTTTGGCCCAGAAATCGGTCCACCCCGCGGATCGAGCATGACTACAAAGCCTGGAAGGTTTTCATTGACCGTGCCAAGACCATAGTTAATCCAAGAGCCCATACACGGGGAACCGCTTAGAATCTTTCCACTATTCATTTGCAGCATTGCTGAGCCATGAATTGGAGAGTCAGCCGTCATTGAATGGATGAATGCAATGTCATCCACGTGCTTGGCAACATTTGGAAAAAGATCACTGACCCATTTACCGCACTGACCGTACTGCTTGAACTTCCAACGCGGTTCAACGATGCGACCGATATTGCGACGTCCACCGCGGCCGAAGGTCTTCACTTCAATCGTTTGATTGTCACGACCATACATCGTTGGTTTGTAGTCGAATGTATCGATGTGGCTTGGTCCGCCGTACATGTAAAGAAAGATGACGGCCTTCGCCTTGGCTGGAAAGTGTGGTGCCTTCGGCGCCAGCGGGTTTTTGAAGGATGTCTTTCCATCAGCAGCGTAGGCTTGCTTCCCAAAAAAGTCATGATCCAGCATGCCGGCCAAGGCTACGCCACTGAAACCTGCACCGACCTCCCAGAGAAATTGACGACGTGTTCGTCCACAGAACGTATTTGACATTGTGGTCTCCTAATCGATGTAAATGAACTCGTTGAGGTTAAGAGCAATCATGCAGTACTGTCTTAGAGCATCGCGATTGTTTTGCCCATTGGATGCCATTGCCTTCGCCATAAACTTGGTGCCGCGCGTTACTTCAGCTGCGGATGGCTTGCGCTGTAGGACGCGCCAGAGGACTTCCGTTACCTGCTCAGTAGGCTGACTATATTTTTCGGCAACAGACTTAGCAAATACACCAGCCTGTTCCTGCACAAATTGTGAGTTTAGTAAGGACAGTGCCTGAGTTGGTACGACCGTTGTGTTTCTCACAGGACAAGCAGTGTCCGTATCAGCGGCATCAAACGCAGCGAACAGTGGAACCATAAGTGAACGTTTGATTTTGACATAAACGCTGCGCCGGGCTTGTTCTTCCGGGCTCGAGAGTCCCCAGCCAGCACCTGGCACACTTTGACCGGCGAGGACTTCATCCGGAATACGCACAAGTACGCTGGGTCCTCCGATGTTTAGGTTTAGTTGCCCGGATGCATTTAGGATTGAGTCGCGGATTGCTTCTGCTTCGAGGCGCCGCATATCAACTCGCCACAATAGCTCATTTTCGGGATCCTTCTTAAGCGCCTCAGCATTAGGTGAACTGGACATTTGATATGTGTTGCTAAGCAGAATTTCTTTGTGTAGCGCTTTGAACTTCCACCCACCAGCAACGAACCGACTAGCGAGGTAGTCAAGCAGCTCGGGATGTGAAGGTTTTGTCCCGGCATAGCCAAAGTTACTCGTGGTACGGACGATACCTCGCCCAAAGTGATGCTGGAACACCCGGTTCACGATAACCCGGCTGGTCAATGGATTGGATGGCTGGGTTACCCA
>CAZSGJ010000006.1:0-62104 GCA_964606305.1 uncultured Armatimonadia bacterium
AAAACGATGGTGTCGAGTCCGTAAGAGACCTTGAGGGTAAGCGGATCGCAACCGAATATGTGCAGCTCACCGAACGATATCTGGAAACACACGGTGTTCGTGCGAAGGTCGAGTTCTCGTGGGGGGCATGTGAAGTCAAAGTACCGGCGCTCGCTGATGCCATTGTTGTCAACACTGAGACTGGGTCGAGTCTTCGTGCACACAACCTTCGAATTGTAGACACGCTGCTCAACTCAACAACTCGTTTTGTCTGCAATCACGCAGCATGGGCTGATGATGTGAAGCGTGGGCAGATTGAGAACATGGCGATGCTGCTGACGGGGGCATTGCGTGCGGGCGAACTTGTGGGGCTGAAGATGAACGTCGCACCATCGAATCTGCAGCAGGTCGTGGATCAACTCCCGGCACTGCGCAAACCGACTGTTTCACCGTTGTACGGAGATGCCGGGTTTGCGCTGGAGATTATCGTAGAAGACAAGACCAGTCGTGATTTGATCCCTCGGCTAAAGCGTGCGGGTGCAGAAGGCATAGTGGAGTACAGCCTGTCTAAGGTGATCCACTAGTGACCCACGGGTCCGAGCTGTTAGGTCTTCTCATTGTATTTGCCGGCGCTCATGTTGGCGCCGCTGCATCTCGACTCGTGAGACTCCCCACCGTCGTTGGAGAGCTGTTCATTGGAGTCGTGCTGGGAGTATCGTGTCTTGGGTGGATTCATCCGGGACCGGTTTTGACAACGCTGGCGACAATTGGTGCTACGTTTCTGTTGTTTACTGTAGGGCTGGAATCACCACTTAGGCGGCTTCTCAGTGTTGGCAAACTGGGAACTGGAGTCGCTGTTCTGGGGGTGCTCGTACCATTTGTATCGGCGTACCTGCTCGTACGATCCAATGGCGCGTCCGTTACAAATCACCTCTATGTGGCATGTTGTTTCGTTGCAACATCCGCTGGAATAACAGCAAGGGTTCTTCATGATGAAGGAGCGCTGGGGTTACTAGAATCCAAGGTAATACTCGCGGCTGCGGTTATTGACGATGTCCTGGCGATGCTGATTCTCGTGGGAGTGAGTGCGCTTGCTGCTGGTGGTGCATCGCCAATGGCGCTTGTCCTACCATTTGCTGAGGCCGGCCTTTTTCTAACATTGACGATGGTGCTAGGGCCAATGTTTGTTAAACGCCTTTCGAATAAAGGCGGTGGAATTGGTCCCCTCAGTCCATTTGTTTTGGCATTAACGTTGTGCCTTGGCCTCGCTGTTACGGCAGAGCTTACTGGTCTTGCTGCTATCGTCGGGGCATTCCTTGCAGGGATGCTCTTCGCTGATCATCCTCAATGTAAAGAAATCGAAAAGCAAGTGCAACCCTTGCTTGTCTTTTTAACACCTTTCTTCTTTGTCCTTACGGGTGCAATGGTTGACTTGCGCAGTGTCACAAGTGTCTCTGCCGCACTTATCCTTGCCTTGTATGTTCTGACGGCGGTGCTAAGTAAGCTAGTAGGGGCTGGAGTCGCAGCGACATCGCTTGGACTTCGATCTGCCATGGTTATTGGGGTAGGGATGGTCCCGCGGGGCGAAGTTGGCATTATCATTGCGGGCAATGCAATGGCAAGTGGAGCGATCCAGCAGCGGGAGTATTCCCTCCTTGTCATGATGTCGATACTTACGACAATCATAACCCCACCTGTATTGAGGATACTTCTTCAGGCAATACCAAAACCAACAACAAGTGGAGAAGCTGGACGGCTGTTGGCGATTGACGAGGGAGGACTGGACTAGCTCCGGACTTGTCGGTGACACAAGTGACCAGGCAACTGCGTTGCTGAATCTACCACTCGCTGTTTATGACTTCGGTTTTGCAGTGACACTGTCGCCAAATATCGCTTTGACGGTTGCACCCTTGGCTTCGACTTGTGCGAACAACTCGCTCACTTCCAATCCCAGCCCCCAGGCGAGGCGCTGTGCAACATCAATACTTGGCATTTTCATACCGCGCTCAATGTGTGTCATGTACGTGCGATGAATCCCACAACGTCGGGCGAACGCTTCCTGACTAAGTCCCTGAGCAAGTCGCTGCTGCTTAACTACATCGCCAAAGGCTGACAAAAGGTCTGAATCGGTCATTTGCTCGTTTTTTGCAACCATGTTTGTAGTTGCATCTGCAAGCATCCTATCGACACAATTGTGTTGTTGCAACAGGTGAAAGAATGGATTGGAAAGGCGGCCTCGGAGGGACTCGAACCCCCGACACTCGGTTCCGAAGACCGATGCTCTAATCCGCTGAGCTACGAGGCCAACGGAGAATATAATATCACGCAGGTAGTAATGGCTTTTGGGAACATTTGGTAAATCGATCCAGTAATGTTTGATGCAACTCCCGGTCAAGAAGAGAGGTCTGGAATATGGATTCTGAGACAACAGTACAGCAGCACGTCGTCGAGATATCACAGTCAGCACATGTCAGATTGACCGCAGAACTCGATGAACTTCTCCATCGCGAACGTCCACGCATCGCCGAACGCATTCGTGAGGCTAAAGAAGATGGTGATCTATCAGAAAACAATGACTACATCGCGGCAAAACAAGAGCAGGCTTTCGTTGAAGGTCGAATCCTTGAGCTTCGTGAAGTACTGGATGCTGCAGTCATCATCGAGCCAAGTACGCTTGATCCCGATGTTGTGCACATTGGAAGTAAAGTAGTGCTTTTGGATGACGACGGGGATGAACTTGAGGTCGAGATTGTGAGTCCGTTTGAAGCGGATCCAGATCTTGGTCGTGTTTCAGACCAGTCGCCGATTGGAAAAGCGGTTGCAGGTAAACGCGTTGGGGATCGTATCAAATGGGACGCACCTGGAGGCCACATTGAAATGACCATCCAGTCAATTGCAATCTGATACAAAAACTCACTTTTCGCTCGCAAATGCCGCGCTTATCGCGGCATTTGTTGTTTTCGATGGTGTAAACACCGTTCCATGGCGTGCACCGGTTGGTACCACTATTTCATTCGAACAGTCTCTCCAACGCTTGCCATCTCGCGTTATGTGCGCACCGTATCTACCGGCTGTGTACTTGTCGTAGAGGCATAGCGTTCCCTTGTTTGTCCCGACCAGCGCGGGGCCTTCTACCCATGAGCCGGTGAATGGCTGGGGTGTCATGCAAGTCCAAGGTCCATCGAGAGTCTTTGCCGTGTACGCTCTGAGATATTTTGCGGCCGGTTCACGCGTTTCATCCTTGATGACCATCAGGTAACCACCACGAAAAGCACTGATCGTTGCATCAATACAGTTGTAGCCCGGGTCGAACATCAACCGGGTCTGGCTAAACGCATTGAAGTCTCTGGTAGTGCAGTAATAAATACGATGATTTAGGCCACCATCCGCTGTCGTCTGTGTCTCTGGAAAGGTCTCTGGGATTGTACTGCTCCAAAAAATTCGAAACTCTGACCGGAGCGGGTCCCAAATTACTTCAGGCGCCCACGCATTACGCGCTGTCGGCTCGTGCTCCATTACCGGAATTGTGCGCTGCTTTGACCATGTCCTGAAGTCCTTCGTCGATGCATAACCGATTGACCGTTCCCACCAACCACATGTCCAGACCATGTGGAATGTGCCATCCGGTCCTTCGACAGGGCAGGGATCTCGTACAAGCTTTTCACGGCCAACCTGCGGCTTGAAAAGTGGTCCGGTGTATCCTAAATCCTTGTAATGAAACCCGTCTGCTGACTCAGACAGAAAGCAGCCATTCTCACCGTTATCACGGAAATAAACGAAATAATGCATCGCGCGATCTAACCCAATACCCTCTCAAGAATGATGCGGGACTCCTTGTCAGCATCCTTGAGCGATGCGAAAGCGAACCGGCTACCATGGCGATCCGTAATTACTAACCTACCATCATCCAGTTGATGGACATTTTCTCGGAGTTGATGTACGTGATACGTCCGTTGACCACGGTCCGTTTTCACTTCCCATGTGACCGTTTCGTATTCTTTTTTTGCCTTTAGTACAGATGTCACTGTCGGAATAAAGTATCGCCTGTCAAGCTCAGATTGCAGGACCTTGAGCGATTCGGGGGACAGTCCTCGAGTCGTTTCCAACATCCCCAGATCTTTGTCTTTCTCATCCCGAAGTCCGATCCAACGATCAGTGAATCGCCACGGAAAGGCACAGGCTACTTGACAGCGAAGGATAGTTCGGGCGACGCCACAGTCCGGGTCGTCAATCGTCACCCTGAGTGCACTTCCATGGGAATAAAAGAAATGAACACAGCTTGGATTCAGGAGGACTACATCGATCAGGGGATCAGATTGAACAGAGTCTGTCATATGCACTATCGTACACCCGAAATGCAATACGGTTCACCACTGGTTAATGTTTCGGTCGACATCGTAGCAGCCTTTTGAATGTCGTAACATGAGGATTGTGAACGCAACGTTTCAAAAGTTTTCCCTTGCGGGACGGACAGCCTTAGTAACTGGTGGAAACCGTGGTCTTGGCCTTGCTATTGCCGCAGCCCTGTATGATGCTGGGGCTACCGTAGTCATCACTGCAAGAGATGAAGTTCAGCTGGCTACAGCGCAGAGCGAGCTCCTTTCCCGTGGATCAGGTTCGGTTCATATCATCCAAGGGGACCTCTCCGATGATCGTTCTATTACGAAGTTGTTCGATGACGTGCATAGCGTAGTTGAAGGCATTGATATCCTCGTCAATAATGCAGGTGTCAACCGGCGCGGACCGGCCGAAAACCTTTCAGAGGATGATTGGCACTACGTCCTACAAACGGATTTGACCGTTCCTTTCCTTGTTGCGAGGACCTTTGCCCGGCCGATGCTTCAGCGTGGGTGGGGGCGTATCCTGAATGTCGGTTCGATCTTTGGGCAGGTTGCATTCGGTCATCGGGTGCCCTATGGGGCTGCAAAAGCGGGTGTTATCCACATGAGTAAAGTGATGGCTGTCGAATGGGCAGCCCGTGGAGTTACCGTCAATGCACTTTGCCCAGGACCGTTTGCCACAGAAATGAACAAAGTCGTTATGGATGACCCTGAGCAATATCGGCGCTTTGTTAGCAACATTCCCCTTGGCCGATGGGGAAATCTTGAAGAAATCGGGGCCCCGGCATTGTTGCTTTGCTCGGATGCAGGTTCATTTATAACAGGTACGACGTTAACGGTTGATGGAGGTTGGATAGCACAATGAAAGTACTCAGATATTCGGCGGTAAGAACGCTTACTTTGGAAGAAACCCCGGACCCTGCACCGCAGCAACATGAAGTGCGCGTTCGGATTTTGGCGACGGGAATCTGCGGCTCTGACATCCACGGCTATCTTGGTCTGCAGGCCCGTCGCCAACCCGGACTCATACTCGGGCATGAGACTGTCGGGATAGTTGAGAGCGCAGGCGATTCGGCTAACAGCCATTTAATCGGTCAGCGGGTTTCTGTAAATCCACTGGTCTCGTGTGGCAGGTGTCCAATGTGTCTGGCAGGGAGACAGTCTGTTTGTGACGATTGGTTCCTGATAGGTCTGGACCGAGTCAACGGTGCGATGGCTGATTTTGTCTGCGTTCCTGCCCGTAATGTCATCCCAATCCCGGATTCGGTGTCCGATAAAGCGGCTGTGATGATTGAACCACTCGCAAATGGTGTTCACCTCTTAGGTCTGGTGCCATCCTATGCAGGAACTTTTCCAGATGTCCTAATCATGGGTGGCGGAACACTTGGGGCGGCAACCCTTGCCGTCGCCGTTGCACGCGGCTGGAATGTGATCGGCGTTGTCGAGCCTAACCCGATGCGCGCTGCAGTAATGCTAAAGCTTGGTGCACCGCGTGTATTTGACCCTCGGTCAGAGAACATCGATGCTGAGATACTGGATGCAACTGGCGGACGGGGTCCAAGCGTTGTAGCAGACTGCGTAGGTCGCTCCGCCGCACGACAATTAGCCTGCAGAATCGCAGCCAAAGGCGCAACTATTTTGCTCCTAGGCATGGATGAAGGGGTGACTGAAATTGACTTCATCCACCTGGTCCGGAGGGAAGTGCGTCTGCAGTGTAGTTACACCTATACGGCTGCCGACTATAACACCGCGATCAATCTCATCGTTACAGGTAAGGCTAACTTCGAGCCTTGGACGGATACTGCTCCGCTTCAAGATGGAATGTCACAGTTCGAGCGCTTGATCACGGATCCGCAAGATCGCCTTAAGATCGCACTGATACCGTAAGGATTTCATATGGACCTGAGTAACGAAACGGTACTGATCACAGGATCCGGACGGGGCCTTGGTAATGCCATGGCCCGCCGGATCGCAGGGCTTGGTGCGCGCGTAATTCTGCATGACATTTCCTGGGAGGCTCCGGCTGAGTTTGGAGAATATGCCAACCTCGGAGATAGTGTACGCAAAAGCGGAGCAGTCTTTGCAGTCACGGGAAATGTTGCGGATGAAGACATCGTTGCCGGATGGGTTGATTCCATCACAAGTGAAGTTGGCCCTGTAACGTGTTTGGTTAATGCAGCCGGGGGCGATATCGCTGCCGCTGGCGGGAAACCAGTACCTAATGACGCTGTCGGTATACCGACGGTAGATGTCCGCGCGATGCTGGACAGAAACTTGTTGGGACTCATTTGGGTCTGTAAGTACTTTGTCCCTGGAATGCTCCAAAACAACCGGGGTTCCATCGTCAACATTGCCTCCAGCGCGGCACATCTCGGCGTAGATAACGGTGTCATCTACTCTGTTGCCAAGGCTGGAGTCGTCCAGTACTCACGGTCACTGGCAACCCAGCTTCGGCCTAATGGTATTCGCGTTAATGCCGTCAGCCCTGGACCAACCCGGACGGCAAGATTTGCTGCAACACGCGTGATGGACGAAGCCGATCTTGATGAAAGCGCTCCACTTGCACGCTACGGTAAACCTGATGACATAGCCGATGTAGTGGCGTTTCTGTTGTCAGATGAAAGCCGCTACGTTTCGGGACAGACAATTCGTGTCGATGGTGCACGGGAAACGTTTTCGACGTAAGGGCTACTTCCCGATACAGAATCGGCTAAAGATTTCCTGATGCATGGCTTCGGTGACATCGCGTCCCGTGATACTTGCCAAGTGGAATGCTGCATCGTTAAGCTCGACCGCGAGTAAATCGGCAGGTACGTGCTTGGATGCGTCCATTGCCGCCCGCCGTAGTGCTTCGATTGCATTCGATATTAGAGCGGAATGTCGTGCATTTACGGCAATACCGTCGGTGACTGACGAACTTAGCGCATCATCAAGAAGGCAATGCTGTATTGCTTCGATCAGCGCTTCTATTCCATAACCGCTAACAGCACTAACATAACATTTCCCGCAGTGTTCCACTGGGATTTCGGACAAGTCAGCTTTTGTGTAGACGCCGATCACGGTGGTTGACCCGTGAATATCAGGAATATGAACGGGCGGAATACCATCGCTCTCGAGAGACAGGATGATATCGGCGGCTTGCGCGCACTTATACGTGCGATCAATACCGATTCTTTCGATTTCATCCGACGCATTTCGTAGTCCAGCTGTATCGGTAAGCGTAACCGGTATTCCCCCTAAGTCGATCTGTACATCGATACTGTCACGGGTTGTGCCGGCAATCGGAGAGACAATGGCCCTTTCAGTGCCAACCAAAGCGTTTAGGAGAGACGACTTCCCGACATTTGGCGCGCCCATCAATACGATGACTGCGCCGTGGCGGACAAGCCGACCCCGGCGAGCCGTTAGTTGAAGCGAAATCAGGCCAGCTTCTGCTTCTTGAATGATTGAAGCAAGCTCAGTCGCATCAACATCGCCTACATCTTCAGGAAAGTCAATTGATGCCTCGACAAGAACGCGTGCACTTTGAATGCGCTGCTCAACAGCATCAATACGCTCAGTAAGTGCTCCTCCGAGTTGTCGCGTGGCCAATTCTCTTGCACCTCTTGTCGGTGCTCCGATGATGTCCGCAATAGCCTCGGCCTGGGTGAGGTCAATTTTGCCGTTCCTAAATGCCCGTTCCGAGAACTCACCACGATTTGCTGGTCGTGCCCCTGCAGCATAGAGACTTTCCAGGACTTCATCGATGACGACGATGCCACCGTGGACATGAAGTTCGACCACGTCCTCACCAGTAAAGCTTCGCGGACCTTGAAACACAATCCGCAGAGCAGAGTCTAGCAGTTGACGACTTGGCCATGAATAGATGTCCACTAACTTGGCCAATGCATGACGTTGTACAGCACATGGGCTACTTGTTAGTTTGTCGACTACCGTAAATGCTGCCGTGCCGCTAATCCTAATAACGGCAACTCCGGCAGAAATCCTGCCAGATGCAAGTGCTGCAATCGTGTCGTTCACTGCTGTTGACCGCTTAGTATTGATTGACTTTGATCGATATCGCTTTGTTGACGCTGTTGTGACAAGCCTGTCAGCGTCTTCGTGAGAACGCCGGTAGTCACCGATGGAATGATAAACGCCAGAGCGACTATATGAAGGATAGAACCAATAACGCCTGCTATCACATTCCACCACCCAACCGTTGCGTTTCTTCGCCCTGGCAACATGAGAAAAACACAACCGGCGCAAAGTGAAACAAACGGAGCCAACATCGATAACGCTACTACAGCTATGGCCGGAACAACCATCGCGTCATCCTGCGGAAGCGCATGTACCCCGGGACTGCTCGGTGGAATCAACGGTGCATTGCAGCTCCAACAACTTTGCTGGGTCGAGAAATTGTTGGCACCGCAAGAGGGACATAGACGCCTGTCTGTTGACATTCTTGGTTAGTCGATGCGATGTTCCGGTGCAGCAAATTTTGAGTCGCCACCTGAACGCAGAACATCTCCAATTGGGGTGCGAGCCAAAGCTGCGATCAGCATCCCAATAATCGTAACGGCAAGCAGAGAGATGAGCACAACACGCCGACCAAAGGTCTCTTTGTCAATCTTCGGAGTGATGATTTCTGTGGAAGTTTCATCTGTTCCCGTTGAGTTGAACTTCGGGAGGTTCAATCCTGACTTCACTGGATCATTCTTGCTCATGCTTACTTTGTACCATGTAATCTCGCAAATGAAGTATTGAACTCTGGTAATACTACCTGCTTCAAAATGGCGAATAAGGTGAAACCTTGCCTCCTGATCATCCTCTAACTAGACATGTGCGAGCACGTCAAAGCATTGGCCGATGAGAGTATCCGAAGTCAGACCGAGTTTCCAGCCGTCGTTGGAGAGCATGTCGCGTCGTGTGTTGACTGCTCTGAGTACGTTGCTCTGTGCTCGATGCTGTCTGTTGCGGGTCGTCCACCGATTCAGATGCCGCCTGTAGACCTGTCAACCAGAATTGCGAACAGCACATTCGCAAAACCAGCACTGTTGCCAGATTTGTTTGGTAAGCCAGCCGTTTTCGCACCGGCAATCGGAGTTTTCGCGGCTGCGCTTTGGCTGTTCATCAGTCCACTTGAACAACGCGCTAATGAAAACGTAGTTTCTGCACCGGGCGTCAGCACAGGTGCTACCAATGAAGTCCCTCAAAAAGTGGAGGCATCTCGTCCCGCACCGCGGGTTGTGACTCCTAGAACCGTGCTTGCGATGGGGCAAGAACCGACTTTGCCTAAGCGCACCGGTACCCAACAAAAGAAACGTGATGATGTCAAGCGGGTCGCCGATTCGACGATTCCTCAAATCACTAACTTAACCGATGTTCCGGTTGTCATTCCACAGAACATGGGTAGCGTCAACAATGCAGTGCGTGGCGTAGATATCGCAGCCGCAAATCCGGTTGGAATGCGCGTCCCGGAGGTTTCTATTGCCAGTGATCCTGTCGTCGATGTTAGAGTTCCAACGAGCGGAAGAACGTCTACCGGACGGGCATCGTTGGTTTTGGCTTCTGTAGACGAAGAAACTGAGCGTGACGATGTCCGTGCGAGCTTTCAATCACGGCTCAATCAGCAAAGTGAATCGTTCAGGACGGCAAACACGAATGCGATTCAACACTCGACGGACTCTAATCGCATCAATGTTGTGAATGCCCCGGTTGTAACTGGCGGTAAGTAGTCTCTCTTACAGTAGACTTAGTTCCATGGATGTGCCTTCGATGACGTGCCCTTGTGGCCAAAAACTTTCGTCAAAGTCTATTCGGTACACGCAGCGGATTCCACGCTACCTTGATGAGCCAGGTGTTCGGATTGAATACCGATGTCCAAACTGTCGGCATTTGCGCGACACAATGATGCTTTTGGCTGATTATCGAAAGCTCAGAGAATATTGGAAAAGTGAAGTCATTCCTGAAGAACGCGAGCGTATATCAAACCTCGGCGCCATTAGTTTCGCAGAGCAACGGGTGATGCATGAAAAACTCATTTCTGGCAACCCTCTGTCGGAGCTAGATTACTAAATCATAGTTGCTTGATCTCGATTTAAATGACTCTGTAGATGAGCTGTCGACACACTAAGGTATCAAGTCTCGCTTATGTCTGTACGCATCTATTCGATGGACTTATAGATAGCATTCCCCGTCACATCTACACATTTACTGATTCCGACGGTGAGACAAATGCTTATTGTGTAGTTTGTGAAGCCTATCGATTGGAAAATGGTGGAGAATGGCCTGACGATGCGGCTATGTTTCTCAAAGTAAAGGTCATCTGCGGGGACTGTTACGAGAGACTTGTCAAGCTTTCCAGAAACATCGGTTAATCGCGAATCGTGACGTGTTGGCACAGATGCTCAGGCAGCTGGCTCGGGAATCCAAACTACCGGGATGTCCACGAGGTTCGAGATGCGAGCTGCAAGGTGTTTTGTACCTGGAATCTCCGTCTCCCGGTGCCCCGCATCCCACAGTGTACAAGTCTCCCCATAAGCTGCGACAAACATGTGATGACGGATGTCAGCGGTGACAAACACATCAGCATATTTCTTGACACTTGAATACAGGCCTTCACCCGCACCTCCGCACAATGCAACCGTTTGAATCATCCGGTCACGATGCTCTGAGCAACGCACACTGACCTGAAGGCGTTCCTCAACAAGTGACAGAAAGTCAGATTCCAACATTGGTGCGCGTAATCGACCAACCCTGCCGATTCCCGTGTTCCCGAAATCCGCTCCGGCAGTGCGCTCAATAGGTTGGCAGTCCGTTAGGTCAAAAAGCTTCGCTAGAACATCATTGATTCCACCATCTGCACAGTCCCAGTTTGTGTGTGCTGACAGCACAGCAATGTCCGCTTTGATGGCGGCAATCACTGCATTCTGTGGAAATCCCGATGTTTCATCCAATCCATGTAGTGGTGTGTAGATCAATGGATGGTGGGTCACCAACACATTAATCTGTTGTGCAATACAGGCAGCAATCACGGAATCGGTGGCATCGAGGGCAACGCCGATTTTGTTGATGTGTAAGTCTCTGGAGCCGATGCATCGACCGATAGGGTCATTTCCGAGCTTCAGGGATGCAGGCGCAATTTGTTCCAGAATCGACTCGAGATCGTATACGGTCATTCTGTAACGTCCACCAGACTGTAGACCGGCGCATCCTGCAATCGTTCTGTTCCACCAAGAAATGTGAGGTTCTTAAGGAATGCATACCCTGCAACTGTTGCACCCAGCGATGTTACAAGACGACCAGCCGCCTCAGCCGTGCCGCCCGTTGCCAACACATCATCGACGATCAATACACGGTCACCAGAAGATACGGCATCTGTGTGCATTTCTATGACGGCGCTTCCATACTCCAAATCGTATTCAGCCGATACGGTGTCCCAAGGAAGCTTTCCCGCTTTGCGTATTGGTACAAAGGGAACGCCAAGCAGTAAAGCAAGCGGGCATGCAAAAAAGAATCCACGCGATTCAATCCCTGCTATGACGTTTGCGCCAGACTCTTCTGCAATGACTGTAAATGCATCCAGTACAGTACGGTACGCTACAGGGTTTTGAAGAAGAGGCGTGATGTCCTTAAACATGATGCCAGGTTTAGGAAAGTCTTCAACTGTCCGAATCGTATCAACCCAGTTATTCACGGCTAACTCCAATCCTTCTGCTTAGTCATGATTATCTTCCACCCGGCGGGAGCCTTCAATGTCCGCTTAAAACCTTGTGGGGTTCTCTTCCAAGAAATCGATACCATCCCTCCAGGCACTGGGACGCTTCCGGAGCACCATGAGAGGTTACACTGTGATGGAACCACATAAACACGCTTGTTGATGTGGTCGATATTGGAGATACCTACTACATCCCGGTACATCATCACCGCGACATGGCTCGCAAATCCATGGTTACAGCTTGCACTGGAATCGGTGTTTTCCCAAAGGGTCCCAGTCCGTTCAGCCATATATCCAAAATAGGCCGCAGATTCGCGGAGAATTTGACTAATCAATCCAGCACGAGCAAGTACTTCTATACGCAGATAGTTACCAATGAAGGCATTGGAGATGTGAATGTCGGGATGTACAGTTTTCGTGTCGCGTTTCGGTCCAAACTCAGAAGAAAGTGTACGCCAGAGATCAGGACGCGTTTTTGGTGATGCTACATCGAAGAAAAATGCGTAGTACTGACATGTCTCACTTCTGTTAGTTGTTACCGCCAGTGTCCCATCTGGCTTTCGTATAGCGTTATCAACATACCAGCTGCCATCAAAGCTAAGCTCATTGATCACCTTACGTAGTGCAGCAGCCTGTCGTTTCCACATCTGATTTCCGTAAAGGTCGGCTGCAGCATCGAGGGCACCCGCGTACAACATGTTTGATGGAAAGTTAACATCCTGAACAAAGTCGTTTGCTTTGCTCCATTCAACAAACACCCATGATGGAATCTTTTCGAGCAAGCCAAGACTATTTTGATAGCGCTCAAACCACTTGAACAACTTCTCAATGCGTGGTTTCAAGTCGGCTATGAGTTTTTCCGAGCCTCCCCGGGATTTGAATTCCTTCAACTGCACCACAAACCAAAGAGCCCAATTGGCAATGAAAACGCCATCATTGTGGTCACTCGGATAACACATTGGAAGCATTCCATCAGGAAGAAAAGCAAATGACTTTGGAAGAGCAAAGTTTTCGATAAAGGCGGTCTCAATCTTATGGTGTCCGCTCAAATAGTGAGCGGTGCGAGCGCTCCAAAAGCTATCGCAGAGCCATCCAGCTCTCTCACGGCTGGGGCAATCCATAAAAATGTCAACCGCATTTTGGCGATAGGTCTGGCGTGCGGCTTCAAAGATCTCATTCAACATCTCATCTGCACATGCAAAGCTTGCTCGGTCGGCATCCGGACAAGCCAGCTCACGCACGAAGACATTACTGAAGTCAATGTGTCCGTTGGTCGCTGCAATCTTTAAGTACCTAAATGTGTATGGTTCGAATGTCTCGAATGCGTAGTCACCAGCTTCTATATT
Source organism: uncultured Armatimonadia bacterium (assembly GCA_964606305.1). GTDB lineage: Bacteria > Armatimonadota > Armatimonadia > Armatimonadales > Armatimonadaceae > CAIRTT01. The sequence continues at coordinate 13,365 of CAZSGJ010000006.1, forward strand.
GACTTCAACAATGTTTGCACACCCAAGTCTCTTTTCATCGACATCCCCAGCAGTGAGGAGCTCATCGAACAATAGGTGTAGAGTTGCCGCGGAGTTGCTTCTCATGCGAATGCCGATGAAGCCGGTTATGTTCTTGCCAAAATCTATGATTTGAAATGCATCTCGCCCAAGGGAGACCAAATCATCTACGTAAGGCGCGGCGATATCCTGGACCTGTACAGATTTGCGATATTGCCACTCAGTTGTCACGGCCCTTGGAAGGTCCGACTCACGGAATCCCTTCAACTGTTGGTTGATTTGCGTCAGCGAACGATCCTTCCAAATGCGCGATGGAGATGCGGGTGCGAGCTTGCCTGCAGCAACAAAGCGTGTCGGTGTGAGCTTATCAAAGTTCGGCAGGGGAGCTATTGCTTCGATAAACCGTAAGCCTGGCTGCCCAATATAGACTCCTGCCTCCGATATTGGAATTCCGGATGTTTTCCAATTGTCGCTCTCCTGACGCAAGCTCCAGATTTCTGTGAATGGTCGCTGAAATGAGTAACGTTGTACCTTTTGGGTACGTTCGTGTCGCTGGCTCATTACAATCGGATCCCGCCCGGATGCTAAGAGAACACGTTCATTCAATACTACTTCAAAGGCTAAAAACGATGGGGAATCAAGAGTATAAAATGAATTGACATTGTAGCCAGCGACTTCAATCGCAATGATATTGATCCCCGGCCTGCATTTTCCGTGTAAGTTCCATTTATCTATACGATGGAAATCATGCGGACCTCGACTTGGACCGTTACCAACAAAGTGGCCGTTGACATATACACGGTAACGAGTCATACCCGCGATACGTAAATAAAGATTACCGTTACTTTGTAGTCGGGACAGGCGGAACTCTGCTGTTGTTCCCACCATGATGTTCATGTCGTTTTGTTGACTTTGTAACCATATTGGAGTGGCGGCCTTGAACATTGTTATGCTCCTTCGAATAGTTGGCTTAGTTCGGTTCGGCATTCTAGTGGGACCAGACCCGAAGTCACATTTGGAATGGTCAACTGACCACCGCTTGGAACGATGGAGTGCTGTAGGGTTTCGGGAAGCCTGTCGAACCCACTCGCAAGAAACTGTACTGTGTTGACTTCAGCGGTGTTTACACCTGAAATACGGGATGCCAACAAAACGGTATGGATTGCCGCTATGTTTGGACTCGTCAAATCCATTACTGTGTTTGTCCAGCCTCGTGCATGTCCCCACGCAGCACCTAACAACGAAAGCGTCTGACCCCGGCATGACTTCACCGCAAGACCATTCCAACCACAGCTGTTTGCATGCTTAAGGTCATCCAGATTCGTAAACGACTCATCGGCCAAAATTGGCATATCTGCAGCGATTGCCGACCATCGTCTGCGGTCTTCCACCTGGGGTGACATTGATGGCTGTTCGACCGCAGACAGACTTACCGCAATATCTGGTGATTGCTCACGCAACAATGCTAAAAAGTTCTCAAATAACTCAGGAGTTGAATAACAACCGTTGGCATCAATCGTAATGTCGGGAAGGCGTCCATCCTGGGGTATTGCCCGACCAACGCTGACAACATGGTCAACATCTTTTTGGATATCACCCGACCCTATTTTGACTTTGAGGCGGCGAATCGTGTATTTTCGGCAATAGCCATTGACATCGGTGGGGGTTGTTCGTAGGCCAACTACCATTTGAGCTTCGATTTTGCTTACTGGTGGGCGAAGCATGCTCTCAATCGCTAACGCGGCGCCAAAGCCTGGGAAGTAAGCATCAAATGGGGATGGGCCGTGGTTGCTAAACAGCTCGAATGATGACGTTTGATTTAGGTACCCGGCTGCATCGTGGATTGCATTGTCCACGGGAGAACTACAGACCCTGCGTGCGAGTGGAGGGAGGTGCGATAGCACTTGATCCGCCAAAGCCATAACATCAAAACCGTGTCCAAGGACTGTGTTGGCGGTTTCTACGTCTGAAACGGCATTTGCTATCGTAGATGTTGCTTGGCGGAGAAGAAGGTCTTTGTCACCTAATTCGGTTTCCGGCCAGCACCAAACGTGCGAGAGCAGAACTGTGCCATAACCTTGCGCGACTGACTTTCCATCCGTGATGGTTACCTGACAGGTAGCTTCGGTAATCGTGCTGATCACTCCTTTTCCGATAATGAGCGGTGGAGACAGCTCATGCGATCGGAAAACTACCTTTGATTTCAGAATGCGAAACATACAAAGCTACCCGGCACTAGCAATCGAGTCCCTCAGGCGAGAAACCTTGGCAAACGCTGCAATTATTTGAGTAATTCCATGGCAATCCGACATCAACTCTGTCATTGGAAGCCATGCGCCGGTCGTATGTGCTACGTGTTCACTTACAGGACACTTTGCACGATTCAAAGCCAACGATGCGGTGTAGCCAGCAGATGCTCCTGTGTACGGACCAAAGTCACCTGCGGTAAAGGCATCATGTTCATACACAAGGGTCGCATATCCTGGACCGCAGGAAACTCCTTCTGCTCGTAGTGCATTCAAGACATGTTCGCGCGCTACCCCAAAGTAGGTTTCGTCTATTGAAAAACAATACAGGTGATACGCATTGCACGTTTCTCCATCCCTGTCAGGAAGAGGAATGAATCCCGGTATGTCGGCTAACGAAGTGTTTAGTTTTTTGCCATTTGCAAATCGATGCTCAGTTTGTTCATTCAGTCGCTTGAGCTGACAAGCAAGGATGGCTGCCTGAAACTCTGTCATGCGATAGTTGCCACCGAGCATCGCGTGTCGATACCTACTCACATCTCCTGGAATTCGACCATTATTTTGCAGAGCAGAAAGCCGGGCAAAGAGTGAGCTGCTGTTTGTGGTAATGATTCCACCTTCGCCGCAATTTAGGTTTTTAGAGGCTTGTAAAGAAAAGCATCCAATCGTACCGATGGAGCCGATTTGACGACCTTTCCATGTACTTAGGTGTGCATGGCTGGCATCTTCTATGACAGCCAGGTTATGCCTGTTTGCCACATCCATAAGAGCATCCATATCGGCGGGAACACCACCAAGATGTACAGGCATGATGGCAACTGTACGATTTGTGATAACGGTTTCAACGGACCGGGCATCTAAACAAAGGCTGCCCGGTTCGATATCCGCGAAAACGGGAACGCAGTTTGCCTCAACAATGGCCATCGCCGTGGCAATGAATGTATACGCAGGACAAATGATTTCAGCGCCTGCAGGTGGATTCAGGGAAAGAATCGCGAGTCGAAGTGCAGTTTGCCCCGAGTTTACGGCAACGGCATGTTTCGCTGTAGTGAGCTCAGCGAAATCAGCTTCGACCATTGCTGTAACATTGCCACCAAGGCGACCCCATTGTCCACTATTGATAACGCCGAGAAGCCCATCCTGTTCCGAATCATCAAAGATTGGCCATTCGGGATGCGGGGATTGTCGAGCCGGGGGACCGCCATGTAGTGCTAATTGTTCCATCGTGCCTATTCCTTACCCAAGTAATGCAGGAACAACTTCACCGTGGACGTCGGTCAGGCGATAGTCTCTACCAGCAAATCGATACGTAAAGCGCTTGTGATCGATTCCGAGGCAGTGCAAAAGCGTTGCCTGAATGTCATGAACATGAACAGGATCTTTGACCACATTGAATCCCAGATCATCCGTCTCGCCATACGTAAAGCCCTGCTTAAATCCACCACCGGCGAACCACATCGAATACGCTGCAGGGTGATGGTCTCGCCCTTGTGACCGGCCTAATGCCTTGTTGGATTCGACCATGGGTGTCCTTCCAAACTCGCCTCCCCAGATGACAATTGTGTCATCAAGCAAGCCCCTCTGTTTCAGGTCAATAATCAGTGCTGCACTGGCCTTATCCGTTGCTTTGGCATTGCCGTTAATGTTTCCAACAACGTCGCTGTGTGCATCCCAACCTTCGTGGTAAATGTTGATAAAGCGAACGCCCCGCTCAACCATTCTTCTGGCGAGTAGACATGCACGGGCGAATGATGGTACCTTTGGGTCCGCTCCATAGAGTTCCAATGTTTCTTTGGATTCTTTGGAAAGATCCATGACATCGGGAGCCTCCGTTTGCATCCGATAAGCGAGCTCGTAGCTTGCAATACGTGCATCGATTGCCGGGTCCAGCTCCGTCTTTTGCCGTTGGGCATTTAGCGACCGCAATGCCGCGGCTGTTGCGTTATCTTCCGAAGTCGAAACATCTGCCGGACGGGAGAGATTCAGCATGGCCTCTCCTTGATTTCGCAGACGAACACCGGAGTGGGGTGTAGGCAAGAACCCACTGGACCAATTGGCTGCTCCACCACTGATTCCTGCACCGGTTGAAAAGACCATGAATCCAGGGAGGTTTTTGTTTTCAGAACCAAGGCCATAGGTTACCCAGGATCCGATGCTCGGTCGACCAGGAAGTCCGCTACCTGTATTGAAGAATATCTGAGCGGGGGCATGGTTGAACTGATCAGTTTTGACAGACCTTACCAAGGTGATGTCATCCACAACTTTACTGAGGTACGGCAGCACATCTGATATTTCCATTCCGCACTTACCATGTTTTGCGAAGCGGAATTGTGCTGCCATTACTGCGGCATCTTTGCGGATAAATGCATAGCGTTGATTTTCCAGGAGACTTGGTGGCAGGGGTTGCCCCTCTATCCTGGCAAGGGCAGGCTTGTAATCGAACAGCTCGAGCTGACTAGGGGCGCCAGACATGAACAGGTGAATGACATGTTTGGCGCGGGGTTTATGGTGCGGGAGCCCGGCAGGGCGACCGTCGGATGCAACCGCGCCTTCGATACAAAGTGACGCTAGTGCCATCTTCCCAAGTCCGACGCCACATTCACTGAAAAAGTGCCTGCGGGACTGCTGGCGAAGAGCGTTTAGTTCTGTGTTCATGGTTTTGTCACCATTTCGTCTGTATTCATCAGGGCTCGAGCAAGCATTGTCCATGTGGATGCCAATGAGTTACCGGCGGAAGTTGATTCCTCTTGTATGAGGTCTACCGCGATTGCTTCAGAAAGCTTTGGTGGTCGGCAGAGTGTTCGCATGAACATCGACTCCACACGTTCGCGCGTAGGCATAACAGCGAGTTGAGCGCCGAGCGAACGTGCTGCTTCCAGAACAGTGATGTCATTCAAGAGTGTCAGAGCTTGCAGAGGCGTAGTGGAGGATTCTCTTCGTGCGACACACGCCTCACCGCTTGGAGCATCAAAGGTCGCAGCCATCGCGAATGGGGCAGTTCGTTTTGCAAATGTGTAGATGCCCCGGCGGAAGCGATCCTCTCCTGTGGACACATTCCATTGTAATGCACCATAAGATCCTTCGGTTGTGACTCCGGCAGGCTGAGGTGGGAAAACACTTGGACCACCGATTTTCCTTGCTAGTTGCCCGGATGCAGCGAGTACGCTGTCCCTAATTTGTTCGGCATCCAGCCTAACGCGGGGTCCACGGGTAAAGTTGATGTTATCCGGGTCGGCAGCACGAAGTGCAGGCGACACCGTCGCAGATTGCCGGTAGATATCCGATGTCACAATCAGCCGATGCAGTTTCTTGGTGGACCAACCATCCCGCATAAATCGAAGCGCCAAGTAGTCGAGGAGCTCCTGATTCGATGGAAGCTCTCCCTGAGTTCCGAAGTCATCGACGGTTTTGACAATGCCCCGTCCAAAAAAGGCTTGCCACTGTCGATTGACATAGACGCGTGCGGTAAGCGGATTTGATGCACTGACCAGCCATTTAGCAAATTCAAGACGGTTTTTTGGTACATCGATTCCGTTTGAACGCATCAAAACGGCCGGCAAAGCCGGTGTTACCGCTTCCCGAGGTTGAAGGAACTCCCCTCGGTGATGAAGTCGGGTGGTTCTTGAATCAGTCGGAATACGCTCTTGCATGACAAGAGACATCGGTGCTTGCGGAGACTTTTCCAAGGAGATGACTTCAGCGACGGCATCCGAAAGCTCAGATCGAGATTGCGCAAAGGCAAAGCGGACTGCATCCGAGGAGATACCAGTGTTGATCGCATCTTGAACATCCGGCTCAAGGGTGCTGGCCGGGAGAGCTGTCTCTGGTGACGCCGACCATCTGAACTTTCCGATACCGGCGGCATAGTACTTTTCGCACAGCATGCGAATTGTCAGTGTCTTTCCCGTTACCGGCGTCTTCAGTGTAAGCCAAGCCGTGTTGTTGCGGCCGATGTTGCCACCAGGCGACCAGGATGTGAGAAGGTCACCATCGACTGCATTTTGAGGGGATGATCCGGAAGGAACCACATGCGCCTGTGCTCTGAACTCCAATGGCTTGCCATCTACGTCAGCAGTCAGTTCTGTAAGGGCAAAGTCGCCTTGAGGTCCTTCATAAGCGGTTCGTCCAGGACCGTGTTGCGGAAAACGTGTATCCGTCAACGTCTCAAGACGTAATGAGCCTACGGACTTTCCAGCAAGGTCGTATGTGATGGTGTACGTATCTGACTTACTTTGGTCTCCACCGGCTAGGATGACTCCTGAACCGATGTGTGTAAGGGTCGGTAGGTTCGTAGTCGTATTCTTGGGAATGAGTGGTTTAAATGGCTTGAGCTGCTTACGTTGCTCGTCAACCCAATGGCTAAGCTCTTGTTCCGGATTCACTTGCGCTACTGATCCAATTTGCTTAATAAGGGCTGAAGCACGGAATTTTGCAACAGTATGATTCCCACCAAAGTCCTGACGAATGGTCACCCGCAGCGTGCTTTCTGCCGCAATGGGTTGCTTTAGTATGAGGTCAATGGACTGGTCGTGGCGCCAGTCTTTGCTCGGGTCATGGATCGCCCATCCGGTTTTCGGATCGGAGTCTAGCACGGCGGTGGCGGGGAAACCGGCCTGCTGTGCAGTCGCGGTTACACGGCGTATTGGCAGCTTGACACCATTTAGTTCAACGTCGATACCAGTGATAACAAAGTTGCCATGGCTGGTACGTCCGGGACCCGAAGTTGCATCCGCAAGAGCAGCCAATCGTAACCCATTTGTAGCCGACGGTAGAACCATCGTAAGGGTGTAGGTATCCGTCAGTGGCGGGGTCCCCGTAGCAGAAATGGAGCCATCAGTGTTGACGGTCAGATTTGAGCTCGATGCAGTTGCCGACATGATTTTGGCAGTTACCGCACTGAGTGGTTCAACAGGCGACCAATGACTCAGTATGTTGGATCGAATTGCGCGTGCCTTGGCCACTGATTCTTTATGGCTCTGTTTTTGCGCTTCCGTGTAAACAGCAAAGTCCGGCTCATCCGCATTGTTGAGGTAGGCGAACATCCTGTAGTAATCTGTGTGCGTGATGGGATCAAACTTGTGCGTGTGGCATTGAGCACAGGCGACTGTCAAACCAAGCCAGGATGTACCGGTAGTTGCCACGCGATCTACGACAGATAGAAAACGATACTCATTTGGATCGATGCCGCCTTCTTCGTTTAGCATCGTATTGCGATGAAACCCTGTTGCAATGCGTTGTTCATCCGTTGCATTTGGCAACATATCCCCTGCAATCTGCTCGATTGTAAACGCCTGGAAGGACTTGTCTTTATTGAATGCATTAATGACGTAGTCCCGCCATGGCCAAATCGTTCGGGGACGGTCTTTTTCATAGCCATTTGTGTCCGCATAGCGCGCCAAGTCCATCCACTTTCTGGCCCAGCGTTCTCCGTAATGTGGGGATGCGAGCAGCGCATCCACCTGTCTCTCATAAGCACCGGGTTTGTTGTCCGCGAGAAAAGCTGTGATGGTTGATGGACTGGGAGGTAAACCGGTTAGGTCAAGGGATAGCCGTCTGAGGAGTTCCAACTTTCCTGCCTGCGGCGCATGGCTAAGTTTGAGATCCTTTTGACGCTTTCTAATTATGGTGTCGATCGGGTGTCCAGGAGACTGCTTGAGGATGTGTGGTTGCGGTGGAATGAAGGCCCAGTGCTGCTTATATGTTGCTCCGGTCGCAATCCAGCGCTCCAGAAGAGATTTCTGACCTTGGGAGAGCGGTTTGTTTGCCGCAATCGGCGGCATTTGCAGAGAACCAACTGCATGAATTCTATTTACCAGTTCAGACTGCTTAATGTTACCGGCGACAACAGCCCGCTTGCCGCTTGTAAGGAGTCTTACTGCCCCTTGATACGTGTCGAGACGTAAGCCGGCTGCACGTTGCTTGTCATCTGGTCCATGGCACTTCAAGCAGTGATTGGAAAGAATTGGCCTGATGTCCCGATTGAAATCGATGACAGGTTTTGCTGTAGGAGGCGTGGTACCCGGTTTTAACAGAATCAAGAAATGTAGTGCAAAAGTTAGTCCAACCGTGTTCATTTATCTCCGATGCTCCTAGCCAGTATTTTCCGCATCGGGGATGTATAAGTCCTGCATCGGGATGCAGAACTTATACAATAACTTGTAACCAGATTTGTTTGGTATTTATGCGCCGATCGCATCTAAGATCAGCGAAGCACCGCCGTAAATGCCGGCATCATCACCGAGCTCTGCCGCAACAATAGGACAAACATCAACCATCGTCCGGATGCCGTTTGCACGTGTAGAGCGGCGAATGGGTTCCAAAATCAAGTCACCCGCACCGGCAACTCCTCCTCCAATTGTGATCATCTCTGGATTGAGCAGGTTTATGATGGACGCGATGCCGAGACCTATAAAGTAGCCGGTCTCATCAAACGTCTCAATCGCGACTTCATCACCCAACAGCGCTGCATCGGAGATCATCTTTGGTGTTAGGAAGTGCCAGTCCTGCTCAGCAAGAATGGTTTTCCGACCGGCGCTAATTTTGCGGGCACAGCGCTCTACGATTGCAGAAATCTGTCCCATGGCTTCCAATGAACCAAACGCGGCAGCGCCGCCTCTGCTGCCCGCGGCAATGATAATGTGTCCGATTTCGCCTGCTCCACCGGTGGCACCGGTCCATAGCTTGCCATCGAGGATAATGCCGCCTCCGATACCTGTACCAAGCGTGACCATCACCATATTGCGGACCGCTTTGCCGGCACCAAATCTAAATTCGCCAAGCGCTGCAACATTGGCATCATTTCCCATCAAGACCGGCAGGTTTGTGGCTGACTGCACCTTTTCAGCGAGGGGGACATTGAGGTATTGCTGGCCATTATCGTAGAAGTTAGGTGCCCAAAGGACATGCGTGCCCTGTGGGTTGATATGTCCAGGGACACCAATACCGAGACCCGCGATCCTATCCTTTTCAATGCCTGCTGCAGTAATGGCCTGTGCCACGGCATCTGCGATTTGCGACACCGTTCTGTCTACGCCTTCCATCGCCAATGATGGTGCACGGCCGCCACCAAGAGAATGTCCATCGCGGTCGAGGACTGCGGCTCTGACGTTCGTTCCACCGAGATCTACCCCGATCACATACTCTGCTGCGCTATTCCAACTCAAAGTCTGCCTCCACTGAGTCTCCATCTAGTTACCCAATGGGGTAACCATGATCCTCGGGCGAAGTATCACATTTTGCTTGTCTGGATGTCAATCCGGATGGTGAAGATCAGCATTAGGATGATGTTCCCGTCTGGCTGTAAACGACGGGAAACGTTAGCAACTCTAGATTTAGGTCAAGGTGTGACAAATACCACAGTGATATCTTCGGGGCGAACCCAGATATTTCATTGCCTATCGTTTGACAGCCGAAACTGCAGGACCTAAAATCGACCTATTAACATTACCGGGTGGAGACTGAGTGGATGGCTGGTGGAGCCCCCGTGGAGTCTACGTGGTGACCTGGTGGATGACGGATATCAATATCCGCTGAATAGGATAAGCGTACACAACATTGGCATTTCGAGGTGAACATTACCACGCTGTAGACGACAAGGGAAGAGTCATTATTCCCTTGAAGTTTCGCAGTGAACTCGGAGCCACCTTTGTCATTACAAAGGGCGTTGGCGGATGCCTGTTCATCTACCGGGAAAAAGACTTCCAATCGATAGAAGAGAAGCTGCAATCTCAGCCAGTGCTTGATCAGCACGCACTCTTGATGAAGCGATGGTTGTTTGCAGGTGCATCCGATATTCAGGTCGATTCTCAGGGACGTATTGCCATTCCGGCATCCCTGCGACTGCACGCCGGTATCTCTGAGAACTCCGATGCTGTTATCGCCGGGACTGGAGAAAAGATAGAAGTCTGGTCACGGGATGCATGGATGCAGATGAATGCAGCTATGGATGAGGGCAAGCTCATTGAAGCGGCGCAGCGCACCGGTTTGGGAGCCGAACTTTAGTGGCCACCTATCACGTTCCGGTTATGCTCGCTGAGTGTATTGATGGCTTAGCCATCAAGTCAGGCGGCACCTACGTCGATGCTACCACGGGTGGCGGTGGACACTCGGTGGCCATTCTTGAACAGTTGGCTGGGACTGGCAGGCTGATTTGCCTTGACCAGGATGCTGACGCACTCTCTGCTGCAGGACATCGACTTGGTTCTCATAAAAATGTTGAGTTCGTAAAGTCAAACTTTAGTGGAATCTCAGATGTGATATCGCGGTGCGCCCCCGATGGTGTGGATGGCGTCTTGTTTGACCTCGGAGTTTCGTCGTTTCAACTGGATACTCCGGGACGTGGTTTTGCAATACGCTTCAAGGGTCCTCTTGACATGCGGATGGACCAGGCTGGCGATGGTGAAACAGCAGCTGATCTGGTGAATCGTCTGCCGGAAGCTGAGCTCGCAGACATACTCTTCACATACGGTGAAGAGCCAAGAAGCCGCCGTATTGCCAGAGCCATTGTCGAGGCAAGGCCGTTAGTTACGACCGACGACTTAGTGGATGCGGTGCGTCGGGCGATGCCGACTGGCACTCGGCCAGGACAGGTTCACCCAGCCACAAAGGTATTTCAGGCATTACGTATTGCAGTAAACAATGAACTCAATGTTCTTCCTGTCGCAATCACTGGAGCCATAAATCGATTGGCGATAGGCGGACGTATCGTCGTGATGTCGTACCACAGCCTGGAAGATCGAATTGTCAAGAGAATCCTCACCGAGGGTGCGGGAAGGGCAATCGGTGCGGACGGTTGGACAGTTACAGATTTACCAAAGGTGCTGAATCTCGTGACTCGAAAAGGGATTGCGCCAACCGATACCGAGCTCAGATTAAACCCGCGGAGTCGCAGTGCCAAGCTGAGAATCGCGGAACGCATTTGTTCGGGGTTGATCACTGGAGTGGGAGTGTAATATGGTGGACTTTGATTGGAATCAGCTGCGAACATCGAAACCTGCTCAGCCTGCAATAACTTCTGGTCACTTGGTGGTGGCTACGCCTGCAGGAAATCGAAACCGTCGGGCCAGAGTCAACCGCTACACACGTATGGTCGTGTCAGTTTCGTTTGCGATCATCACAGTAAGTCTTCTTGTCAGCTTTGGTTTGCATACCTTCGCTACATCACTGAGTTACAAAGTCCAACTGGCTAAGCTCGATGCTGCGGCACAGCTGGAGCGGAATGCCCGCCTCCATATGGCACTCGATAACGAGATCACGAACCAACAATCCTCACGACAGTTTGGATTATCCGAATTCAGCACACCAGAACTCATTGCATTAGGTGGAAAGTAGCAGATGAACGAACATCGTAACCAACGCCCCGGGCGTGTTCCAGTCCCACCGAGCCAGCCAATTCCGTCGTTGAGCCCTGGTGCCAGAGCCACAATGCGGGCGCGCAAGGATGAGCAGGGACGTCTGCGCTGGGTCCTCGGTATAGGCGGACTTGCATTTGCGCTTATCGCTGGAAAACTTACGCTTATTCAGCTTGTACAACGCGATAAATATGCTGGACAATCGTCTGTTTCCCGAATACGACAGGTAAACGATATCCCTAGAAGAGGGATGATTGTTGACCGAAATGGTCGTGCGTTGGTAATGAATGTCCCTGCAGCGACGATTGTATTCGATGCCAATCTGTTGGTTAAGCAAAAAGGAGAGCCCTCGGATCTGCTCGACGCTACCCGTGAAGGCTTACAGGAAACACTTCCGGGACTCGAGCTAGCGACTCTCCTGCCATCACCAGATGAAATCATCTTGCGACGGAACAACGTGCGTGGACGATTTCAGCCTGTTGAACTTGTACGCGATTTGGAATGTTCCAATATTGATCTGAAGGCGCTCAAGAAACTACCTGGTATCGGTATCGTCAAGTCATCCAAACGTGTTCTGGCATCCGGGGAAATCGCGGCGAGCGTTGTTGGGATGTTGGGCCGGGATGCAAATCCGCTCTCAGGTATGGAACTCTCAATGAATGACGAGTTGGTCGGAGTTCCTGGTCGGCGATTCCTGGCAAAGGATTTGGATGGGATTATTCCTGGTACCGAGGAAATCGTTTCGCGTGTAAAACACGGAAATGATGTCATCCTGACCATTGATTCCGTCCTCCAATCCGAAGCCGAGTCGTTGATTCAAAGAGCAGTTGCAAAGAGCAATGCGCAATATGGGTCAGTGGTCGTGCTTGATGCCATCTCAGGTGATGTTCTGGTGATGGCGAATGCCACTGGCACTGAGCTTCTCAAAACCACTCCTGAGGGTAATCGTAAGCTGATGCTTACAATGAACTGGGCAGTTGAGGGCGCCAATGAACCGGGCTCCACATTCAAGTCATTTACGATTGCATCTGCACTTGATGCCGGAGTCATTACCTCGAACGCAAGTTTTTCATGTAGTGGTGAACGCAAAATTGGTAAGCGAGCTATACATTGCGCTCCGCATGGCGTGTTTCAGAATGGACATGGCTCCCAAACGGTTAGTGGCGTAATCAAGCATTCCTGTAACGTAGCCACAGCCGAAATCGCATCTCGTCTTGGTTGGGACCGTCTGACATCTACATTACAGTCCGTTGGCTGTGGCAAGCGACTTGACATTGGGCTCAAAGGGGCGACCAGAGGTGTTTTTCCTGAACATGAGTCCAAAATTGGACTCGCTACGCTGTCGTTCGGTCAGGGACCTGCCGTAAGCCCACTTCACTTGGCGAGCGCCTATGGTGCATTTGTTGATGGGAAGTACCGCAGACCTACGTTGATACATGCGGTTAGGAGTCAGGAATCTGGCAGTATTGACGTGATGAAGCGCGATGATTCGGTCCGCGTGTTTTCAAGCGAGACTGCATCCCAAATGCGTGCGTTCCTGCGAGATGTCGTTGAGACCGGAACCGGAACAAAGGCTCAGCTGGCATTTCATGATGCAGGCGGCAAGACCGGCACAGCGCAAATGGTGGAGAATGGCCGCTATAACGGAAAGTACATGGCCTCGTTTGTAGGACTAGCCCCTATACAGAATCCAAAGTTCGTCGTTGCGGTTACGATTGCTGCACCAAAGGGAGATCACTACGGTGGTAGTGTTGCGGGACCTGTGTTCAAGGATGTCATGGAGCGGGCAATGGTTCGTTATGACATTCAGCCGACTCGTGGTAAGCGTCCCGTCGGTAAGCAGCCAGATGCTGCAGGCAAGGGTGATTAGTGACCCTAAATGCTGATTGAACTTAACCAGTTGCTGGGCGAGCCGTACCTGTCTCCTTCGATTCAGATAGCCGGGGTAACCCATGACAGCCGAACCGTAAAACCTGGAGATATCTACATTGCGGTAAGTGGTGCCAGTCATAACGGGCACAGTTTCGTTCAACAAGCGATGGACATGGGAGCGGCAGCAATTATTGTTGATCGCATGTATGCATCTGTGTTAGTCGAAGGTAGATATCCTGGGTGGATAGTCGAAAATACTCGCGCTGTTATGGGTTTTGTTGCCGATGCAGTTTATGGACATCCAACCAGAAAGCTGCATTTGGTTGGTGTGACCGGAACAAATGGAAAAACGAGCACAACGCACATCATTGCACACATGGCTCAAAGCCTCTTCGGTAGTGCTGGAGTCATTGGTACCCTGGGCTCAGCATCAAATGGCATCTTTATTCCAGGCCAACGGACGACGCCGGAAGCGCCTGAGCTTCAGCGGATCTTTTCTCAGATGTACAGCCATTCGGTTCGTGCGGTTGCTATGGAGGTTGCATCTCATGCGCTCGTGCAAGGTCGTGTGAACGGATGTTTGTTTGATGCTGCCGTATTTACTAATCTGACGCAGGATCATCTTGATTTCCACGGAGACATGGAATCCTATTTCACTGCTAAGCAATCACTCTTTACAGACAAATTACCGCAATCAAAGCCACATGGTAAACAACCGTTCTCTGTAGTCAATGTTGGATCTGAATGGGGAATTCGGCTCCACCGTATGCTCGAGGGCAGCCCAGTGCTGACCTTTGCAAACGCATCAAAAGTTGATGCTGACTTGATATCGGAAAACGTCCGTTTGCATGCCGCACACTCATTTTTCGAGATTGTACATAATGGCAAACGTCATCAAGTGTTCTTGCCACTGGGTGGAGCGTTTCAGGTTGAGAACGCGCTTGCAGCATTGTCCTGGTACGTCGGAGCTGGCGGTTCGATTGATGCTGGAATCGAGCTGTTACGTACATGCCCTCAAATTCCGGGGCGGTTTGAAGTGGTTCCTGGTAAACAGACGTTTACTGTTGTTGTTGACTACGCCCACACACCGGATGGGCTTGAAAATGTCCTCTTCACTGCGCGGGGCCTGTGTGAACACAATCTAATTTGTGTTTTTGGATGCGGCGGAGATCGTGACCGTACAAAGCGACCTCAGATGGGTGAGATTGCTTCCAAATATTGCGATTCGGTCATCGTCACGTCTGACAATCCACGCTCGGAAAACCCGGATTCAATCATCGAAGAAATCGTTGCCGGCATACCAACGTCAACTGAATACAGGCGGCTACCAGATCGACGAGATGCAATTGCGGCTGCAGTCACGATGGCTAAATCTGGCGATGTAATTGTTATCGCTGGAAAGGGGCATGAAACGTACCAAATCATCGGAGATTTGACGCTTCCGTTTGATGATCGCAGTGTTGCTGCTGAGGAGTTGGCAAAATGCGTCTGACACTTTCCGAAGTCAGTGCCATCCTGGGCGACCACCTGCGCAGTGATAGCGTTGTTACAGGCGTATCCATCGACACCCGTACATTGGTGCCTGGATCATTATTTGCCGCGATTCGTGGCACAAAGGTTGATGGACACGATTACTTATCTGCGGCTAAGGAGCGCGGCGCTACTGGAGCAATTGTAGAGACACTGAACCCATCGGTCGATTTGCCGCAGATATGTGTGACAAACACTATCGATGCTCTTGGACGTCTTGCAAATGGAGTCCGTCAACGAAAATGTCCCAGTGTCGTAGCGATCACCGGCAGCTATGGCAAAACAACGACGAAGGACATGGTTGCCGCGATTCACGGATACTCAAGGTCTTGCCATGCAACTGTTGGAAACTTCAATACGGAAATCGGATTACCGCTGACTATCCTCTCGGCTCCAGACGATGTCGAATCTCTTGTCCTTGAAATGGGCATGCGGGGAACCGGCCAGATAGCAGAACTGGTTCGCATTGCCGAACCTAACATCGGGATCATCACCAATATCGGCAGTGCGCATATTGAACTTCTCGGCTCTCGTGATGCGATTGCAGTCGCAAAGTCTGAGCTATTTAGAGGGTTGGCATCCACAGCGACAGCCGTATATCCGGAGTCGATAGATTACCGTGATGTCGTTGAACAAAGCGCAGCGCATTGCACACGACTGATTGTAGGTGAGTCAGATTCCTGTGATTTGATCATCTCGAACACAAAAGCTAGTCGTCTAGAATCGACATTTACCGTCACGTATAAGTCTGAAACGGCTAACGCGGTTGTAGCATCGCCTGCGAGGTTTGCAGCGATGAACGGTGCACTCGCAGTTGGCGCAGGTCTTGCGGCAGGTATACCCTTAGCCGAGTGTGTCGCAGGGCTTTCAAACTGGCGTCCTAGCGAAGGACGGATGCGGCCGCGTTGCATGGCAAATGGTGCCGTAGTTCTCTCGGATGCATACAATGCCGCTCCAGAAGCAATGCTTGCTGCGATATCAGTTCTTGCTGAGTTTGCTAGTCAGGGAAATGGCAGTGCGTGGGCGGTGTTGGGAGAGATGCGAGAACTGGGCGTTGAAACTAAGCAGTGGCATCTGGTTGTTGGAGAGTCTGTGTTTTCATCCGGTATTCAGCACCTAGTCGTCGTAGGGCAGGCAGCTACGGATTACAGGACGGGTGCTCTCCTCGCGGGTATGAATGTGGATCAGATTCATTATTTTGAAACACCGGAAAAAGCAGCAGCAATCCTTCAGGTTGTGGTCGGGGCCGACGACGTTGTCCTCGTGAAGGGAAGTCGCGCAGCTGGTCTTGAGAGAATTGTGGATTCCTTGTGTGGAGATCCAGCGTGACACAATACGCGCTTCTTGGCTGGTGCAGCATCGCTGGCTGTATCTTGTCGGCATTCCTTACGTGGCCGGTACGCAAGATACTCCTGAGTAAATCTACGTTTCAACCGATCAGCGAGAATGCGCCGGAAAAGCATCGACTGAAACATGGAACGCCAACCATGGGCGGAATCGGCATCATTGCAGCCATCGTAATTGCCTGCACTTTGATGATAGCTTTGTTACCGTCAAGGTCGGATAGTAAACTGGTCGCTTGGCTTCTTCTTGCCACGGTTCTGGGTGCAGTGATAGGTGGAGTCGACGATTTCGGAAAAGTAACCGGTGCTAACAATAAAGCAGGTTTGTCCGAACGTGCGAAACTTGCTATGCAGCTTGCGGTCTCGTCTTTATTCGTTATAGGGTGCCGGCAGCTTGGACATCCAATTCAGTCCCTAATCCCAGGGCTACCGGTATTGATGGTGGATTTAGTCGGCATCGTATTCATTACAGGCTTCTGTAATGCCATTAACTTCACCGATGGTCTGGATTCGCTTCTGACCAGCGTAAGCAGCGTAGTTGCGTTGTCTCTTGGAGTGTTGTTGATGATGTCACCAACTATTCCTCTCATGATTGGCATGTACGGCATTGTTGGTGGTGCAACCCTTGGATTTCTCTTATGGAATTCTTACCCGGCCCGCATTTTCATGGGAGACACAGGATCGCTTGGTCTGGGGGTATTTTTCCCAGCTGCGGCTTTGCTTTCGGGGCAGGTATGGGTACTGTCGCTGTGCGGATCAGTTTTTCTGCTCGAAATAGCATCGATGATGCTTCAGCGCTACGTGTTTAAGTACCGACGACTCCGATACGGGATTGAAAATGCCCGGTCAAATAGAGTTTTTCGACGTGCGCCACTGCACCACCATTTTGAAGAGTGTGGAATGCACGAAGTTCAGGTTGTTGGAATGTTTGTCATTTTTACAATGCTGTGTTCCATATTGTCGCTAATTTATGGTGTTGGATGAAACGGGAGACTACTGGAATGACGGGACCTACCTCTGCTGCGAATCGGTCTGCTAATGATCGGGTTCGTGCGATATTGGGCTGGTGGACATCGTTAGATGGACGCTTCATGGCAGTCGTAATCGCCTTGGTAATTGCTGGAATACTTGCAGTAACGTCATCGTCATTTGCGATGGCTCTCTCGGTGCACGACGATGCATGGTTTTTCACTCGCAAACAGCTGGGGTCCGCGGCGCTGGGAGTGACGTGTTTCTTTGTCATCAGCAACATTCCGGCAACGTTGATAAAGCGTTGGTCACCATACGCCTTTGGGGTTTCTGCACTAATGCTTATGGCAGTTCCATTGATTGGGCGAACGGCGCTTGGAGCGAAGCGGTGGTTGTTCTTTGGCCCTATACAAGTACAGCCATCCGAAATCGTGAAATTCACAGCTGTCATTTGGCTTGCAGCGATGTTGTCGATGGACAAGCGCCGTGTCAAGAGTATCTGGCACCATTGGATTCCAATCGGCGTAATTTTGATGTTGACGTTTATGACGGAACGTCAGCCAGACCTCGGAACAGCTCTCTGTATAGCAATTGGTGTTATGGCGACATTGTTTGTTGCAAACATCAACTCAAAGCATATTGCAATAGCCATTGCTTTGGGAATCGTTGGTGTTGGCGCGTTGGTGTTTGCTCCTCAAGGTGGACATGATTATCGCTCCGGGCGATTCGCTGCTGTTGCTGATCCGGCAAAAGACAAAGATGGGGCCAGCATGCAGAACTGGAGAAGTCTGGTGGCGCTGGCGAACGGCGGAGCAACTGGTCTTGGTCTTGGTCAGAGTCGTGAAAAGCGTCGTGGTGGTGTCCCGATGCAAAGGACAGACTTTATCTTTGCCGTTGTCGGCGAGGAAGTTGGTCTCGTCGGTACGCTGAGTCTTCTCGCAATGTACGTATGGCTGTTGATGGTCGGAATCAACCTAAGTGTGCGGGCAACAGACCCGTTCTCACGTTATGCCATTGCTGGCATCACAGCGTCGATAGTTGGTCAGGCATTGCTCAACATGGCCGTCGTCACAAGTCTTGTTCCTGCTACCGGTATTCCGTTGCCTCTGGTTAGTTACGGGGGCACGAGTCTTGTGTTGACGCTGTCTGCCCTTGGTGTCATTGCAGCACTCTCACGTCGCAAATCACCCCGCAACGTAGAGATGGACAAGTAGATTCATGTTGAAAATTGCAGTCTTGGCCGGTGGAACAAGTGCGGAACGGCCAGTGTCACTTCAGAGTGGACGGCAGGTCTATGGTGCGCTTGTTCGCCTTGGACATGACGTGGAGTGGTGGGATGTAAAGTCATCATTGATTGATGCCCCGAGCGGTGCAACGACGAGAGCGCTGGTAGACATTGGTGGGAGTGGTGAAAATTATCCCGATGTAGTCTTTATCGCGCTTCATGGCCCGGATGGTGAGGATGGAACAGTTCAGGGATATTTGGACGTCTTGGGAATTCCGTACACGGGTTCTAAGGTTCTTGCTAGCTCGCTTGCGATGGATAAAGTTCGTGCGAAGACCATGTTCGCAGCATCTGGGATACCAGTCGCAGCACACCTCACTTTTAGCCGCGATGATGTTTCAAGTCGATCAACCGTTCGCAAAATAGAGCAGGATTTAGGCATACCCTGTGTCGTAAAGCCTGTTCGGCAAGGAAGTTCTTTTGGCACTTCAGTCGTAAAAGACGTCTCTGAGCTGCCGAAGGCATTGAGAGCTGCAGCCAGATATGACACAGAAGTTTTGGTCGAAGAGTTTATTCCTGGCCGGGAAATAACTGTTGGATGCATCGGTAACTCTACTGTCGCTACGCTGCCAATTGTCGAAATCGTAACCGAATCTGGTTTCTTTGACTATACGAGCAAGTATGCGACAGACGAAAATGCGGCAAAGGAGCTGGTTCCTGCTGATCTGGAACCAAATGAAGCTGAGGAGGCATCCAATCTTGCATTGGAATGCCATAGTAGCCTCGGCTGTTCCGGTTATAGTCGTACTGACATGATCATCAGTGAGCACGGGATATACGTCCTTGAGACGAATACCCTTCCCGGGATGACAGAGACAAGTCTGCTTCCGAAAGCTGCTGCTGCTGCTGGAATGTCATTCGACGCCTTGGTTGGACGCATCGTGCAGCTTGCAATGGGGGACTAGCAAATGGCAAAGGTTGCGGCTCGACAAGACAGGTTCACTAGCAGTGTTTCGGCTTCCAAGTTGCGGACGAAGAAGCGCTCACGGGACTTCTCTCGAACGATTGTCACGATGTTGTCAGCAGCGATCATTGTTCAAGCGATAGCCGCACTTTACCTGTCTCCGTTTTTTGCTGTTACAACGGAATCGGTCTCAATACGGGCATCACCACTATGCTCTGAAGCTCAGGTTCGGAGCCTCATTCACGCCGATTTGCCGCGTAGCATCGTGCGTATACCAGCACTACGGTGGAAAGATGCTCTCAGCAATCTTCCTGTAGTCAAATCTGCGACAATCAGGTCATCGTTTCCGAACAGGGTTTCCATAGAAGTTAGGGACAGGCAACCATTGCTGGTATCCGATTTGGGCTTGCTTGGTTCTTGCGTGCTGGATAGCGACTTAGTTCCATTTCGGACGGTTCAGCCCACCGATAGTACTTTGCCGACTCTGTTGGTGAAGGATAGAAAGGCTGCCCCGGAACTTGGAGTGAGCGTTGCTGAGACCGCTCACGTAAATGGCATAACAACCATCATGAAATGGCTGCGTAACCACAATGATGTCTCAATCGCCGCACTCACACTTCAAAATCAACACCTATCATTTGTTATGAAGCCATCCAACGTTACAGTTATGCTAGGCACACCCCGCAAGCTTGACGAAAAACTCGCTTCGCTTGATATACTCTTACGCAAACGGCCAGACTTACTGTCATCCCGCAAGTATTCTGCGGTCAATTTATTTTCTGATGAATATCCAGCTCTGGTGATCAGGTCCAACTCTGGCGAGAATTCCGACGTACCATAGCGATTGTAGGTAACTTATGGTTCATGCTAGGTCCTGGACGATTCAGATTACGGTGCTTTCTGCTCTGATGGGCGGGCTGGTTGCACTGTCACTAAAGACGCAGGCGAGAATTCTCAAAGACCAACTCCCGGACGTACGACAGGGGCGCTTGGCTCGGGCATTTGTCGAGCTGAGGGAAGATGCCACATCGCTAAGGCGCCAAGTCCTCGAATTGCAAAAGCGACTGCGAGAGTATCAGCTGCAAACCGGATCTGATAGTGAAAAGTCAAAGCTTCTTGCACAGGACTTAATCCAATCTAATATCCTCGCTGGAACGGTATCAGTAAGCGGCCCTGGTGTTGCAGTAACACTACGAGACTCGAAACTTGCTGAAAAGAAGCCGGATGATATTTCCGAAGCGGATTGGCGTGACCTTTCGGAAGAATACTACATACATGATCGTGATATTCGTGACGTGGTGAATGAACTCAGAGCGTCAGGCGCAGAAGCTATCAGCGTCAACGATCAGCGTGTTACGGGATTGACACCAATTCGCTGTGTTGGACCGGTGGTCATGGTCAACGATGTGCGGACAGCAGGCTCTCCTGTAGTCGTCAGGGCTATTGGGGACCCCGATGCACTGCTATCTGGAATGATGATGACAAAAGGTGTATTGGATGCATTCCGCGATGTAGACCCGACCATGGTTTCTATAGACAAAATCAAGTCACATACATTGCCTGCTTACGCTGGGACGACATCATTACGCTTTGCCAAGGTTGCCAACGAGACGAAAGCCAACGAGGCTCAACGAAACAGTGAACATGCTGAGAAACTCGGTGACAAAGCCGTTCAGGATCCGCAATCTGTGATCAGGGATGGGGGACAGAAGTGAAGTCTCATATCTGGTTTCCGCTTGTTGGAGTTACCATTGGTTTCTCAGCTGTATATTTTTCACGGTACACACTTCCACCGATGTTTGCTCCTTACCTAAGCATCGCCGTTTTGGCCGCACTGGATGCAATTTGCGGCGGAATCAGAGCAGCTTTGGAAGGCAAGTTTACCGATGGCATCTTCATTACAGGATTTTTCATCAATACTGTTCTTGCTGCTCTTCTGGCATGGATTGGTGACAAGATTGGCGTTGACATGGTGCTGGCTGCGGTTGTAATGCTAGGTGGTCGGATATTTCTAAATCTCTCATTGATTAGACGCCTCCTCCTGACAAAAGCAACGTCATAGGCATCTGTTTGCTTGTGTTTGTTTCCTTGACGAAAACTTCATGTGAAAGAATTTCATTTCAAACAACCGTTCTCCTGACGGCGGTTTTATATCCCGGTATTCTCGCTGGTATACATCAAACAATGAATGAGAGATTGTGGGTGAACATTCGTTTGTTTTGACGTCAGGGGAATTCTAGTTGGGAGCAAACATATGAGTGAATTTGCGAAAATCAAGGTGATTGGTGTAGGCGGAGCCGGGCAAAATGCAGTGAACCGGATGGTTGAATCAGGCGTAGAGGGTGTTGAGTTCTGGGCATTCAATACTGACATTCAGGTACTACAGACGGCTGCATGCGACCATACACTTCAGCTTGGTCAACGATTGACGAACGGCCTGGGTGCAGGCGGAAACCCAGAAACGGGCCGACAATCTGCGGAAGAAAGCAAGTCCGAGATTCAGCGTGCACTCGATGGCGCAGACATGGTATTCGTCACGGCTGGTATGGGCGGAGGTACTGGTACAGGTGCTGCACCCGTTGTCGCACAGATTGCCAAAGAGCTTGGAATCCTGACTGTCGCTGTAATTACAAAGCCATTCCAGTTCGAAGGTCAGCGTCGTCGACAGGCTGCTGAGAAGGGCATCGAAGCTCTTCGTGCAAATGTCGATACGATCATTGTGATTCCAAACGACCGTTTGCTTACTGTTGTTGGAAAAGATGTGTCTATGCTGGATGCATTCAAAGAAGCTGACGAAGTGCTTCGACAAGGGGTTGCCGGTATATCCGACATCATCACCATTCCAGGGTTAATCAATGTGGACTTTGCTGATGTCAAAGCAGTCATGTCCAACGCAGGCACCGCGCTGATGGGTATTGGATTCGCCGAGGGTGAGAACCGTGCTGAGGAAGCGGCAAAGATGGCCGTTAGCTCACCGTTGCTTGAAACGGATATCAGTGGTGCACGAAGTGTCCTTGCTAACATCACTGCCGGACGAGACCTCAAAATGTCTGAGCTCAATGTTGCAATGGATTTGATTCGTGAGCGTACTGACTCTGCAGAAGCAAATGTGATCTTTGGTGCAGTGGTTGACCCCCGCATGGACGGTGCAGTGCGTATTACGGTTCTGGCAACAGGTTTCAATGCATTACAGGCACCGATCTTCGATCCAGTGGTGAAGTCGACTCCTGTTCCGATTTTGACGCCGGTCCCACCCGTTCCGACTGCCGAAGGTGGAATCGATATCCCGACTTTTCTGAAGAATCGAAAGTAGGCGAAACCCAGTCAAAAACAGGCGTTGGGGACATTGCTCCAGCGCCTGTTTTTTGCATCACAAAGGAGTCACTTAAACAAAAAAGCACATCGCCAATTTGGCAATGTGCTTTTTTGTATTGGATTGAACTACTTTAGAATCGTTACCTTGACAGGTTTACGACCAACCCTCATTGCTTCGGCACGGGTATTGAAACACAAGTCAATACGACGCCCCTTTATGGCGCCGCCTGTGTCCGCAGCAATCGCGATTCCATATCCTTCGACATAAACTCTGGTTCCGAGTTTGATAAATCTGGGGTCAACGGCAACCACACCGAAGCGTGCTGGTCTGCCTGTTGCGGTCTTTCCACCCCATCGGCGATTCTCAGATGCAGAGTAGCCCGTAGCTATCATCGTGAGTGTTCTTCGCGAAGTGGCGCCGCGGGATGCCAAGTGAATTCCGCGAAGACCTTCTTTAACGACCGCAGGTACTGGTGGCTTTATGCTAACGCTCAACTTTTTACGCTTGACACATTGATCATTGATAAAAGTGTCTTCAAACGTGACGGACTTCACACCGTTAGAACCAGCGACGACGGTTTGAAACGTCCCGGCTCGCATTCCATCTGAATAGACTTTTGATACGCGAAATGGAATCGCTGAAACTTCCGTTACGGTATCAATACGCTTTCTGGTAATGCGGATTGTCATCCCATCAGTCAGAGCGGAGACTAAAGACGGAGAGACCTGGTCCATTTTGGATAGGTCGATGTTTTTTTCGCTCAGTAATTCCTTAACGGACTTTGAGCGGGTATCGAATTCTGTTAGCTTTGCCCCGTCACGTACAGTGACATGCAAACTTTGCTGTCCGTAGGCACTGGCTACAATCGCGGTAACAGCGATTGCAGCAGATGTTACACCTGCCCGGACCAATAAACTAACTCGTGGCACTTCTGCCTCCTTTCTCGGCGATATCTGCAAATCGACAGATGTCCCGTGGTCAGGAGCGAACGTGATGGTTCGCTCGTAGGCACAATTGCCTACGATGCGGCAACGCGAAAATCACAATAGCGTGACTCTTCAGTCGCGAAACCTTTTCACGATATCGTACTCGTTTTACGCTGTCAAACATTTTCTGACGGTGATGAGATTGTTCCGGTATTCTGGGTGCATGGTTCAAGCGTTTGATGTTGAGGCTCTCCTGATCCGGACACAATCCGGGCGGTATCACTTACCGCTTCCCGCGCGTATACGCTGGTTTCGATCTGTAAACCCGATGTGGGGAATCGTTACAGAATTAACTCATATTGAGAAGGAGCGTCAATGGGCGGTTATTCGGACGCAAATAGTCACGGATAACGGTCAGGTTGTTGCGACTTCGATGAAAGCTGATGAATGCCGTGCTCGACCAGATTGGCTGGAGAGTATCGAGAACGGCAGTATTGAGCGTGCGCTCATTCTTGCTGGCTTTCAACATGAGAGGGAACATGCCGGCGACGCTTCCCGGATGGTTCGAAATAGCGATGCAGTGCCTACATCTATGCCCGGCAAACCGGGGGGCTCACCTACAATCGACTTACCGGGCCACCTACCATCATTGCGGACGGCAGCATCGCTCACTTCAAAACCAAAAAAGCCTGACCTCCCAACGTCTATAAACAGCCAAAAGTCATCGAAGGATCTGGTTGGCACTGTTGAGCGAGTTCGGGAACAATCCCGCGATTATTCTGATCCGGGTGGAGATGATGAACCGACTGAAGAAGAAGTGATGTCCCAATGAGCGGGGGACTACCGGATGTGTCAAAGCCATCGGGTCTTACAGCCATATTGCAGCGCCATGGTATTGGCTTGTCAAAGTCTCTCGGTCAGCACTTTCTGATTGACAAAAATCACTTGGAAAAAATCGTAAATGCTGCTGCAATTCAATCTGAAGACACAGTGTTGGAAATCGGACCCGGAGCCGGCGTGATGACGCGTTTGCTCGCGGCGCGTGCTGCGCAGGTTTATACGATTGAGCTCGACCGGAGGATGATCTCAGTCCTTGATGAAACACTGGCTGATATTGAAAATGTAAACGTTGTTCACGGTGATGCGCTAACCGTCGACTGGAATATTGCTTTTCGTGCGAGTGGCAACACCAGACTTGTAGCAAACATTCCATACCAGATTACATCTCCGTTGTTGATTCGAATCCTTGAGTCAGAACCCGCATTCATCCAAGCCACCGTTCTGGTTCAAAAAGAAGTGGCCGAGCGTGTTGTTGCACCGGCCGGGTCAAAGGTTTATGGTGCGCTATCTTGCGTCGCTCAATTTGTCTGTGATTGTCACATCAGCTCAGTGGTTCCTCGGGGTGTCTTTTACCCACCTCCAAAGGTCGATAGTGCCGTATTGAATCTCACACCGCATCATCGGTTTGAAGACATCACACTTTCGGCATTTACACGTGTGACCAGAGCAGCCTTCAATCAGCGGCGAAAGACACTTAGGAATTCACTTTCAGCTGGACTCGGATGGACGGACGAGCTGCTTTATGCAATTTTGGACAATACGTCGGTTTTGCCGGACATGCGCCCAGAGCAGGTGACTGTCGCTCAATTCTGTGAAATTGTGAGAGCAGCCAAAGAGATGGAAGCAACATTCAACAGCAGTGCCACGATTGATGATTGTCCATAAACCGCATATCTTGGCTATACTGCCTCTATGAAACAGATTACTTCTTTGTTGCTGGTAGCACTTGCGGTATCGATGCCATTGGCGTCGCACGCGCAAACAACACTAAATGGACAGTCGCCTCAGTCTGACAGCAATCAATGGCAAAAGGACAAGCGCTCCTTGAAAGGCACGGTTTTACTCTCGTCTGGTCAGCCAGCTGCTGGTGCGACGGTTGAGTGGCTTGCTGTACCGTGGAGCGCTGCGGATATGACCAAAGTTCCAGCTAAGGTGATTGACAGTCGGAAAACCGGCGCCGATGGCAAATTTGAGTTCAAGAATGCTCCGGTCCTTGCCAAAGCCGGGGGAGCCCGAATTGTTGCGAGAGCAGATGGCAAGCTGATTACAATCTTGGAATCCAAACTGATGCCTGGTGCAGATGTCGTACTACAACAGTCTACAAACAGTAATGTGTCATTGACAGTCCTTGATCCGAGCGGAAAACCTGCTACAAAAGCAAAACTTGACCTCAAACTCATGATTGCAGGCAATCGCATCAGCTGGATATATCCGCTTGCCGCCAAAACGACGGACGCAGCCGGAATGGTTCTCATACCGGGACTGCCAGCACCCGCGCGGCTTCGAGTTTCTGTGATGGGTAAACCTTTTGACATTGGCTCAGGGCAAGCTGAAGTGATAGTCCTGAGAAAACCAGATACTAAACCTCAACCACTCAGAACTGTCAAGAAGTAGTTCAACTTGTTCGACCGGTGATGTTGACTCAGCCACAAGGAAACCGATTACACCTGCATTTGATTGGCGGTTTGCTAATCATTGCAGGTGTAGTTTCATGGATGCGATTTTCTAACAGAGAGCGGCCAGATACAGGTGCGTTCCGAAGCAGAGATGCACTGGTTGCTGCAAATCCTTACCGTAAATCCGTTGAAGTGTCATCGATATCCGGCGTACTTGTCGGGACAGCGGCTCACGCAGACACGATAGAGATATGGTCTTCCAATAAGGTCCTGATCGGCAGGGCAAAGCCATCGCAAACTCAATCCTTTTCCAGTCAGTTTCGAAGATGTAATTCCGCAAACATCGCAATCGTAGCGCGGGCGCAGGGGCGACTTTTGACGATTCTCCCCGGACGGGACATTTCAGATTTCGCAAGGATTCAATTAGGGACTGGTAAAGGCGTAACCTTTAAAACCCGATTTGTTAGGCTTAATTATCAACCTGTAACCGTTGACTTATCTGGTGAAGTTCGCGTTGGTGGAGTCACTATTCCCCTAGTTTCTCGAACTGATCTGCAGGTCACGGAATCTGGTGAAGTTACCGTCAATGGGTTGCCCTCAAATGGATTCATTTCTCTCGGTATTCTCAATAAGGAGTATGCACAGACGTTTGCACTTACGGATATCGCCTTGCGTACTGATTCCATTCGGATTTTTCCAAATGTAAAGGTTTACCCGTCGAATGAAATAAGCGGGAAGATTGTAGACAATGCTGATAGACCGGTTGTAGGCACCAGGGTTGTTATCGATTCGAACATTCGTAGGTTTCAGATGCCGGAAGGACGTACGAACAAGCTCGGACGTTTCACTTTTTATCGGATACCTAATGGCGTTTACTCAGTCCAAGCCATTAGTGGCGCGAATGGTGATATGTGTACAACACCCGCATCGGGAATAAATGTCTCAGGTGGTAGCAGTGTTGATCTGCCACCGCTTAAGTATTTACAGGGAAATCTTGTCAAGTTTGACATCGAAGATCAGAGCAACTCAAACAAACAACCTGTGTTTCTTGAAATTGCAGGAATGGACAAAGGAAGAACGTGGGCAAAGTCTCATGTAATCTATCGAGAAAAGACTACGAGTATCTTG
This sequence comes from uncultured Armatimonadia bacterium, assembly GCA_964606305.1. Taxonomy (GTDB): domain Bacteria; phylum Armatimonadota; class Armatimonadia; order Armatimonadales; family Armatimonadaceae; genus CAIRTT01. Next base: position 40,708 of record CAZSGJ010000006.1, read on the forward strand.
GTACCAAGCGGCTTAGTGAAGTTCAGGGCCAGCCAACAGCCGCGTAATGGAATACTGCCATCCTTTAGAAATGTATCAATACATCCTGACAGCCTTATCGTCAAGCCGTTAACAAGTCAACGAGTTGTTATTAAAATCCGAAAGCGACCACTGTAACTAATTAGTCTGTAACAATAACCTCGCTCCATATTGCATCAGCTGCAAACTCGGTCATTCAGTTGTACTGGACTTGTCAGCACATAAACGCGTCAGGCTTCTCCAGTGACACAAAACCCTTTTAGATGTACGTCAAGTTTCATAGATATCTGACATAGCCAATCCGCAATCGGGTTCGCTTCGCGTAGGCATCGCTCTCGCTTGGATGACGGATGTCGTCGATAGAGAAAACGCGTTGCCAGATCTGTTTCTGTAACACCAAGGTCCGCAACCCTGAAGTACCATCGACCAGTGAACTGTTGATTAAGATGCCAGTGGTTAGCCGTCATTAGAATTTGGGTTAGCCGTTACGTAATCGGACCAGGAGTCAATGCTAGAGTCGGAAAACAGGTTCATAAAAACAATGGTCCGATGCAGCTTTGCATCGGACCATTATAGACTTTTACGAATCTCAGATTAGCCACGCTTGAGAAGTGGCAAACCAGTCTTTTCACTTTCAGTAACAACATAGCCAGCTGGTACGGTATCCAACGCTTTTGTATCTTCGGTTGTCGGCTTTACTTCACCAGCAAAGAAGTAAAACGGGATGGTTTTTTCACCACGGACGGTGTTGCGGACATGAAGATAGAATGTCTTTCCAGATTTTGCTGAAACATGGCTATAGGCCATTGGGATTAGTCCTCCTAAATCAAATGGTAGTAATGTCTCTGGATATTATCTGTGTGTGTCCACTACCATGGGCGCATTGTAACCACGAAATTCTACTGTTGCAATGAACCTTTTTTATAGTTTTGCGTAACGACGGAGTGACAACAAATGATTGAATTTCAAACAACCTACTTCTCGGGCGCAATCGGTGTACAACTTGGGGCCCGAATATTGATTCCAGACTCCGGTCCGATTGGAAAACCAACGCTTTACCTGCTACATGGATTATCCGATGACCATTCGATTTGGCACCGCAGATCATCCGTTGAGCGATACGTCGAAACATGTGATGTCGTCGTTGTAATGCCTAATGGTGGACGTGGGTTTTACACAAACGCAGTAGAGGGCGCTCGTTGGGGTGATGCAATGGGCCCAGAACTCGTGGCAAACGTGGAGCAGTGGTTTCCCGTTGCGAAGTCTGTTGACATGCGTTTCATTGCTGGTTTGTCAATGGGAGGTTACGGTGCACTTCGTCTTGCTTTGTCAAACCCTGGTACGTATGGGCATGCTGCGAGCCTATCAGGTGCATTGATGATTGGATCCCAGCCCGTTGTGAACCCTTTACGGAGCTCAGCCTATCAAGCTGAGATGATACGCATCTTTGGAGAAAATCCCGTTGACTCGGAACACGATCTTCTCAGTCTTGTACGACGTTGCCAGGCGTCCAATGCGTTACCAAAACTCTGGTTGGACTGCGGGACGTCTGACTTTTTGTTTGATGACAACCAGGCATTTCATCAGCGCCTTGTTGAAATGAACATACCCGTGACATACACGGTAAGCGACGGAAGCCACGATTGGCAATACTGGAACCGTTTACTACCGGATGTCCTGAGGTGGATGGGGTTTACGCCTGCTGACTAGTCGCAGTTATATGTCCCAATATGTTGCGAAGCGCAAGACCTCGATGAGAGATGGCATGCTTCTCACCTGATGTCAACTCCGCAGCGGTGCGCTCGAATTCAGGAGCAACGAGAAATATCGGATCATATCCAAAACCGCCGGCACCGGATGCAGATATTGCAATACGACCTTCCATGGTTCCTTGCGTTTCTGCGATGACATCTCCCGACGCATTTGTAAGACAAAGGGCGCAAACATAGCGACAAGTACGAGCTTGGTGCGGAATGTCGGCAAGTAAGTCAAGTGTTTTGGAAATCCAATCATCAGCAGTTGAACCCGCTCCAGCCCAACGTGCGCTAAAGATCCCCGGAGCACCGCCAAGAGCGTCAATACAAATGCCACTATCATCTGCCAGTGCAGGCATATGTGTATACATTGATGCTGCAATTGCCTTTATGGCAGCGTTTTCTGCAAACGAAGCACCTGTTTCGTCGGGTTCCGGTATACCCGGGAAATCGCGCATTGAAAGGACTTCAATTGGCATTCCCGATAGCATTTGCCGCAGTTCATCCACTTTATGCAAATTGTGCGTCGCCAACACGATACTGGTAAACACTAAGCGTTGATAGCCTTCAGCTGCTCGGCAAATAGGAGGTCTAAACCAACCTGTGCGACATCAAGGAGCTTGTTCATCATCGCACGGTCGTACGGCATACCCTCGGCGGTCCCCTGAACTTCGACGTATCTGCCATCTGCCAGGGCAACGACATTCATATCTACCTGAGCACGGCTATCTTCCTCGTAGCACAGGTCCAATAAAGGCGTACCACCCAACAAGCCGACACTGACCGCCGATATTTGCCCAGTAATGAACTTTTTGTTCAAACCCAGGTTATTTGCTGCGAGGCAAAGAGCCACGTACGCGCCCGTGATAGACGCACAGCGTGTGCCTCCATCGGCTCCAATGACATCGCAGTCCAGAATAATGGTTCGCTCACCCAGTCGTTCAAGATCAACCACGGCGCGTAAGCTGCGACCAATAAGGCGCTGGATTTCTATGGTTCTTCCATTTGGCTTCAGGCGATCACGTTCATTACGATCTCGGCCCGATCGTGGCAACATGGCGTACTCGCCTGTTAGCCAGCCGCTACCTTTACCCTTCATCCAGCCTGGGACACGCTCCTCCACCGTCGCAGTGCACAAAACACGAGTGTCTCCAAGATTGATTTGACAGCTACCTTCGGCGAAAGGCATCGCATTTGGAATAATCTCCAAATTACGCAATTCCAGTGGTTCGCGATTGTCAAATCTAAGCATACGTTACTCCCTCTAGATGGATGGTCAAGTGACTCTTACAAACTTAGTTTACATCCGTGAGAATCCACAAATTCGACAAATGGCAGAAATTATCATCAACTCAACGGAACTGTTTAGTGACCCCTCTGAAAAAGTGAACGTGACCACGCATGTATCAACTTTATTGTTATCGGTAAGTAAACGTGGGTGAAAGTTGAATGGCTCCATATGACAGGCGACAGAAACAGTGATGCCTTCGGTGAGCCGCAGTTCGGGTATGAACATTGTATTCAGCACGAATCCGAGAGACAACAAATGCTGCAAAACGAAAGCACGTTTCACAGATACTCCGGCTGATCTTAGGGTGTGGTTTCTAAATGAAGTGGCACTGGAAGCCAAGCAAATCGAAGCATTCGCCTTGCAGCCTGTTTCGGAGGCAATCCAGAACCTGTAATCTGGAATCCTTTCGCCGATTATCCTGATCACCTCCGCTGCTCTATCAGGGGAGAAATCCGGAGACAATTGAATTTTGGATTCCATAATCAACTGGTTGGATGAAAATGCAGGTTGCACCCAGTAGTGTATTCCAGACACCCTTGTAATTCAGCACATTCGCTCCTAATATTGGCTCGTAGAAGGGGGATATGCCACGTGAAGATGCGTGTTGTTCGACCCATCATTTTTGTATTGATAGCATCAACTCTCCTTGGTATGGCACCAACTATTGCCAAGGCGGAAAAGATAAAACTGGTCGTCTGGGGACTTCAATCCGGCAAGGAAACTGCTGGGTTGGATGCACAGATTGCCAAGTTTGAGCGACTGAACCCTGATATCGACGTATCCAACCTCTCCATCGGCGCTGGGAAAATGAATCCCCAGAAGCTGATGACAAGTATTGTCGGAGGTGCGCCGCCCGACGTAATCCATCAGGACCGGTTCACAGTCGGTGACTGGGCGAGTCGCGGAACGTTTATGCCACTGGATGGATTCCTTGCGAAGGAGACCGGCCCCGAAGCAATCAGCGAAGCAAATTACTATCCTGCAGCGTGGAAAGAAGCTGTTTATCAGGGAAAGGTGTACGCAATCCCAACTGGCATCGATGACCGTATGCTCATGTACAACCGCAAGGTCTTTCGTGATGCTGGCCTGGACCCGGATAAACCACCACGCACTTGGGAAGAGCTGCGTTCGATGGCGAAGAAAATCACATCGCGAAACGCAGACGGTACTTATAAACGCATTGGTTATATCCCGCACCTGAGTAACTACGGAAACTCTTGGTTTTACATATATTCGTGGATGAATGGTGGGTCATTTATGACCCCGGATGGCCGTACGTGTACGCTCAATACTCCTGAAAATGTGGAGGCACTGCAGTACCTCGTCGACCTCTACAATGATGCTGGCGGCTACAACGCTGCGAATGTATTCCAATCTGGATTCCAAGGCGGGGAGCAGGACCCATTCTTCATCGGAAAGATTGGAATGGTTATCCACGGTTCCTGGGTGATTCCGAATATCGCACGATACGCACCTGACCTCGACTTTGGTGTCGCACCTCCACCGGTTCCCGAGGCCAGATTGAAGGGTACGGGACGTTTCAAGGGGATGGATCCACAGCTTACGTGGACCGGCGGTTACTCATTCGCGATTCCACAGGGAGCAAAACAACCGGAAGCAGCATGGCGCTTTATCAAATTCATGCTGAGTGAAGACGGCTATCGCACGTACAACATCGCTGCAAAAGCTTATAACGAGAGACTTGGGCGTCCATATGTTTTTGGTTTGACAGCAAATGCAAAGATCAATAACGTACTCCTCAAGGAGTTTCCGCCAACGCTGACGCGTTTGTATGATGCACAAAAGGCATACATCGATATTCTTCCGAAGGCAAACTATCGTCCGGTAACGTTTGTAGGACAGACCTTGTGGGATGCGCATGTTCGCGCCATGGAGCGAGCTGCACTCGGCGCACAAACGCCCGAGGCTGCACTGGCCGAACAACAGGCCATTGTCCAAAAGGCACTTGATAAAGCTGAACAACGAAACAACCTTCCGCTGTTCAATGCGACCATTCCCCTGATTACCATTGGCATAGTCAGCTTAGCAGGGATTTGTTACGGAATCATTCGGATGCGTAAGGAGCTAGGCAATTCAAGGATGGCTAAGCGGGATGCACTAGCAGGGTACCTTATGGCCGGTCCGTGGATCGTTGGCTTTGTTTTATTGACCCTTGGGCCAATCGTAGCAAGCGCGCTTCTCGCATTCTGCGACTACGATGTTTTACACGCGCCACGCTCGGTTGGTTTTGGGAACTTTCAGGAACTCTTTGTTGATGACCGCGAGCTCTTGGTTAAGGCCCTGGGAAATGTGCTCTACACTGCGCTGATTGGTATTCCTTTGGGAATGTCCACCGGGCTATGTATTGCTCTGTTGCTCAACCAAAAGGTCAAAGGTATGGCCTTCTATCGGACAGCTTTCTACATCCCGAGTATTGTCCCGGCGATTGCATCGGCAGTACTTTGGATGTGGGTTCTTGCAGGCGATCCAAACAAGGGACTTGTAAACGCTCTGTGGAAGCAAACCTTTACCGTTTGGTTTGACATCGTGCCACCAGGTTGGTTTGGTGTGCCTGAATGGTCAAAGCCGGGCCTTATTGTTCAGGGTCTATGGGGTGCCGGTGGAGGAATGATTTTGTGGCTTGCGGGACTTCAGGGTATACCCGCATCTCTCCAGGAGGCCGCCAGCATCGATGGTGCAGGTACATTATCAAAGTTCAGAAATGTAACGTTGCCACTGTTGAGTCCATATATATTCTTCAATCTCATCATGGGAACTATTGGTGCTATTCAGGAGTTTGACCGCGTCTACGTGATGGCCGGTGGTGATGGTGGATCGGGTCCTGGTGACAGTCTGCTTATGCCAGTTTTGTTGCTGTTCAACAATGCATTCCGTTACTTCAAGATGGGATATGCATCGGCACTCGCTTGGATTATCTTTGTTGTTATTCTGCTTCTGACACTGCTTCAGTGGGCGGGTCAAAAGAAGTGGGTTCACTATGAAGGAGACGCAAGGTAATGCAACAGTTGATTTGGTTGGTTGCCATCGCAGGCGCACTCTTGGCGCTGGCATTTGCAATTGGAGCACTGATTGCAACAGTGCGAAAAAAATCGCTACCAGCCGGCGCATTTGCAGTAGCGCTGATCGCCGCATTGCTGATACTTGCGTTTGGAGTCCGACATAATGTAGTACTTCTTGCGGGGGATGTCGTTGCTTGGATTGTTGCGGCAAGGATACTCAGAGCAACAACCCGCAACAAAGATCACGCTTCTGAAATTGTGCGGCTTTCTGCGACCCATATGGTCTTGCTGGCCGGAACATTCCTGTTCGTCATTCCATTTGCTTGGTTGGTTTCGACCAGCCTAAAGAGTGATGATGAACAGGCAGTGTTTCCTCCAGTATGGATTCCGACTCAGCAGGTCCTGGTCCATTCCGTCAAGCGTCCGGATGGTACTCCAGGCCGCCTGTCAACCATGAAGGATGGCAAAGAGGTTGTTGAGTTTGAGGAACTTCCATCCGGAGATATAAAGGTTGCTCCCTTACTCCCTGATGGCAGTGTTGACAAGGCAAACGTAATCACTTCAACACGAAGCGAGCTGACCAAGGTACGCAGGATCGAACCACGTTGGCTCAACTACGTCGAGGCACTGATGTACTTGCCTCCAGACACGTATTATGGGTGGACATTTCTGAAGAATAGTCTGGTCCTCACGATTCTCAGCGTGTTTGGCACAGTACTTTCATCATCTATGGTTGCCTACTCTTTTGCCCGACTGCGATGGCCAGGCAGAGAGGGGTGGTTCAAGGTGATGCTGGCTACGATGATGATTCCCGGGGCTGTTACACTCATGCCGCAGTTCCTCATCTTCAGATCACTTGGTTGGATAGACAGCCTCAGACCACTCTGGGTGCCAGCATTTTTCGGTTCTGCATTCAACATTTTTTTATTGCGTCAGTTCTTCCTGGGAATCCCTAATGAACTGGAAGATGCCGCCAAGATCGATGGTTGCGGACCCTTTGCCACGTATTGGAAAGTGATGTTGCCACAGGTGAAGCCTGCGCTTGCAGCTATTGCAATCATGGCAGTGCTCGCAGCTTGGAACAACTTCCAGGGGCCGCTTATCTACCTGACCAGCCCCGAGCAAATGCCGATGGCGTATGGACTTCAGCTCTATCAGCAAGACCATGCCGGAGAGCCCGGTCTGATGATGGCGGCATCAACAATGGTGGTTCTACCTATTGTTGTCCTCTTCTTCTTCTCCCAGCGGTACTTCATAGAAGGAGTGTCACTTTCCGGTCTCGGAGGACGATAATCGACTTGAACGCGTGCCCTAGCATGGTATAATCCTCAGCGTTCGGGGGATTAGCTCAGCTGGGAGAGCGCTTCAATGGCATTGAAGAGGTCAGCGGTTCGATCCCGCTATCCTCCACTCGAACCGGGTAATCACGATTACCCGGTTCTTTGTTTAAGAGGAAAGGCTCACGATGTCCCGATCACTCATTTGGTTTCGACGCTCGTTGCGTCTGGATGACTTACAGGCCTTTCGATTGCCTGTTGAACAAGGACATGAAGTTGCTTGCGTTGTTGTTCGAGACAATCGGCACAGAATCGGAGATGGATCGTGTTCTGATCGCACGAAGCTTTACGACGATGCATTGGCTTCACTGGCAGCGGATTTGTCCGATATCGGTGGAAAGCTGTATGTTATCGACGGGGATCCGGTCTATGAAATTCCAAGAGCCTTAGTCGCGAACAGTTTTACACACCTCTGGTTTGCCGATGAAATCGAACCAGCTGGAAATACCCGCGATCAACGGGTGCTCACGGAAGCTATCAAACTGGGCGTGAAGGTTCATACAACGTGTGACCAATACCTGTATCCGCCAACTACGTTTGAAACCGGTACAGGCAAGCCATACAGTGTGTTCACACCATACAAGAAGCGTTGCTTGGCTCAGTTGCCCGGCAAACCCGTTGCTGCACCAACCCATGTACAGTGGATTGATATTGATGAGCCTGTAATCGCTCCTCGCGTCCACGGTGGATCCACGTTTTTTTGTGCCGTTCATACGGCTGCCGCATATAGCCACTTCACTGAGTTTTGCGAAAACAAGATCAGTGAGTACAAGACAAAGCGTGATATTCCGGCGGAAGAGGGTACATCGAGACTGTCTCCACATTTGCACTTCGGCGTCGTATCTCCGCGCAGGTTGCTTGACATTGCGCTGAAAGAAAATTCTGATGGAGCACAGACCTATGTATCGGAGCTGCTGTGGCGGGATTTTTATGCACAGGTGCTGTACCACCGCCCGGATACCGTCAGTGACTGTTTTCAGCAACAGTGGAATGCGCTGGTGTGGGAGAACAATCCCGACCACATTAATGCTTGGATGAACGGTGAAACCGGTTACCCGATTGTTGATGCCGCAATGCGACAACTTAACGCAACAGGGTGGATGCATAATCGTTTACGGATGATCGCTGCATCCTTCCTTACCAAAGACCTCCTCGTTGATTGGCGAATCGGTGAAGCCTACTTCCGAAGTCGACTTTTGGATGGAGATATTGCATCCAATGTTGGCGGCTGGCAATGGGCTGCCAGTACAGGAACAGATGCACAACCATGGTTTAGGGTGTTCAATCCGGTCACACAAGGGACTAAGTTTGACCATGATGGAAGGTTTATAAGATGTTGGATTCCTGAACTAAAGAATGTCCCCGATAAATTCATCCATGCCCCTTGGATGATGACGTATAGTGACATGGCATGGCTCGGTCTCCGGCTGGGGCAGGACTATCCTGCTCCGATAGTTGACCATAGCGTGCAGCGTGCGAAAGCATTGGCTATGTTCAAAAAGGTGACGTCGACGCGTGAAAATCCCTAAAGTACAGACACTTGCCGCACCGGCTATCGTCCTGATGATCGCATCGTTGTGCGTGCCATCTTATTCACAAGCCGCACAAAGTGGATCTGCTGTCTCACAGACGTCTAACCAGGGTGATGTTCTACCTAAAGGTGTTCCGGATGTTCAGGTTATGGTTGGACCCGGTGCGCGAGGTTACACGGTAGCTTTTGTGTTTCCAAAGAAGGTGGACGCAAAGTTAGTCCGTTCATTCGTTGACCAATATGTAAAACTCTCCGGTGCTCCCATATCCGGATTGACAATTGAAACGAGTCGGCTTGAACATGAGCCGGGGGCGAAAGTTGCCAAAGAGCCATTGATGACGTCGGCTACGTTCGAGACCAAATCAGAGCTGGTTGGACGGCAAAATGGAGCTTTTTTTCCTGAAAAGTTGATTGCTGCACTTGACCAATTTGATCGTATTCAAGTGACGTTTCTTGTAGAACAGAGTTTTGTCTACGCAAAGGCACGGCACTTTCAGAATGAGAATCTTGCCATTGATGTGTATGGTCAGCAGGGAGCCTTTACATTTGTGGCGAATATTCGCAAGCGTCCGATCACGGATTTTGTGATTCCGGAGCAGGATGAAGCAATCGCCAGAACCAAACCACAGCGCAAGGCGTCTTATGGACTAATTTGGGTTGTAGCTGGTTTAGCAGTAGTTGGTGGTGTGACGGTTATGATGATCGTCAGACAAAACGTCGGTAGATAAATTTGGAAGGTTGAGACCAAGCGTCATGTTGACTGTTCATGATTTGATTCGATTAGCGGCAGAGCGAAAAGCTTCGGATATTTTTATCAAAGCAGGTGCACCGCCGAACTGGCGTCTCCATGGTCGCATCGCGGCGGTTGAAGATCAGCCAATTTTGTCACCTGAAGATACGCGCAAGATGGCTTACTCTGTGATGACGCACGAACAGATCATGCAGTTTGAGCACTATCCGGAGCTTGACCTTGCCATCGAAATTCCTGAAGTAACGCGCGTCCGATGTAACATTCACAAACAGCGAAACAGCGTTGGAATGGTTTTGCGCCTTGTTCCGCTCAAGATCTACACGCTTGACATGCTGGGAATGGCGCCTGCTGTCGGTGAAATGACGAAAAACCGGTCCGGATTGGTTCTCGTTACGGGACCGACAGGATCAGGTAAGTCGACAACGCTCGCTGCGATGATCAATAAAGTCAATAACGAACAAGCCAAAAACATCATTACGGTTGAAGACCCGATTGAATTTGTTCATCCTGACATCAAGTCGATTATTTCCCAACGTGAAGTTGGTATTGATACAGAATCCTTCTCGGACGCACTCAAGTATGTCGTTCGGCAAAACCCCGACATCATCCTTATTGGCGAAATCCGTGATGTTGAAACTGTGTCTGTTGCATTGCAGGCGGCTGAAACGGGGCACTTGGTATTCGGAACTCTTCACACATCCAGCGCATCGGAAACGCTTGACCGTCTGATGCACTTGTTCCCACCACATGAAAAGGGGCTGCTGTGTCTGCGACTTGCAAACACACTCCGCGGCATTCTTTCGCAAAAGCTCCTGCCACGTCAGGATACGGCTGGCCGTGTTGCCGCGGTTGAAATCATGGTTGTAACGCCGACTGTCTCTAAACTGATAGAAGAAGGGCGTGCCGGTAACATCTACACGGCGATCCAGGAGGGCGGCTTCTGGGGAATGCAGACAATGAACCAATGTCTGGCCAGATACTTCAAAGCAGGCATTATCAACGAAGAAGACGCGATGCATGCCGCCGGAAACCTGACTGAATTGCGTCAGATGATTCGTCGTCCGGGGTCTTAATATGACATTCGACGAGGCTGTGGCGCTCGCGCTGCCGATTGCGACAGAGTTGCGACATGAGTTACATCGCAACCCTGAGTTGTCCGGTGATGAACACCTCACAGCCCGTCGGATCAGAGCGATCCTTGAAGAACATGGTATAGCTGTTGTTTCTGACCTAGGTGGTATGCACGGGCTTATGTGTACCATCGAAGGTCAACCCGGAGGCAGTTGCTGGGCAATCAGGGCTGATATGGATGCGCTTCCTATCCAGGAAACTTCCGATGTTTCCTATGCCAGTCAAGTTCCGGGTGTGATGCACGCGTGCGGTCATGATGGACACTCGGCTACCCTTGTTGGTGTTGCGCTGACATTACAGCGCCAGAGGGAACATTTTGCCGGTCGTGTCCGGTGCCTCTTTCAACCGGCTGAGGAAACTGTTTCCGGAGCGATATCGGTGATAAACGGTGGGGGACTCGATGGGGTAGATGCCATCGTGATGTCTCATGGATGGCCCGATTTGTCCGTAGGGACGATAGGTCTTAAACATGGTCCTGCGATGGCTTCATCCGATACGTTTGAAGTTACGATTACCGGCCACGGTGCTCATGCAGCATATCCACACCTTGCAAAAGATCCCATATTAGCCGCCGCTACGATGGTCGTTGACCTGCAACAGTTAGTGAGCCGGAACATCAGTCCTGTCGATAGTGCGGTGGTTTCTGTCACGATGTTCCATGCTGGAACCGCTAGAAACATTATCCCGGACACAGCGACCATCGCTGGAACGTTACGAACATTGAGACACGATACCCGCACGTCTTTGATGTCGCGCATTGATCATGTCGTTGAGGCCGTTGGTCGCGCACATGGGGTTACTGTGTCGGTCAAATGGAAGATCGGTACTCCGCCGGTTGTAAACAACGATTCTGTTACCAATCACATTGCAGAGTACGTTACACACCCAGCCGTTGGAGGAACCGTCAAGTGGCTGGATGAACCTACCATGGGTGCAGAGGACTTTGCACATTACCTGGAGCATGTTCCAGGTGCAATGTTGCGCCTAGGGACCGATTGCCCTTATCACCTTCACACGCCGAAATATGACTTCGGGGATGGTGCCCTTGAATATGGCATTCGTCTGCTGGCAACTATTGGTATGACTCCAGTACCAGCATTTGACAGGTGACAGAACTTTGTTATGAAACCGAACATCATTGTTTTCCTGACCGATGACCATGGTCCTTGGGCTGCGAACTGTTTTGGTACGCCTGAAATTCGGACACCAGCATTGGATTCATTAGTCCAGCATGGTATCTACTTTCCAAACGCCTATACCCCAAGCCCTGTCTGCAGTCCTGCGCGTGCGTCCTTCTGGACAGGACTCTATCCAAGTCAACACGGCATTCATGATTGGATTGATGAAAAGTCATATCCAAAGAAGTGGCTTCCCGAGGAATCCCCGACACTGGCTACGCTTTTGCGGGATGCAGGATACCGGACAGGGTTTGTTGGCAAGTGGCACTGTGGGCAATCGTGGGTACATCAACCTGGCTTCGACTTCTACGTTGGCGAAAACAAAGATCAATATCCGCATCGTGGACAATGCAAATTTAACGACAATGGACGTGACGTTACATATATTGGTCAGCGGTCGGACTTCCTGACATCACGGGCCATAGATTTCCTTAGTGACTCATCAGATAAGCGTCCCGTCTTCCTCTTCGTAGGTTTGACTGATACACATTCCCCATTTACGGATCATCCACAACATTTGGTCGACCAATACACAAAGAATCCCGTCAGTTCTGTCAAGGTTGAGCGATATTCTGGTTCAGCCACAAGGTTGCCGGGAAAGATGCCACTGCCAGCGGAACACGCACGTAGAATGGCTCAGTACGCGGCAGCGGTTGAGACAATTGATATATGTCTTGGACGTGTACTTGACCACCTGACAGCCATCGGATCAGACAATCAAACGGCCGTGTTATACACCGGGGACCATGGCCATATGAATGGTCATCATGGTTTGTACTTCAAGGGCAATGGAACCGTCCCACAAAATTTTTATGACGAATCGATTCGTGTCCCGTGTGTTTGGCGTATGCCAGCTTCCTCGGCTGGTGGACGTAAGAGCATGTCGTGGGTCAATCACTGTGACCAGTTCGAGACCATTTTAGATTTGGCTGGAGTAAACCTCAAGCGTGGTTCCGTTTCGTACCCTGGTGTATCTTTGTTCCCATACCTTAGTGGAACGTCAGAACCACAGCGGGAAGTTGCCATATGTGAATACGGTAATGCAAGAATGGTAAGGACGGCTAATTATAAACTGATTGTTCGTAAAGGTCAGGGTCTCATTGATGAGGCATTTGACATGAAGAATGATCCGCGTGAGACCATAAACGTCGAGCCAAAGTTGCGTGAATCTGATGCACTTGCAGCGGCTAGGTCAACCATGAATCAGCACTTCAGTAAATTCCGGATAACCGGTCGCGATGCATTTGCGGACAATATCCATAAACACAACTCGAATGAGCCTTGGGCTGACGTTAAGCTCACATAGACCGGCTGCGTTTACCGTTGTGTGAACGAGTAACGTGCAATCGGTGACTTAAGAGGCACTGCTCTGTCATGACTGGTCATTGTCGGGATGCATGCTTTAGATTACCGATTGGCGGCCTAGTCTGTGATGACTTGGTATGGATAACTCATTACACATTCATATTCTGATGCGGTTGCTATTGATTAAGGAATATTGAACGCTTAGCGCGTGACGTGACCTCATTCCAAAGTCTGCGAACGTCTCGATCTTTGGGTTACCAAACAGGATGATCTAGTGACAGAAACGTCAGTTATAGTTGCCCACATGGAAACAGCACTTTCGTAATGCGGCTGTATCGCTAAGTCATTACCCGAACATGGTCGTAAGGACACAAATCATTACTGTGGTTGCATTTGCCAGTTGTATCTTTTTCAGTCATAAAAGTGGTACAACAACTGCGCTGGGGGAGCACCGAATGCGGTGCTGAGAGGGCGAAGAGCCGACCCCAAATACCTGATCCGGTTAGTACCGGCGGAGGGAAGCGCTAGTCTTTTTGGGCTTGATGTCTCCTGCCGTCGGCGGGAGGAACCATGAAACGTGCCTTTACGCTGATAGAGCTGCTCGTTGTAATCGCCATTATCGCGATTCTTGCAGCCATCTTATTCCCTGTATTTGCCCAAGCAAGAGCGAAAGCAAGGCAGGCGACATGCGTGTCAAATGCCCGGCAAGTAGGTCTGTCGGTCATGATGTATGCGCAGGACTACGATGAGGGAATGCCAATCTTTCATGCGTACAACACACAGCCTCCTGCCAATGTCGCAGGCCATCTCGGGGTAGAGGTCGCTCTGTTCCCGTATGTTAAGAGTACGGGTGTGTTCAAATGCCCTGACGACACAGGTGGTCCTGTGCCATCAGGGTCTCCGAGTACAGTTGAATACGGCGGATGTTCAGATATCCCTGGTAAGGGGCAGTCCTATTGGGATTGCTACGGTTCAAGCTACCGGTTTACACGCTGTACGTTCAGCACGGTCGCGGGTTTCAGTGTGCAGAACAATATCGTGGAAGCACGAAACGCGGTTGTCACTTTGGCCCAGTTTGTCGAACCGGCATCGACCAGAATCATGCGAGATGAAATGCTCCCATGGTTCGCACCTCCGTTTGACAGAGACGGCTCCAAGTACGAGTACTTTCCATACTATTACAAGCAGTGGCACTCGCAAGGCGGCACAGTCATTTTTGCCGATGGCCACGCTAAGTTCTTAGTCGCCGCTGGTCAGTTTGATGAGACTGTCTGTAATCCGGAAGCTACGAAAAAGTTCTCCGTTTCAGGTTGGAGCTGCGACTAATTGGCATAAACTAATTTTGTGCAAAGATTCCTGATCCGAGATCTGTTGTATCTCGTAATCGTTTCAATGATGATGTCCGGCTGTACGAGCAAACTTCGTGCTCAGCAACAGCCGGAAACATCCATCACTCCAGTACCTGCGTCATCCGAGGAAACCCCTCCACAGCCAAAATACGATTCGACTACCTTCGCACCCCTGCATCCGAAGGCCCTTTCTTCAAGAGTGACGGTATTGATGTTTCACGACGTTGTACTTGAGCGGGGCAAGGGAGGAGTTTACTTCGATTCCACGGTTTCCGAGTTCAATGAAATTTTGGATTACTTTGAGCAACAGGGTGCTCACTACCTATCACTCAAAGACCTGCACGAGCATTTAGTTACAGGTAAGGAAGTCCCTGACCGCTCGGTTGTTTTGACCTTTGATGACAACTATCAGGGCTTTTACGAGAATGCCTGGCCTATTCTGAAGGCACGCAACATTCCGAGCGGGATGTTTGTTCACACAGATTTCGTCGGCAACAAATCAGGAAGCCATCCAAAGATGTCATGGGAGCAACTGAAGGAACTGGATGCTTCCGGACTCGTAGAAATTGGCGGACACACATGTTCACATCCGGGGGATCTTAAGTCTCTGCCTGTTGATGTTCAGGAGCGTGAACTCGTTGACTCAAAAAACTTGCTGGAGGAAAAGCTAGGGCATCCCGTCCCGTTCCTTGCTTATCCTGTCGGCAGTGCTGATGCTCAAACGGTAGCTTTAGCCAAGGCGGCTGGTTACACGATGTCGTTTACAATGAAGAATGGTCCTGCTGAAGAATCGCCCGGCGTACTTGAGATTCAGCGGACGATTCAAACAAAGTACAAACAGGCCTTCGAACAAGCACTTGAACGCGCACAAAATGTGCCTGCGGCTGTTCTGGCGACGGACATTAACGACGCGCCGATAACACTCACTGCCGGAGAGTTTGATGGTGTCGCATTGGTCTTTGTTTCTGGAGGGATACCAATATCGGTTCGCGACCCGAGTGGTGGACGAAAATCTGTTGGTGCATATGTTGAGAAGCACGAAGGTAAAGCCGGCATGAACGGCACTTTCTTCGTAAATGCGGCGCTTCGGGGGACGGATAACGCCATGATAGGTCCGTTTCTCTCTCGGAACGAGGGAACGTTCTTTGAAGATCGAGACCTCAGAAGGCTTGAAAAACTGGTTGGACGACCGCTAATTGCCTGGAGCGACAAGCGTATTGCCGTTGCACCGTTTAGTGCAGAGGCTCTCAACAGTGAGGTTGGAGTGCGCCAACTCTACTCAGATTTCACTGATTGTTTTTTAGCTGGAGCGTGGATTGTGCATAACGGAGAGGCACGGTCGAGGAGTGAGATATCGACTGCAGCCGCCAGCGACTTCAATGATCCCCGCAAGCGGGCATTTTTTGGATGGAAGGCAGATGGGACTCTCGTGTTTGGGGCCACACAAAACGTAATCACAACGTCCGCGATGGCGCGTGGGGCTGCGGCAGCAGGTTTACAGGAAGCCTTTCTAATGGACAGCGGATTCAGCACGTCGATTGTCTACAATGGCAAAATCATGGCCACAGGTCATTCGAGTGAATCGTTACCCAGCCGTGAGGTGCCTCATGCACTCGTCGTCAGGGGCGAGCTGAACCAAGCGATGGATGACGCGACTAAGAAGGCCTTTGACGACGCTAAGTCATCGACTCAGGTAGAGTCTGCGACCGAAAGTGAGAGCCGTCCTAAAACGAAAAAACGGCGCCGTTCCCGACGCCGTTGATGCCCAAAGCGAGAGTCGAACTCGCACGCCTTGCGGCACTGGTACCTGAAACCAGCGTGTCTACCATTTCACCATCTGGGCGGATAGCGGTTGGATGTTACTATACTTAAATGAAGGTGTCAAGCCGACAATCCCGGATGGCTTGTGGGAACGTTTCCACGATAATATGCGTATTCGAGTTAACAAATATGGTTTTAGGCATTATTGGTACACAGACACTGATCATCGTTATGGTCATCGCTTTGCTGGTTTTCGGTCCACAAAAGCTCCCTGAAATTGGCCGCCAAATAGGGCAAGCCATGCGAGAGCTGAAGAAAATGTCCGGGGACATGACCAAGGCGCTCGATCTGGACCAGCACATTTCGATGGACACGAACTACAACTATGGTTCGTATTCAAACTACACGGATTCATCCAGTTATCACGAGCCGATGGATCAATACGGACTCAGTGACTCGCATGCGTACTCTCACGATGGTGAGCTTCAACTTGAGCCGGCTCCGCCATCGAAGACCCTTGAGATTTCCGGTAATGCATATGCCGAGGATGGCACACTAATTGCTTCGGAAACCGATGCGGAGTCTGAGGTTGTCGCACTTGATGTGGTTACCGATGGTTCGGTCGAAGGTGATAGTTTTGAGCTGCAATCAGGAGATGGGGAACAGCCTGTCATGGTTGCAGACAGCACGGATGATTCACTTGCAAGTGAGTCGCCCGCGGAGGCTTGCGAAAGTTCTGTAAGTTCTGATGAGTTGGTGGACGTAGAAGATTCACCAGCAATCGCAGCTGAAGGTAGGGCGGACTCGACATCGGATGAGGTAGCATAGGACTACAGCACGTAAGTGCGGAGGATTACGGTAATGACAGTAGCATATTGGACAGGATGGGAAGGTTGGGCAATCGCTGCGGTTGTCTTCTTGGTTCTGTTTGGCGGTACAAAGATTCCCCAGCTGGCGAAGGGACTTGGCGAAGGTATTCGTGAGTTCAAGAAGTCGGTGATTGACGAAGAGAAGCCTGAAGACAAGAAGTCTGACGGAGACGCCAGTTAGTTATGTCGATTCTCGTTACGTTATTGACGATTGTACTTTTCCTTTTGTCGGTTGCCCTTATCTTCGTGGTAGTCGTTCAAAACCCTAAAAGTGAAGGTTTTGGCTCCGGTGTACAAAACACGCCCGGCGGTTCGTTCCGCGGTAAAGCGGGTTTTGATGACATCATGTCCAACTACACTCGCATCATTGCGATTGCTTGGATTGCCACCGCTTTCCTGGTAGGTGCGATCAATCGCTAACGGACGGGGTTAGATGTTGCAAGCGTGGTCTCCGTTCGGAGGCCACGCTTGTTTTGTTTACGAGGTTGACACATGCCTTTGATCTGCCCCATGGTCGTTGCTCATGCAATTCCACAAAGTCAAGCGGAGTCCTTTGATATCCGCGGCGTAACTGTGTTCCCGGTTTCTCACCTGCTTGGCAAGTTGAATCGTCTGTCGTCGATGACGAGGCAGAGCGTAGTAGCCACCATTCAGGATGAATACAAAGCTCAGGGATACCCGTTGGCTGTGGTTTCCGATGTCGAAAAGGTTGGCGGTACTTGGGTCGTTTCCGTCGTGGAGGGCAGTATTCGGAAGATCGTTGTTGTTGGTAGTAAGAAAACGAGTGCATATCATGTAACGAGGTTTCTCGACTTACAAGTTGGTAAACCATATCACTTGCCTACGAGTCAAAGTGATCGGGCTCGCCTGGCACGATTAGGAGCCTTTGCCGATGTACAGATCGCTCCAATTGTAGATGAAGATGCCCAATCGAGTGAGCTGGGCAGCGTGGATGTCAGGGTTACTCTCAAAGATACGCAGACCGGCAACGTTGCTGCCACAGTGGGCTACGGCGACTTTACAGGCTTTACCGGTTTCGTATCCCTGACTGAGAATAATCTCCTTGGCACACTGAACCAGGCAAACCTCAATTGGCAACGATGGTCAAATCTCACCATTGATAATGCCGGTAACTTCGTGCAGCAGCCTGCACGGCAGGCATTTTCTCTTGGGCTAAAACATCCTGTTGGAAATGCCAAATCAACTGGCACCGATTTTTCGATTTATGACCAAAACACGTTGTTCCTTCCAACGTTTTCGAACAACGTGGAAACGTTGCGAAACTATGAGCAACGCAAAGGAGCCAATGTACAGTTCGGTAGTCGGGTTGCCCGGAATGACGTGTGGGTCGGATTACGGCGGGATGATGTAAGTATGGCTGCAGCGCCGCCGTCGCTAGGGGCAACTCAAGACGAATTGATTGCCAGTGTAGGTACTGTAAGTGCGATCCGTTTTCAAGTTGGTGCGGATTCCCGTGACAACTTGACTAACCCACAGTCTGGTTCAAACTGGCGAGTTTCTACGGAGCAAGCAGGAACGTTGCTAGGCGGTACAAAGACATTCGGAAAGTCCGAACTTGATTATCGAACCTATCATAGGCTTACCGGCCGGAAGCAATCCCAGAAGCCTGGACTAACACTCGCATCCAGAACAATGGTCGGTGTTGCAACGGGAGCCGTTCCACTCACGGAACAGTTTTACTTGGGTGGTTTCGATGTGATGAGAGGTTACGACCTTTACTCGTTGCGAGGCTCATCGATGTTTGTCCAAACGGCTGAGATCCGTGTACCTGTATCCGAAAGTGTGACTGGAGCAGTGTTTGTCGACTACGGAGGCGCATCAACGGGATCTTCCATATCTTCCGGTGATTTCAAGACAGGGGTTGGTGCTGGACTTAGATTCTCAACTCCGTTTGGTCCGATTCGGCTTGACTTTGCGGTTGGTAGAAGACTGCAAACGTATGTTTCATTAGGACAGAACTTCTAAGTGCCGACAATTGAACGCGTCCGGGATACAGACTTCGCAAGTCTTGAACAGCTTGTCGAAACGACTTTCGTTGAAACTTGGACAGGCTTGGTTCATGAAGACCATATTCGTCAACATCTATTGGATGGACATGCAAAGCACATGATTGACATGTTTGGTCGTGACGGTAATGCTGATATTCTGGTGGTTCGCGATGAAACGGAATTGGTTGGTTATGCCATCGGATATATTCCAGATTGTCAAAGCACTCCTCGTTACTACAAGCTCGAGAAACTTTACCTTCGCTCAGCATTTCAAGGAACCGGAATTGGAAGTGAGCTATGGGACCAGATGATGGAACTTGGAGTGGCGGCCGGTGCAGACGGTGTAATGTTGACGCATTATCCGCACAATGAGCGTGCATCACGTTTTTACCAGCGCTTAGGACTGAAAAAGGTCGACGAGACTGTCTATCAATGTGGTGACGGTGAGTACAGGGATTGGGTAATGGCTGCTAATTGGAGTGACCTGCGAGTGGCTTCAAGGTCAAAAGAGGTAATGGCTGAGTAATGGAACGCGTAGAAATTTACGATACGACACTGCGGGATGGTTCTCAGATGGACGGGGTGTCGTTTTCTGTTGAAGACAAAATCCGCATAGCCAAACGCCTTGCATCCTTCGGAGTTGACTACATCGAGGGTGGCTGGCCTGGAGCTGTTCCAAAAGACACTGAGTTCTTTGCACGCATGCGTGACATTGATCTAGGGGATGTTGCTCTCGCTGCCTTCGGGGCTACCCGAAAGGCAAATAGCGATGTTGAAACAGATTCTCTCCTTAGAGCTGTCCTTGAAGCACAAACACCAGTAGTAACAATAGTGGCGAAGTCAAGTGCCTGGCAGGTTGATGAGATTTTGCGCGTTCCCAGAGGTGAAAATCTTCGGATGGTGTTTGATTCTGTTCACTATCTTAAAGAGCAAGGCAAGAAAGTCATCCTTGATGCTGAGCACTTTTTTGATGGCTATGTCTTGAATCCGGAATATACCAAAGAGGTACTTGCCGAGGCCGTTCGGGCCGGTGTTGATGTAATCGTTCCGTGTGACACAAATGGCGGGATGCTCCCGCACCAGATTAGTGAGATTATCGCAGACATTGTCTCGACATTTCCCGCCACAATGATTGGAATGCACCCTCATAACGATGGAGACTGCGGAACGGCGAATGCGCTTGCAGCAGTGATGTCAGGCTGTCGTCATGTGCAGGGAACGATTAATGGTCTGGGAGAGCGTACAGGGAATGCGAATCTCATTCCTGTCGTGGCTAATCTCACCCTAAAACTTGGCTATAGGGTTGGTAGAGACCATACCCTACAAGATTTAACGTCTATGTCTGCGTTTGTGGACGAAACAGCCAATCTTTCTCCAAATGCCCGTGCTGCTTACGTTGGTAGAAATGCATTTACACACAAGGCTGGACTTCACGTTGATGGCATTTCAAAGCATGCATCGGCATATGAACACGTTAGTCCAGATGTTGTCGGAAACGTCAGAAGGTTGCCAATCTCTGAGCAATCTGGAAAAGCTACCGTAGTGCAACATGCGGCCACAATGGGATTGACCTTAGACAAGAATTCCAAAGAAGTCCGCGCGGTTTTGGATACTGTCACCGAGCAGGAAGCTGCAGGCTACGCATTTGAAGGGGCTGAGGCATCGTTTGAACTAATCGTTCGTAAGGAAACTGGGCAATACCAAAAGTTCTTCGACTTGATTGGATACCGTGTACTGGTTGAAAAAAGGCATTCTGATCAAAGTCCGATTACAGAGGCAACACTCCGTGTTCGAGTCGGTGATAAGGAGTATCTGACAGTTGCGGACGGCGATGGCCCGGTCCATGCACTAGATGGGGCTTTGCGTAAAGCGCTGCTTGATGCGTACCCGCAGCTGGCAAATATTAGCTTAACCGACTTCAAGGTTCGTGTAGTTACATCCGGTGAGGGAACCGCTGCGCGAGTACGGGCAATCATTGAGTCGACCGATCATCACGGACATACGTATAATACAGTTGGTGTATCAACGAATATAATCGAGGCTTCGTGGGAGGCATTGGTCGATTCAGTTGAATATGGTTTATGTAGTTTGGG